>CAMYFZ010000006.1 GCA_947255165.1 uncultured Varibaculum sp.
CAAGCAGTTTTACCAGCTTGGCATTACGTTCCGCAATCGAGTTCCCCAAACGGGGGCTATTAGTATTGACGTCATCGAATAGCCCTTTAAGGTCATCTTCTGAGGATGAACCAATAGCCGAAGCCTCAATATCGGCAAACACCGCCGCTAGAGTCTCGTTTAGATTTTGGTCACGAGGCGCGGCCCGGCGCACGTTTTGGAACAATTCCGAGGGAGGAATGAAAAACCCGAGGGTATTAACCATATATTCCCGGGCGGTTTCTGCCTGCTCACCACTTATTTGGGCGTAGTTGAAATCCGCCTCCCCGCCCTCGGCCTGTATCTTATTACCCAGTTGGTAATGTGTTCGGAAATAAAACGGTAAAACAACATTCCCAACACGTAGGCTTTGAAATCCCATCCATCTACGCTACCGCGTAAATCATTGGCAGCCCGCCGAATCGTTCGATGTAAATCAGGGCGCTGATCCGATGCGACTAGTAGAATCTCCTCCGGGAAGAATCCAGTAATAGTTTAGTAGCTAAAACCTAGCTAGCGCTTCGAATTTCCGCGGGTCTTTTTATTCTTTTCCCGACTCCCGATTATCACAAAACAGGCAAAGCCTAAAGCCCAGACCGGAAGGGTAAACAGCATGTTTCTAAGATAGTTAGCAGTAAAAAGCAAAAAGAAATCCAAAATAGCTGAGAGCGCGACCAGGATAATCCCCGCCCAAACCAAAAAATCATCAATAGTATTTTTACGCTTAGACACGGTCTTTAGTTTACCGCGTTTCGCGTACGCCCCCAGAAAGTTCCCGCGCCATACCAGCTTCGAAGAAGCTCCGATTGACTGAAGGCTCTCCGCTACCCCGCCGCCTTTCCGTTTATGCCTCCGCCCCTACTTGTTTTGGTAGGTAACCTCTAAAGTGGCGCGCGCCAAGGAATGAAACAGGGCCTGGAAGTTAGCAGCCGCGGCCGAGGCGTCCTCATCCAGTTCCAAAGTTTCCGTATCCAGGGCGTGAACCGTAAAAAACAATAATTATATGCGTATTACGCATATAGTACGCATATAACCATTGATTTTTAATCGCAATGTTTCTACTATTTATGTAAGAACAGGAGGGGTAACGATGGCTAAAGTTAGTACCAACATCAATTTGGACGCTGAACTCAAGCGCTCCGCGCAGCTTTTGCTTAAAGACCTGGGCATGGATCTAACTACTGCGGTCACCATATTCTTGCGGCAAACCGTGCGAGATCAGGCAATCCCGTTCCAAATATCGCGCGACATTCCCAATGCCCAGACCCTGGCTGCCTTGCAGGAATACGAGGAAATGAAGGCGCACCCCGAAAAGTACCCACGCTACAGCAGTTTCGAAGAAGCTCCGATTGACTGAAGCGCCCTACTTATTTTGGTAGGTAACCTCTAAAGTAGCGCGTGCCAAGGAATGAAACAGCGCCTGGAAGTTAGCAGCCGCCGCCGAGGCGTCCTCATCCAGTTCCAAAGTTTCCGTATCCAGGGCGTGAAGGGCAAAAATATAGCGGTGAGGACGATCCCCCTTCGGCGGAGCCGCCCCCATATATGACCAGCCGCCCCCATCGTTACGCAAATGGAAGGCCGCGCCGTCAAGCTCCAAGTCGCTGCTGCCCGCACCGGTAGGCAAGGAAGTCATCTCCGCCGGGATGTCGGTAATCAACCAGTGCCAGAACCCGGAAGGCGTAGGGGCATCGGGATCAAAACAAGTCAGCAGGAAAGACTTGGTTTCTTTGGGGAAACCGCTCCAAGAAAGTTGCGGGGATAGATTCTTCCCCGCCGCTATCTGCGCAGATGGCATCTCTCCCCCGGCAGTCATATCGGTAGAAGTCAAAGTGAAAGTAGGAAGTTCCGGCAGCGCCTCGTAAGGATCGAGAGCCAGCGGGCGAGAGTTAAGATCCATGATTCCTCCAAAAACGTGGGAGTCTTACCGATTCCAGATTACTTGAACAGGGAGAACATAGCTGAAGAATCGGACGGCTAGATTCTGCGAGACAGCTACTACCTAGTATTAACCGGCAGCGGTTTTCGATGCCAGTTACCTCAATTTGTTCCGAGGATAGCTAGCGAGATTATTTGCCCCTCGGAAAAGGCTTTAGAATCGAGGACGTGTTGCATTTGATCTATTTCGAGCCGCGCATCCCCGGAAATACCGGAGCCGCTATCCGCTTATCCGCCTGCACCGGTACCCTGTTACACCTGGTAGAACCGCTTTGTTTCGATATGGATGATACTAAGCTAAAGCGCGCGGGCCTGGACTACCACGACCTCGCGCACGTGAAAGTGCACCCTAACTTAGAGGACGCCCTCGCCGAAATCCCTGGGAAAATCCATGCTTTTACCGGTCACGCTAAGCTGCACTTTCAAGACGCCTCCTACGGCCCGGACGACGGGCTGCTATTTGGCCCCGAACCTACCGGGCTACCCGAAGAAGTCATGGCGCATCCTCGGGTAGCGGACTTAGTGCGGATCCCGATGGTGCCGCATCTGCGTTCCCTAAACCTGACGATTTCGGCTTCCATCGGCCTTTATGAAGCCCTGCGGCAAAACTCTTACCCCGATCTGGTTTAGTTGCCGCTGCCGCGCAGCGGAGAAGAAACCAGCAGCCAGATAACCGTTAACACCGTGAGAATCGCGGGAAAATACAGGTATTCTTGACCCCAGCTAAACAGCAGTTGCGCCCGCTCCAGGTGCGGAGCGGAAAACACCAAAGCAAACAGCACCAATAGTAAAGTTTCGATCCCGCTGAGCGCCCAGGCAAGTAGGCGCATCCGCCGCCCATTATGAATGACCGCGATCGCAAGCACGATCCAGTGCGCCACATTCGCCAGCGACAACATTGCCAGCCCGTATCCGGCTGAACCAGCAGCCGGCAGGGTTGAGAACTCGTGAAATAACGCAACCACCGAGAACACCACTAAACCCGCCATGAAGATGCGCCCTACCCCCCAAGAGGCGGTGCGCGGATCCTTATGGGAGGTTTGCGCGGGTGTAGATGCTGGCACTATCTTCTCCGAAGTTTCGTCGTAATATCTTTCAGATTGTACCCGCCCAAGCTGAAAGCATCGCTCCTCGCCCCCATGCTCAGCCTCAAACTGACTGTATTCTCTTTCACATTTCTTCGCCGTCTTGAGAAATAGCATTATTCAGAGTGCACTTAGCGGTCAAAAATGAAAGAATGTGTGCAGGTGTCTGGAAAACCAGCGGTAGGGGCGATATCCCTTTTGGGGTTAGTGCCCGCCAGGTCATAGCCAGACATAGCCGTGATTTTATCAAGGAGAACATCACAATGACGAGCACCTATGACGTTGTAGTCTTGGGCGCGGGCAGCGGTGGATACGCTACCGCTTTGCGCGCCGCCCAATTGGGGATGAAAGTCGCCCTCATAGAAGGGGCCAAAGTGGGTGGCACCTGCCTCCACCGGGGCTGTATCCCCACCAAGGCGATGCTGCACGTGGCAGAAACAGTTGATGCCATTAAAGAAGCCTCTCGCCTGGGGGTTAACGCCAGTTTTGACGGCGTTGACATGCAAGAGGTTGGCCGCTTCCGCGACAAGACCATTTCCCGCCTCCACAAGGGACTACAGGGCCTGGTGAAATCCCGCAAGATCGACTACATCCAAGGATGGGGTCGGGTTGTCAGCCCAAATACCGTCCAGGTGGGCTCGGAAACCTACCAGGGCAAGAACCTGGTACTGGCTACCGGCTCGTATTCCAAGTCTCTTCCCGGTCTCAATATCGAGGGGCGGGTAATCACCTCCGATCAGGCATTGCAGCTCGATTGGGTACCAAACAAGGCAGTGGTACTAGGCGGCGGGGTTATTGGAATCGAATTCGCCAGCCTCTGGGCTTCCTTGGGCAGCGAAGTAACCGTGATTGAGGGGCTACCCCATTTAGCTAATAACGAGGACGCCTCCGTTTCTAAGGGTCTAGAGCGGGCATTCCGCAGCCGCGGGATCGCCTTTAAGACCGGCACTATGTTTGATTCGGTTACCCAAACCGGTAACTCGGTGCAGGTTAAAACCCAGGCCGGAGATACTTTCGATGCTGACGTATTGCTGGTGGCAGTAGGGCGCGGCCCCCGCACCAAAGATATGGGATTTGAAGAAATCGGGGTAAACATTGATCGCGGCTTTGTCCCGGTAGATGAACACTTAATGACTAATGTTCCCGGCGTATATGCAGTTGGCGATATTGTTCCCGGCCTGCAACTGGCGCATCGCGGTTTCGCCCAAGGTATCTTCCTAGCCGAATACCTAGGCGGGCTTAATCCCCAGCCGCTGGTAGAACCCAATATTCCCCGGGTGACATTCTGCGAACCCGAGATCGCCTCGGTTGGTTTAACTCAGGCGCAGGCGGAAGAAAAGTTCGGCAAGGACGGGGTGAAAGTCAGCGAATATAACCTGGCTGGTAACGGCAAATCCCAGATCCTGGGCACCGGCGGGATTATCAAATTGGTGGCGCAAAAGGATGGCCCGATTGTAGGCTTCCACGCCCTCGGCAAACGAGTTGGCGAACTGGTTGGTGAAGGCCAGTTGATGGTTAACTGGGAGGCCTTCCCCGAAGATGTGGCAGCGCTGGTTCACACCCACCCCACTCAAGACGAAGCAGTTGGCGAGGCCGCGATGGCGCTTGCCGGCAAACCCCTGCATTCCTAAAGTCCAGAAAGGTAGATTAAGAACATGGCACAAGATATTGAGATGCCCGCTCTGGGCGAATCGGTAACCGAAGGTACAGTTTCTCGCTGGCTAAAGAAGGTCGGCGACAAAGTAGAAGTAGACGAACCCTTACTGGAGGTTTCCACCGACAAGGTTGACTCTGAAGTTCCTTCTCCGATCGCGGGAGTAATCACCGAGATCCTAGTGGAAGAGGACGAAACTGTGGACGTAGGCACGGTAGTTTGCCGGGTAGGTGAAGCTAGTGAAGCCGGCTCGGCAGCGCCTTCTACTCCGGCAGCCCCGGCCGCTGAAGAAACTCCCGCTCCTCCCGCGGTTCCGGCAGTTCCGCCGGTTCCGGAGACCCCGGCAGCCCCGGAAACCCCGGCTGCCCCGGCTGCTAGCGCAGCCCCGGCAGGGGGCGGACAAGGCGTAGAAATGCCGGCCCTAGGCGAATCGGTAACCGAAGGTACAGTTTCTCGCTGGCTAAAGAAAGTCGGCGACAAAGTAGAAGTAGACGAACCCCTGCTAGAGGTCTCTACCGACAAGGTTGATTCTGAGGTGCCTTCCCCGATAGCCGGGGTACTCACCGAAATTTTGGTACAAGAGGATGAAACCGTAGATGTAGGTACGGTGCTTTGCCGCGTAGGCGAGGGCGCAGCTGCTCCGGCGGCCACTAGCGCCCCGGCAGCCCCGGCCGCTGAAGAAACTCCGGCGGCGCCGGCTGCCCCCAAAATGCCGGCCGCTCCCCCAGCTCCCAGCCTGCCAGAAAACCCGGAGGAACTTCCGGGTGCCGGTATCCCCTCCTCGATTAAACGCGAGGGTGACCATCACGTAGTACAGTGGGCATACCCGCAGGTACACACGGGCTATCCGGGAACTATGACCGTACAGGGACAGGTAGTACCCCCCGCCGAGAATGCTCCGGTCGCGCCTAAAGCGCCGGCTGCTCCCCCAGCTCCTAAGGCTCCAGCAGCCCCGGCCGCTCCTAAGGCTCCAGCAGCACCGGCCTCTCCTAAGGCTCCAGCAGCACCGCCTGCTCCCGAACCCGCAGCACCCAAGGCTCCGGCAGCGCCGACGCCTCCAGCTGCGGCTCCGAGCCCGAAGCCGGCAGAAAAACCACAGGCAGCAAAGCAAGTAGGGGGCGGATATGTTACTCCGATCGTGCGCAAGTTGGCGCGGGAAAAGGGCGTAGATATTTCTACCTTGACCGGCAGTGGCGTAGGCGGACGGATCCGGCGCGAGGATGTGCTGGCGGCTGCGCAGAAAGCGCAAACCCCGGCGCCTGCTGCTCCGGCAGCTCCCGCGGCTCCGCTACCCTCGGTCGAGCCGGCGCAAGAACGTGGCAAGACCGAGAAACTTTCCCGGATGCGCCAGACCATCGCCAAGCACATGATGAACTCGCTGGCTTCTACCGCCCAGCTAACCACGGTAGTAGAGGTAGACGTTACCCGGATCGCGAACCTGCGGGCGCGCGCAAAGGACTCTTTCGCCCAGCGGGAAGGCACCAAGTTGTCGTTCTTGCCCTTCTTCGTGAAAGCGGCAGTAGAAGCCCTCAAGGCGCACCCGAAGATCAACTCGCGGGTAAATGACGAAACCAACGAGGTCACCTACTTCGATCACGAGAACGTGGGGATTGCGGTGGACTCGGAGAAGGGTCTGATGGTTCCGGTAATCAAGAACTGTGGCGACCTGACGATCGCGGCTATTGCCCGCAAGATCAACGAGCTGGCGGCGAAAGTTCGCGACGGTTCCATCAGTATCGATGAAATGTCTGGCGGTACCTTCTCGATTACCAACACCGGCTCGCGCGGCGCCCTCTTCGATACTCCGGTAGTTAACTACCCCGAGGAAGCGATTTTGGGGCTCGGCACGATTGTGCGCCGGCCGATGGTAGTGAAAGACTCCGAAGGTAACGACACTATCGCGGTGCGTTCCCTGGTGTACCTGGCGCTGTCCTATGACCACCGTCTAATCGACGGTGCGGATGCAGCTCGTTACCTCACTGCGGTAAAGAAGCGCCTGGAAGAAGGGGATTTCTCCGCCGAAGTCGGGCTGTAAATCTCTTAACTACTGACACAATTCAATAACGCTAAATAAGTTGGTGGCTCCGGAGTTTCCGGAGCCACCAACAATATTTTTAGAGCTTACATGCCGAAAATATCTGCGGGACGCTTAGTAATCTGCTGGAAAATCAGCCGAGCCTGGTTATTTTGGTAGCGCGTCCAAATCCAAGACTGCACCAAAGTGGAATCAAAATAAATCACTTGGGCGGTGTGGGGACCCAGTGCACGTACCTCAACTTCCGAGGGCGAAGGCGGATCTTCCGCTAGCAGCGCCGCCGCCTCCGTACTTGAAATTGGGACCCCTAATTCCCCGATCGACATAAACTCCGGATGCATCATTTCCCGGATCTGTACCCGGTCGGCACTGGCACAATACTGTTGAAAACGCAGATCCTCATCCCTAACTACCTGAGTGATAGGACGCAAATTGGCAGCTGCGCCCCGCGCGGGAGAACCGAGCCCACCTACCCCGACGGGGCCCGAATGCGGCCGGCTTTCCAGGGAAGTTAGCGACTCCCTAGACTGCACCTGGTGAGGAAACTCGGTTACGTTGTCGGGAATCGAGTCCTTAGTTGGCAATAACTGTGTTTCACTTACCTTTAGCTGCTTCGATTTTTGCCCGCGAAGCTTACCGACCAGCTCTTGGTTAAGACCGGGACCCAGCTTGGCCTCTTGCCCATCCCGGTGTGCCAGGGCCGCTTCCCGGGCATAAATATGGGCCTGTAGCAATATTTCTTGCTCCTTAGAGCCGGCACATATTACCTGCAAAGATTTCCCAGCTAGATAGCGATCGATATTACGGATCAGGGATAGATCAGTAACCGGCATCCCATCAAGTTTGCGCCAGTTATTGCTGCGCCACTGGTGCCGCCAAGTTTGCAGCACCGCCGCTACATATTCGGAGGAAGTATAAATAATTAGTGGCTCGTGAATCTGGTGCGAGCGTCGCACAAATGAAAATATCGCCCGAAATTGGGCCTGCGAGACCGACGCGGAATCTTCCACGCATCCGCACGCCCAATTATCCTGGTCGATCACCCATGCCCAACCCACTAGGTTGGCATCGGCAAGCATATAGGCGTCGACCGCAACGATTAAAGTCACGGGAACATCTTTTCACATTTATGCAGAGATTGCTCACTAGTTGCCTGCGTTTGGCATTACTGGGAAGGGTTTTGCCGTTCTAGCCGCCCGGAAAGCAGCTGGCGCGCCTGTCCCGCTAACACAACCGAACCAAAAATCACGATCCCGACCGCATCGGCAGGCAAATCGCCTTCTTCGGTTAGCGAAACCGCCTGGTCGACTGCGTCCAAAAGATTGGGAGCCGCAAACGTTTGTTCCGAACCGAAAACATCGGCTCCGATTTTAGCCAATTCCACCGCTTCCATAGCCCGTTCCCCCTCCATCGGAGTAACTACAATCGCATCTAGCAGCGGTTCCATCTCGGCGAGAATCCCCTCTACATTTTTGTCGCTCATCGCGGAAAAAACGCCCACGATTTTTTGGAAACCGAACGCATCCTCTATCCCTGCCCGCAGCGCCGCTGCCCCCGCCGGATTGTGGGCCGCATCGACAATGATCGTGGGCGATCCTCCCAATACCTCTAAGCGTCCCGGAGAGCGCACCGCATTAAGACCGGTGGCTAAGACTTCCTCTGATAGGGGTTTGCCCGCCCCTAGCGCCTCTACCGCAGCAATTGCCAAGGCCGCGTTTACGGCTTGGTGGCTGCCAAAAAGTGGCAAATACAGGTCTTCATAGGTGGCCGGCGGCGTGGTGAGGGTAAACATCTGTCCCCCGACCGCCATTTTCTGGTCCCTCACCTGAATATCTTCCCCGAACAGACGCAAAGTTGCATCCTTTTCCCGGCAGGCTTCGCGAATAACCTCTAAGGCCTCCGCTGGCTGGGGACCACAAATAACCGTGGCACCCGGCCGGATAATCCCCGCCTTTTCTTTGGCAATTTTCGCGAGGGTATTGCCCAACCATTTTTCATGGTCAAAAGAAATCGGGCAGATTACCTGTACCGCGCTATCGAGAACATTGGTGGAATCCCAGCGTCCTCCCATCCCTACCTCGATCACGCCTACCTCGATAGGTGCGGAAGCAAAAGCTTGGAAAGCTAATGCGGTGAGATATTCAAAAAAGGAAAGACGCCCTTGTCCCGCGGCTTCGCCCTCTTTATCGGCGAGGGCAATAATCGGTTCTACATCCTGATTAGCCTGCAAAAATCCCTGGGTGCTGATAGGTTCGCCATCAATAGATATCCGCTCCCGTACGCTCACCAAGTGCGGGGAGGTAAAGCGTCCTACCCGCAGCCCTTGGGCACTCAGCAGACTGTCGGCAATCCGCGCGGTGGAGGTTTTCCCATTGGTACCGGCAATATGCAAACTGGGGTAAGACAGCTGCGGATCAGAAAGATAGTCGAGGGCGCGCACTATGCGATCCTTAGTGGGCGAAATATTGTGTTCTGGGCGCCGGGTGAGAATCTGGGCATAGACCTGGGCCACTTCAAAATCTGCTTGCAAGGCTTCATCAGAAACTGATGAAGACCCCCCTGCCTGCCCGGCGGAATCTGCCTGGTCGTCTTTTTCTCCGACTTCATCCGCGCCTGCCGGAAGGTCTGCTATTTCGCTCGGCAAAGCGATTCCCCCCGCCTGCAAGACTTCGCGGAGGCGATCCGCGTCAATTTCCTCATCAGAAGCCGCACTGATCGGCAAATCTATACGTTCTTCGCGATCCGCTTCCGCAAGATAAGGCAGCAAATCGGGATCAATCCCGGCGCCGCCCTCCTGCGCTTGTTTAGCAATCTCTTCGTACGGATTAACCTGCCGTCCTTGATCGTCTTGCGTATTCACATGATCCCCCTTTTCAGCTCATATCCTACTTAGGGCGCGCCTACCCTCCCAAGTTTGCAAACCTTTCGCCCAGCCAGGTGCTAATTTCGAGCCTCCCAAAAGGGCGAGAATCTTTTAAAACCAGCTATTTAACAGAAATATTGATAAATAAAACAGATAAACTGTTGTATTCTCACTATTTCTCGGTTACGCTTGAATTGTCGGCTTCCACATTCGAAGGAGAATGCAAAATATGACGAAAGAACAGCAACGCTTATCCGAAGGCCCCCTGGTAGTAGCGATCGACTCTTCTACTACTTCTTCCAAAGCCATTTTGGTAGATGCCGCCGGTAATGTTTGGCATACTGCCAAGCGCAATATTCAGTTACACACCCCGGCTATGGATCACTATGAACATAATCCTTTGCGCTGGTGGGAAAGTGTTTATGCCGTAATTGGTGAAGTGTTATCCAAGATTAGCGCCAAGGATCGCGAGCGAGTCGCCGCCATCGGCATTACCCATCAACGCGAATCTTTCGCCCCCTTTGACAAAGATGGTCGCCCCCTGCGTAACGGGATTTTGTGGCTAGATGGCCGCGCCACTGACCAGATCCGTAAATACGGAAATGACCATATTCATCAACTCTCCGGTAAACCGGCAGGAGTGACCCCCGGTCTGTACAAGATGGCCTGGGTTAAAGAACACGAACCCGAAGTTTTCAAGAACGCTTACAAAGTTGTAGAAGTCCATGGCTATATTGCCTTCCGCCTAACCGGAAAATGGGTATCCTCGCAAGCCGCTACCGATTCGCTAGGTCTTTTCGATGTCCAAAAACGTGACTACGCTCCTGAACTTTTAGAGATCGCCGGAGTCACCCGCGAGCAAATGGCCGACCTGGTGGAACCGTCTAAACCGATGGGAACCCTGCTGCCCGATCTAGCAGCCGAATGGGGAATCAAAGAAATCCCGATTATTGCCGGACTTGGTGACGGACAAGCCGCCGGTATTGGTGCCGCCGCTACCAGCCCCGAAATAGCGTTCCTCAACCTGGGTACCGCGGTGAATGCCGGCGTAGAATCCCCCGATTATCGCTATGACCCGGTATTCCGCACCCACGTTTCCGGAATTCCTGGGAACTATGTATTCGAAGTGTTGCAATCCTCCGGATCCTACCTGGCGGGTTGGTTTAGGGAAGCGCTTGGCGATCCCAAACTATTAGGCGAGCCGGATCCTGCCCTTGATGAAGCTGCGTCCCAGATTCCGCCAGGCTGTGAAGGCCTGATTACCTTGCCGTATTGGAATGCGGTACAAAGCCCCTACTGGGATTCGGTAGCTCGCGGCGCAGTAGTTGGCTGGCGGGGCACCCATTCGCGTGCCCACATGTATCGTTCCATTTTGGAGTCGATCGGCTTCGAAATGCGTTTGAACCTGGATTCGATTGAAAAGGGTACCGGAGTCAAACTCGAAGGATTGCGCGCCATGGGCGGGGGAACTCGCTCGATGCTGTGGCGACAGATCATGTCGGACTGCACCGGCTTGCCGATCACCGTTTGCCTCGAAGATGAAATCTCCGCACTGGGTGCCGCGGTACTGGCTATGGCCTCCACCGGGGTCTTCGGAAACAATGACGTGGCCATTGCCGCGGGGAAGATGGCGCACTATGGCGATACTATTGAACCGAATATGGAGCTCCACCGGCGCTACCAGGAGGTAGCCGACGTGCAGCGCAAACTCTATCCGCGCCTGAAAGACATTTTCGAAGATTTACATAACTTGTCACGCAAGTATCCATCCACTAGGCCCGAGTCCCCAGCGGCCGAGCTATAAAAGAAAAGAGAAATAATGAGTGTTATTACTGTTCTAGGTGCAGGCGCTATGGGCTCTGCCCTTTGTACCCCGGTTGCCGATGCGGGCTGGGAGGTGCGCCTGTGGGGAACTTGGCTAGATGATCATCTACTCGATGCAGTCGAGGCCGGGAAACCCCATCCGCGCACCAACGAGCCCTTGGCTAAAGGGGTAAAAACTTATCGCTGCGACCAGCTAGAAGCAGCCCTGGAGGGCGCTAACGTGGTAGTCATGTCGGTGGCCTCTGTCGGGGTACCCAAGATTACCGAGATGGCGCTGGCAGGAATGGCTAAAGCCGATGCCATCTGGCTAACCTCTAAAGGTTTCTGCCCCGATGAAAAGGGAATTATTGAGCAGCTACCTACCGCGATTCGCCGGATTGCCAAAGAAAATGGCTACGAGAAGCTGCCCCCAATCGTGGCGATTGCCGGTCCGGTTAAAGCCAATGAATGCGCCGCCCGCAAGCCCACCGCCACCATCTTTGGTTGTAAGGATCTGGCGGTAGCCAAGAAATATGCCAAAGAGGCATCGACCGAAAACTACGCCATCGAATACAGCGACGACGAAGTCGGGGTGGAGATTTGCGCCCCGATGAAGAACGTGTATGCGATTGCGCTGGGGATCGCTGATGGCCTAGAAGAAGGCACCGGGATTCCCCACCACAACCTGAAAGCAGCCACTTTCACCCAGGCGGTCAAAGAAATGTCCCTGTTGGGGCAGTCGCAAGGGGCCAAGATGGAGACTGCTTTCGGCCTGCCGGGAGTCGGTGACCTAGAAGTTACTGGCCTTTCGGGTCGCAATAAGGTCTACGGGGTGCGTCTGGGACGGGGAGAAAAACCCAAAGAGGCACTGGCGGAAATGGATCGCCTCGAGCAAACCGTCGAGGGGGTTCC
Organism: uncultured Varibaculum sp.; assembly: GCA_947255165.1. The sequence continues at coordinate 12,306 of CAMYFZ010000006.1, forward strand.
CGCAGCCGGCTTAGCCGCCAAGTTTGTGGAGCAACACGCCGCCGAGATTAAGGATCAACTGCCGCTGCTGGCAGCAGTTAACCAGATCCTAGAATCGGAGGGTCTGTCGGTTAAGGACGTAGTGGCGAAAGCCGTGCTACCTCGTGCCTGAGAGCCCTAAATCCACTCCCGCCTCGCGTCAGCAGCTGATTTTGCAGCAGGTGGCGCGAGGCGGTTCGGCACGCGTAGAAGAGCTGGCAAGAAAGCTTTCAGTCTCGGAAATGACGGTCTACCGCGATATTGCCGAGTTAGAAAAGAGCGGTTTAGTGCAACTAGACCGGAAAGAAATAACCGCGGTTGAGTCTTCGATATTGGAAGCCTCGGCGCGCCTGCGGATAGCGACTAATGAGGCAATTAAATCCGAGATTGCCCGGCTATCTCGCAATTTTTTACGCAGCGGCATGTCACTGGCATTAGATGATTCCTCTACCAATTTGCCCCTAGTGGAAAGCCTGGAATCCCTGGCTCCGCTCACCGTGATTACCAATGCCGAGTTTCTCGCGCAACGGGTGCGCCACCAAAAGGGAATACGCCTAATCTTGCTGGGAGGAACCTACGAGACCTGGGCAGATGCTTACTTCGGGGATTTAACTGAACTCGCAGTCAGTCAGTTAAACATTGATGTTTGCATCATGTCAGCCACCGCTATCAATCATGGCTATTGCTTCCACCCCGATCAGCAGGTAGCCAAATTTAAACGCGCCATGCTGGCCGCCTCGCGGCGTAAAATCCTGGTGGCAGATGCTTCCAAGTTTCGCCGCTCGGCCCTGTTTAAAGTAGGTCCCTTGACCGACTTCGATACTGCGATTATCGATAGCGCCACCGGGAAGCGGGAACGCAGCGAGCTAGCAGATAGCGGCCTGAAAATACTTACTACCGATTAACGCCCGCAAAGCTTGGCACCAGATAGTCTTCCGCCGGCAACCCCAGGTTGCCGGCGGAAACTTTTTGGTACGTTAATGCTTTATGCGGTTACCGGATGCACCGCGGCAATCTTGATCTTCAACGCATCGTCCGAGCCGACCTGGACTTTAAGGTCCGTAGCCAACACTTCGTGCGCGATCATCTGCGCATAAGCCTTGACACTGGTCACTCGGTCTGCCGGGACTTCCAGCACCAACTCAATACGGTCAGAAACATGCAGATCCTGGGCTTTACGCTCATCTTGGATGGAGCGCACCAGATCGCGGGCATAGCCTTCGGCCTCTAGCTCCGGGGTGATTTCGGTATCGAGTACCACCACTGCCCCTTCACCCAGGACCGTGGCCACCTGTCCTTCTTCAACTTCAACCGCGGTAGACAGCGAGAACTGGTCACCGCTTAAGGAAACCGGTTCGCCGTTAACTACTACCTCGGGGAAGACAACCGTTTCGCCCTCTTCGCGCCACTGCCCAGTTTTTTGAGCCTTAAACAGCTGGGAGGTAGCTTTGCGGATCTCCGGTGCGAAGGCTTTCGGATTCAGCTTCAGTTGCCGCTGCAGCTGCAGTCCCGACTCGCTAGAAACCTGCAACACTACCTGCTTGACATTGACTTCCCCAGCGATCAATTCCGAGAAATCTGCCAGCTGCTGGCTATCGTCATCCACTACCGTTAGGGACTGCAGCGGCTGACGTACCCGCAGGCTGTGGGTCTTGCGCAATGAATGCGCCGCTGAAACCACTTCCCGCACCATATCCATAGCGGATACCAAAGCAGGATCATCAACTGTGTCCGGAAGCACCGGGTAATCGCAAAGATGTACCGACTCTCCCCCGGTCAGTCCTCGCCAAATTTCCTCGGTCACTAGCGGAGCTAGCGGTGCCATCACCCGCATCAAGACCTCTAAGCAGGTGTAGAGAGTGTCGTAGGCGGCGGCCTCCTCATTCCAGAAACGATCCCGGGAGGTACGCACATACCAGTTAGTCATCAAATCCAGATGTTCATTTATCGCTTCGCAAGCCCCCGGAATATCGTAGCTATCCAGTAGCTCCTTGACGTTTAGAGCGAGCTTGCGGGTGCGTGCCAAGAGATAGCGATCCATTACTCCCAGGTTCGCAACCACTTGTGGGTCACCCAGATCCAAGGCTTTTGCCTGGTAACCGGCACCTTTATTGCAAGAACCGGCATAGAGGGCGAAGAAGTAATAAATGTTCCATAGCGGCAAAATCACGTGGCGAACCGTGTCGCGAATCCCCTCGCCCTTTACCACCAGGTTTCCGCCCCGCACCACCGGGGAGGACATCAGGAACCAACGCATCGCATCCGAACCGTAGGTGTCGAAGACTTCGTTCACGTCCGGGTAGTTGCGTAGCGATTTCGACATTTTACGGCCATCATCGCCCAGCACAATCCCGTGGGATACACAGGAAGTAAAGGCAGGGCGATCAAAGAGGGCGGTAGCCAGCACGTGCAGCAGGTAGAACCAACCGCGGGTTTGCCCGATATATTCCACGATGAAATCACCGGGATAATGATCCTCGAACCATTGCTGATTTTCGAAGGGGTAATGCACCTGCGCATAAGGCATCGATCCGGAATCGAACCAGCAGTCTAATACGTCGGGAATCCGGCGCATCATCGATTTACCGGTGGGATCATCCGGGTTAGGACGCACCAAAGTGTCAATAAATGGCCGGTGCAGGTCTTTAACTTCGACCCCGAAATCTGCTTCTAGTTCCGCCAGAGAACCGTAAACATCTACGCGCGGATAGTTGGGGTCATCTGATTTCCACACCGGTATGGGGCTACCCCAGAAACGGTTACGCGAAATTGACCAGTCGCGGGCGCCTTCTAGCCATTTACCGAACTGTCCATCTTTAATATGGTCGGGCACCCAGTCGATCTGTTGATTTAGTTCCACCATCCGCTCGCGGAAGTCAGTAACTTTCACAAACCAAGAGGAAACCGGTTTATAGATCAAGGGCTTGCGGCAACGCCAACAGTGCGGATAGGAGTGCACATAAGACTGCTGACGCACCAGCACTGCCCGTTTTTCTTTCGGGGTGCGCGCCAAGGGACCCTGATCGTCCTCGTTTCCCAGGCGGAAGTCGCGAATAATCTGTTTATTCGCATCGAAAATCTGTACACCCTGGTAATCGGGAACCTCCGCGGTGAATAATCCGGCGTCATCTACCGGGGTTACCGCGTTAATCCCATTGGCGGTTAGCAGGATCATATCGTCCTCGCCGTAGGGAGCCTGGTGTACCAGCCCGGTACCATCAGTGGTAGTTACGAAATCCGCCGCCAACACGTGATAGGCCTTAGCTCCGGGAGTTTCTCCCTCACCCAGCTGGTTCTTGTAGTAGTCAAAAATCGGCTCGTAGGAGCGCCCTACCAACTCTGATCCGGGGTATTCTGCCACGATGCTCGGATCTTCGCCCAGTTCCTTCACGTAGGCAGGCAGCAGGTCGCGCGCGATAATAACTTTTTCCCCGGCAACCGGCGACTCTAGATCCGGGTCTACCTGCACGGTTACATAGGTAATTTCCGGGCCAACCGCGATTGCCAGGTTAGAGGGCAGCGTCCAGGGGGTGGTGGTCCATACCAACGCCAGTTCCCCGGTTTCCAGCCGCAGCCCCACAGTCACGGTATTGTCTTGACGATCCTGATAAATATCGTCATCCATTTTCAGTTCATGGTTAGACAGCGGAGTCTGGTCGTTCCAGCAATAGGGCAATACTCGAAAGCCCTCATAGGCCAGTCCCTTATCATAGAGCTGTTTAAATGCCCAGATTACCGACTCCATATAGCTAACGTCGAGGGTCTTGTAGTCATTGTCGAAATCCACCCAGCGTGCCTGACGGGTAACGTATTCTTCCCACTCTTTGGTGTAGCGCAGCACTGATTCCCGGCAGGTCTGGTTGAATTTTTCAATCCCGATACCGCCGGGGCCTTCGATTTCGGATTTATCCTCAATCTCCAAAATACGTTCAGCCTCTAGCTCTGCCGGCAGACCGTGGGTGTCCCAACCAAAACGCCGCTCTACCCGGTGGCCTTGCATCGTCTGGTAGCGACCCACCACGTCTTTTACATAGCCGGTTAGCAAGTGCCCATAGTGGGGCAGACCGTTAGCAAAAGGAGGGCCGTCGTAGAACACGAACTCGTTACTTCCCGCATCTCCGGCCTCTCTTTGGGCAATCGACTTGCGGAAAGTGTCGTTCTGCTTCCAATATTTCAGGGTCTGTTCCTCTAGCTGGGGAAAAGACGGATTGGCGGAAACATCGCCATCTTTGTGCCGCGGATAGTAGCCCACGTTTAACCTCACCTATTTCGAGCCATTAATGCCAGTGCCGGGACGTAGGCTTTGCAGCCCCGCGGTACCACCCCGCTTCACCCAAAACTTGGGCCTCATTAACTGCTGTTACGGGCTTACCCGTCTGGTTCTACTGCCTGTAATCAGGGTTCTTCCAGAGGCTCCTCGGTGATAGCCGGATCGACGCCACTTCCCAACAGCATAGCCGGTTTAACTTTTTCTGGAAATTTTGTCCGCGCTAAGATAAGAACAGTTGGCATAAATCACTTTCTTTAGGAGGACGCATGGTCAAGTTAGGGGTTATCGGGGTTGGATCTATGGGAGGCGCCATTGTGCGCGGCCTCCTTTCTTCCGGCCAAATGCAGGCAGAAGAGATTTTGGCGTTCAACCGCACCCGGGAGCGGATGCGCGCCCTCGAGGAGGAGTTTTCCCTGCCGGTAGCCCCCGATGCTGCTAGCGTAGCCCGGCAATCCCAGTACCTACTGCTAGGGGTAAAACCCTATATGATCACGCCCCTGTTGGATGATTTAGGCGAGGCCCTCGCCGGAAAGCCGGTAGTGATCTCGGTAGCCGCCGGGAAACCCTTAGCGGATATTGAAGCGCATCTACCAGGGCAAACCCCGGTAGTGCGGGTAATGCCGAATGTAAATGCCCAAATCAACCAGTCAATGTCCGGGATCGCCGCCAACCAATACGTAAGCAAATCAGCCTTGGCGGAAGTGCGCGCCATGTTTGATGCCATTGGAAAAACCGCGCTGGTACCCGAAGATCATTTTGCGGCTTACGCCGCGCTTGCCGGGTGTTCTCCCGCTTGGATTTACCGTTTTATTGATGCCCTCGCCCAGGCAGGCGTGGCCCACGGTTTTAAAAAAGACGAAGCCACCCAGATAGTGGCGCAGGCAGTAGCGGGTTCGGCCCTTAACGTCCTCAAAAATTTACCTCAGGGTCTTAACCCGCAGGCTCTAGTGGACCAGGTTTGTTCGCCTGCCGGCACCACAGTGGCCGGCCTATTAGCGATGGAAGATGCCGGTTTTTCGGCGGCGGCGCGTGCGGCGGTTAACGCCGCAGTTGCCCGGGACCAGGAATTATCGAAACCCTAAAATATTGGCGCGTTAGGCCGAAACCTGCGTTAGGATAGAGATAGTTAGCGTTTTGAGAGTTAATCTCAGCTAGCGCTGTGTATAACAGGAGGTAAAGATGGCTACTCCCGGACACGAAGACAATCAAGGAATGTGTCTTTATATAGTTCTTTACGACTACGATCTTGAACTACTGGGTCGTAAAAAAGAGCTGCGAGATGAGCATCGTACCTTTATGCATCGCCTAAACAGCCTGGGCACCGTGCTTTCTAGTGGGCGCACCGCCGCCGGGGATGAGCGAGGATCTTTAACCATTATGCTGGCTCGCGACGCCGAGGAAGCCGAACAAATCCTTAAAGACGACCCCTATGCTAACGCCGGAATCGTTAAATCCATGACCGTTCTCGACTGGTCACCGACAGTCGGAACTTTCGCAGACTCCTAGACCATCTAGCTAGTAACGCTGTTTGTTCCCTAACTATCACTACTTGTTCTTAACTTTCGCCGCGCGCCTGTCGCTTCGAAGACCGTTTAGACCTACTAGGAACCTGCCGGGTATCTTGGTTTTATGAGTGGAAAGCAGCGATTAAGTAGTCTCCTAGATCCTTTCATCATCTCTATTCTGGTGATATTGGTGCTGGGGATCTTAATTCCAGTACCTGCGGTGGTGGTTGACGCCCTGGGATACCTAGGGAACGGACTGATCGTACTGTTGTTTTTCCTGTACGGGGCGCGCCTTTCTACTAAAGAAATTTGGGAAGGATTAAAGAACTGGCGTTTGCAAGGGACCGTTGCACTTTCTACCTTTGTACTTTTCCCGCTGCTGGGAATAGGGATGCATCCGTTAGACATAAAAATGTTGGGGCCGGTCTTTGCGCTGGGAACTTTGTATCTGACCTTGCTGCCTTCCACCGTCCAGTCCTCGGTTACTTTTACTTCGATCGCCGGAGGAAATATCGCGGGGGCAGTTTGCTCGGCTACTATCTCAAATATTGCGGGGATTATTCTTACCCCCGCCCTAGTATTTGCCGTGATGGGTCGAGCCAGCGGAATCGAGGCCTCGCGGGTGGTAAACGTGCTGCTGCAACTGCTACTGCCCTTTGTTTTAGGACAGCTAGTTCACCGTTTTATTGGAAGCTGGCTAAATGCGCACCGCAGCCTTACGAAAGCCACCGATAACGGCACTATCCTGGCGATTGTGGCTTCCTCAGTTTGTGGCGCCACCGCCGGCGGCCTTTGGCAAAAAATCTCCGCCCATCAAGTGGGGCTACTGCTGCTGCAATGCATGGTGGTGCTGGCCATTATGCTCACTCTCACCTGGAACTTGGGACGCTGGGTATCGCTAGCGCGACGCGACCGGATTGTGCTGCTAATGTGCGGCTCTAAGAAGTCCCTGGCCACCGGGTTGCCCATGGCGGCCATTATTTTCCCGCCCGCTACGGTAGCAGCAGTAACTATCCCGGTGATTGTGTTTCACCAATTCCAGTTACTAGTCTGCGCAGTATTGGCGCGCCGCTTAGCCGCCAACCCAGCATAAACCCACAAAACGGGGCGCGCAAGACAAAACCAAACCGCCCCTGCCAGCTAGAAGCCAGGTAGGGGCGGCATTAAGGTTTTTAGCGAGGTTAGTCTTCTTCGTCCTCCGGTACGAAGTCGACCCCGCTTTCTTTACGCTGCTCGGGCGTAATCGGAGCCGGAGCATCGGTTAACGGATCGTAGCCACCCCCGGACTTGGGGAAAGCGATCACATCGCGAATCGATTCCGCGTGGCTCATCAAAGACACGATCCGGTCCCAGCCGAAAGCAATCCCGCCGTGCGGAGGGGCACCATATTTGAAAGCATTCAGCAAGAAACCGAACTTTTCTTGGGCTTCTTCTTCTGACAATCCCATCACCTTAAAGATGCGTTCTTGCACGTCACGGCGATGGATACGGATGGAACCTCCTCCGATTTCATTACCGTTAAGCACAATATCGTAAGCATAGGCGAGGGCGTTCCCCGGGTCTTCCTCGAAGCGGTCAAGCCATTCAGGTTTAGGGGAAGTAAAAGCGTGGTGTACTGCGGTCCAAGCAGAAGCTCCCAGCGCCACGTCCCCTTCGGCTTTCGCCGCTGCCGAAGGCTTAAACAGCGGAGCATCCACCACCCACACGAACTTCCATTCGTTCGGGTCTAGCAGCTCGCAGCGGGCACCGATTTCTAGGCGCGCTGCCCCTAGCAGGGCGCGAGCCTCATCAATCTTGCCGGCACCAAAGAAAATACAGTCCCCCGGTTTCGCTCCGGTGGCCTCCGCTAGGCCTTCCCGCTCGGTATCAGTCAGATTCTTGGCAACCGGCCCCGATAAGGCACCGTCCTCTTCTACCTTTACGTAGGCTAAGCCTTTGCCGCCACGCGAACGCGCCCAATCTTGCCACTTGTCAAAAGTACGCCGCGGCTGGGAGGCGCCACCCGGCATCACCACTGCGCCCACATATTCGGCGTTGGCAAACACCCTAAAGGGGGTGTCTTTAAAGTATTCAGTCAGGTCAGTTAGTTCCAGACCAAAACGCAAATCCGGTTTGTCGGTGCCAAAACGCGCCATGACATCGGCGTAGGTCATATGGGGAATCGGGGTTTCGATATCGACATCAATCAGCTTAAAGATGTTCGTTAGCACCTGTTCGGCCACTTCAATAACATCTTCTTGGCGCACGAAGCTCATCTCTACGTCCAGCTGAGTGAACTCTGGCTGGCGATCAGCGCGGAAGTCCTCGTCTCGATAGCAGCGAGCGATCTGGTAGTAGCGTTCCATTCCCGCCACCATTAACAGCTGTTTGAACAGCTGCGGTGACTGCGGGAGCGCATACCAAGAGCCAGGAGCGAGACGAGCCGGCACTAAGAAGTCCCGCGCGCCCTCGGGAGTAGAACGGGTCAAAGTCGGGGTTTCAATCTCTACAAAGCCCAGAGAATCCAAAGTATCGCGAGTGACTTTGGATACCTTAGAACGCAGACGCAAACGGTTTGCCATCTCGGGTCGACGCAAATCCAGGTAACGGTATTTCAGACGCGCGTCCTCCCCTACTTTGCCGGAGTCCTCGGCGTGTACCGAAACTTGGAAAGGCAGCGCCGCCGCCGGGTTTAGTACCTCAACCTCATCGGCGTAAACCTCGATTTCGCCGGTCGGCAGTTCCGGGTTTTCGTTGCCTTCAGGGCGGGGGTGCACCTTGCCTTTAATCCGCAAAACATATTCGCTGCGCAGCTCATGGGCGATTTTCTCGTCATGGATAACTACCTGCGCTACCCCGGAGGCGTCACGTAAATCAATGAAGCAAACGCCTCCATGATCGCGGCGGCGATCTAGCCAACCCGCTAGTTCTACTGTTTGTCCCACCAGGTCGCGGTTTAGGCTTCCCGCGTCATGCGTTCTGAGCAATGCTATTCCTTTCCTCATGTAACTGTTATTAGTTTAGCCTCCCCCGCGAATTGCCGGCATTTCCTGTCGCTCTTGGTGTCGTGATTCACTGGCTAGCATTTATTTACTTGGCTACTACCTCCGGTAACGTTAAAGGGAATACTTATTAAGCAGACAGGCATAAATATGAGCGAAATAGCCGCGGGGGCGAGTGCGTCCTCTTTTGAAAACGATCCCGACTTTAAAACCGGTGAACTAGACCTCGAGGGAAGCTCCGAAAGCACGCAAGCAGCAGCCCCTAACGAACAGGTCTCGTCCGAAGAAGCCCCCTTCTTTTCCGATCTGGGGTTACCGGAAATTATTTTAGAAACCTTAGAGGATATGGGTTTTACCGAGCCCACCCCGATTCAGCGACAAGGAATTCCTCCCTTGATGGCGGGGCGCGACGTAGTAGGGGTCGCCCAAACTGGTACCGGCAAGACCGCCGCCTTCGGGCTGCCTATTTTGGCGGCCTGCGATAAAACTGCGCAGGTACAGGCCTTGATTCTGGCACCCACTCGGGAGCTAGCGGCCCAATCAGCCAGCGCCCTTACCGACTTCGCGCGGGGACTAAAACTAAAGGTAGTGGCAGTTTATGGCGGCGCCTCCTACGGGCCGCAAATTTCGGCGCTCCGCGAGGGGGCCCAAATCGTAGTCGGCACCCCCGGGCGGATTATGGATCTAATGGAGCGCGGGGAGCTGGACCTATCGGCGCTCAAGTTCTTTGTCTTGGACGAAGCAGACGAGATGCTGCGCATGGGATTTTCCGAGGACGTGGACCAGATTGCCAGCGGCGCTAACCGCGAGGCCATCCGTGCTCTTTTTTCGGCCACGATGCCTCCGGCAATCAAGCGCATAGCTGAGCGTCACCTGTCCGATCCGGTCGAGATTTCCATCGCCCCCCAATCTTCCACGGTGGAGACGGTGAATCAGACTTACGCGGTGGTGCCTTTCAAATTTAAGTCTGAGGCTTTATGCCGGGTACTCGCGCTCAGTGAGGCTGCGGCTTCGATTGTGTTTGTACGCACCCGTATCGATGCCGAGCAGGTGGGCGCGGAATTGCAAAACGCCGGTTTTTCGGCCGCTGCTATTAGCGGGGATGTAGCCCAGGCGGAACGGGAAAGGATTGTGGCGCGCCTGCGCGAAGGAACCTTAGACGTATTGGTGGCCACGGATGTAGCTGCTCGCGGCCTCGATGTCGAGCGCATCGGTTTGGTAGTTAACTATGACGTACCGCGCGAAGCCGAGGCCTATGTACACCGCATTGGCCGTACCGGAAGAGCCGGGCGGGAAGGGACCTCTTTAACGTTCTTTACCCCCCGGGAGCGTCCTCGTAAACGAGTAATCGAAAAGCTTACCGGCGAAAAAATGACGGAGGTCTTTATTCCTTCGCCTGCCCAGGTAGCGCAAGCCCGAGCCAATCGGATGACCGAGCAGATTAGCCGGCGCCTCGAAAAAGGGGAAATGGGCGTCTACTACGACGCTATTCAAGACTTGGTATTGGCCAAAGGAATAGATATTGGCGACGCCGCTGCCGCGCTTCTGGCACTAGCAAGCGGGGATTTCGGTCCCCAAAAACGCAAACTAGAATTCCGGGTCCGCCGGGAGGAAAAGGTCGACGAGCTCGGACGCTTCATCTCTGCCAGTTTTGAAGAAGGCCGCGAAGGCAGTTCCGGGAAAGGTTCTGGCGGAAAGGCTCCCGCCCGGCGTCATTTCTCGTCCCGCTCCGCTATGCGTTACCGGGTGGAGGTAGGACGCCGCGATCGGGTTAAACCCGGGGCTATAGTGGGGGCGATTACCGGAGAAGGCGGCCTCAAAGGTGGCGATGTGGGGCATATTGATATTCTGCAGAGTTTCTCTTTAGTAGAGATGGCGCGCCCGCTCTCCCCCGAAACTATTCGCAAGATTGCCAAAGCCCGAGTCTCGGGACGTACCCTGCGGATCCGCGAGGACGAAGGCCCCGGTAAAAAGAGTGGCAAGAAACGCGACTTCAAGCGCAAGCGCCGAGGCTAAAAGAATCTTTTCCCCGGGATAATCCCGAGCTAAGCGGCGCTGCACTTTGGGCGATTTTCTTTGGTTTAAACGGTTTCGCCTGGCGGTACCCGGACGCGGTTGGCCGATAGCCTAACCGGTTTAACCAGCTAGGTGACTGCCGGCAGCAACCTGTTTTTCTTCGGTAGTTTCCAGGTTAACCTGTCCGGTAACTTTGATATCTTTGCCAAAAGTAAAGGGACCGGTAACTTTAAAACGCTTAGCTTCACGCAGCGAAGGAACCCCGGCAGAAAAACGTTCCTCAAAATCAGCGATCTTCTTAAAGAAGTGAGTATCTAAATCCACTTCCACTTCTTGGTCATTGACTTTCCGCAGGTGATAGTCATCGCCCAGTTCGTAAATATCGGAACGCACCAAAGTCAATTCATTAGTGGTTTTCACCGGTAGGAAGCGGCTGCGCGGCACCAAGATGGCGGTTGCGCCCTTAAAGGAAGCTATTGCCGCCCCCATCGCGGTTTCCATTTGAATCACCGCGGGGCTTTCGGGATCAGAAGGATCAACTGTCTTGTGGTTAGCGATTAGGGGCAAGCCCAATACCGCGTTATTTTCTGTAAGGGCATCCCGCAGTTTCACCAGGTCAAACCAGAGGTTATTGGTATGGAAGAAAGGATGGCGATGTTCATCAGTAAAGTAATCCATTTGCTCCGGCGGAGTCTGGGCAGTGTCACGTAAAATCAGTTGCCCATCGGCCTTGCGGATAGCTAGATGACCGCCCTTGCGGTCATTAATGGTGCGGATACATAGCTCTGCGGCATAGGGGGCGCCACTGGCCGCAAACCAGCCCGCAATCTCCGCATCGGGGGTGGCTCCCAAGTTATCGGAGTTAGAGGTCATCGCATAGCGGTAGCCAGCGGCGATCAGTTTATCCAACAGACCGGAGCCATAGAGTGCGGTATAGATGTCTCCGTGTCCGGGCGGACACCACTCAAGGGACGGATCCTGGTCCCAAGAAACCGGGGTCAAGTCATCGGCTCGCAGTTTCGGTTCCTGATTCTGTAAGAAATCTAAGGGCAGCCCGGCAACTTCAATCCCCGGGTGATTCTGCAATTCCGCGAGAGTATCTGCCTGGGTACGGAAAGAATCCATGAAAATCAACGGCAGGCTTACCCCATATTCCTTTCGGGCCGCCATTACTTGCCGGCAAATAATATCTAGGAAGGTGAGCCCGGCGCGCACCGGCAACAAAGATTTGGCCTTATCCATCCCCATGGAGGTACCCAGTCCCCCATTGAGCTTAATCATTACGGTCTTAGCCAAGGCAGCCTGCGCCTGCTGGGGAGTAACCTGGTTATCTTCCAGACGATCCACGCTAGTAAGCGGGGAGATCGTTTCCTCGGGGATAAAACTGCTATGTCCGCCCTCTAACACCCGGTAGTAATGAGAAAAAACGGAAATAGCAGCGGGACTAACCCCAGCATCCTCCATTTTCTTAACTGCCTGGGCTAGTCCTGCTTCGCTCATCACAACCCTCTTTGTTGACGTTAACAGCTGCTAAAAAGACTCTACCTGTTTTAGCCAAGCCTCACGCGCTGCCAGCGACTCTTTGAGTTCTGCCGCTTTTTTGCTATCCCCGGCAGATTCTGCCTGAGCAATCTCTGCTTTAATCTGTTCAATCAGGCCTATAAGCTGCCCGGCCATTCCTTCGGCGCGGGCTTTAGTCTCCGGATTAGATTTGCGCCAAACTTCTTCTTCTAGGCTGCGCAAGTGATCTTCGACTGCCCGCATCCGCCGTTCCACGCGATCAATATCTCCGCGCGGAACATGCCCAATCTCGTCCCACTGTTCTTGCAGCGGGCGCAACTTCGCCTTCAGCTGTTCTACATCGGTGATTTCTTTAAGGGCTTCCGCCTTCACCAAAAGGGCTTCTTTTTTCTGAAGATTCTCGGTTTCGAGGGCGTTAACCGCTTCGTTCTGGGCATTACGCGCATCAAAGAACTTTTGCTGCGCGCGGTGGAAACGCTGCCAAAGCGCATCGTCTTCGCGACGGGATGCCCTGCCCGCGGCCTTCCAGCGCTGCATCAAATCGCGGTAAGCCCGGGAAGTTTCCCCCCAATTGGTGGAATCCGACAGTGCCTCCGCCTCTTTGATTAGCTTTTCTTTTTCTTGTTTTGCCAGTGCCTGAGCGGCATCCAACTCGGTGAAGAATGCGCGACGTTTCTTTTCAAAGGTCGAACGCGCAGCTGCAAAACGCTTCCAAAGTTCATCTTCTATTGCCCGGTCAAACCGCGGCCCGGCATGCTGGAGACGTTTCCACTCGTCCAATAGGTCTCTGAGTTCTTGCCCCGAATGTTTCCATTGGGTACGAGCAGAATCTTGCGCCGCAATGTCTTCGGCTCGTACCACCACTTTTTCGCGGTTTTTACGAGCCTCTTCTTTTGCCTTCGCCCGCTGCGCGGCGGCCTCTTCCTTACGTTGATCCGCTTTTTCCTGCAGCTGAGCAACTTTTTCCCGCAACGCCGGAAGGTCACCGACCGCAGCCGGTTCCCTGACCTGTTCGCGTAAAGACTGCATAGTCTGGTCAATTTCACGTTCGGCAAGGTTGGGGAGCCGTTCGGCAAATAGCGATACTTGAGCAGCTATATCCAGGTAGCGGCGCACATAGATATTCAGCGGGTTCGCGGGGACCTCCGCCGGAAACTGTCCAATCTGACGTTCTGTTTCTCCGTCCTTGACCCACACGCGTCCTTCTTCATCGACGCGCCCAAAAGGCAAAGCTGCCGAAAAGTCTGGGGTGCGTGGCGGCGCCACCGGTTTGCTTTGCCGAGGAAAACGAATCTTTCCCGGGGTGGGCACAGGTTTGGGCTTCGGAGCGGTATCGGGCTGTTCAGTCACTAATTTTTCCTTAAATCAGTTATTTTCACGGCTAGGCTTAGCCGCTTGCGCGCGGAGCTTATTGCTCCCTAACCATATTATGCACTAGAGCAGCTAAAGCACCAAGGGCGCGCATCCTTTAAGATGAGCCTATGAGGATTGAAAAGTTTTATGCCCCCTTTTATTCGGAAAATCCCTATCTGTTTTTAGCTCCCGGCAGCAACCAGGCGCTAATAGTCGACCCGGGACACGGAGCCTTAGAACAGATAGAACAGGAACTATCTCGTCTAGAGGCAACGGTTGCGGCGGTGCTGTGCACCCACGGACACGCGGACCATATTTGGGATGCTCACGCCGTAGCCGGTAAAGCTCCGGTATATATTCCCGCTCCCGATGAGTACCGCTTTCACCCGGAGAAACTGGATCCTCGCGAACGCACCGAGCATGAACTTTCGCTGCCGCCCTGGCAAGAACCCGAAAATCTACAGGAATTACCGGCCGCTGCTACCAGCGAAGGAGTAGAACTCGCGCCGGGAATATTTATGCGGGCAGTCCCCGCCCCCGGTCATACCGAAGGATCCTCCCTATTTCTTTTTGAAGCCAGCGACCTTAGCGGAAGCGCGGCGCAGGAAGCACAAGACATCTACGATAACTGGCTAGCAGAATCACAGCGAAAGCAGGAAAAACCACAAAAACTTGCCCTCTCCGGGGACGTAATCTTTTTCGGCTCAGTAGGTCGCACCGATCTACCCGGCGGTGACTCCCAGCAAATGCTACATACCTTGCGCACCCTGCAAAACGTGATTGACCCGGATACGGTGCTACTGCCCGGGCACGGCCCTTCCACGGTCTTCGGATTGGAAAAAGCCCATAACCCCTTCTTAGCGCAGGCACGCTACCAGGGATAATATTTTTCCACAGCTACCGTAAATTTTAGTTTTCCTTGCCAGGTTTTCCTGACTTTGTTCGTGACCTAGCCAGGAACCAGGCTGAAACCTATGGAAGCGATCCTAGTGGACGCCCTGGGAAATCAGCTGCTACAGGGAGCGGCACGTTTATCCCTGCTATGCGGTAGTCGATTTATTCATGTGAATGGTGGTTTTGCCGACTTGCTGGCCGAACCAGTAACTTTAGCTTCCATTTATGGACGAGCCCTGTTTTTAGCTCCGCTGCTACCTGCAGGGTGTTTCCTAGCTGCTCACTCCGCGGCGTGGGTTTGGGCCGGAAATTCCTCCCCACCAGAGACGGTGTATATCGCAAGCCTGCACCGCCCCCGCCGCGCCGCCGATTCTCGCTATTGGATTCAGCTAGATGCTCCCTCTCGTCGGCGCCTGCAAAAACAGGGAATCCTCCCCCTAGATTCTGTTAGAGACATCCCTACCTTCCTATCTACCCCAGAAACCACGAGCGGAAGCAAAAACAGTAATGACTTTATAAGCCTGGGGCAGATAAAACTTCTCAGTCCCGCAGCTGCTCTGCGCTATTGTGACCAATACCCGCAGCTGCCCGGAAAAAACACTTGGGATCGAGCGCGTCTAATCGCTTTGACCGGTAGATTACTTTCGTAAAGTACTGGTGGTGCGTTTAGCCAAAAACACCCCGGGAATCTTGTGAATATCATTCAAAATAGCATGCAAATAACGAGAATCTGCCACCTCAAAGGTGTAGCGGGAAGTAGCTACCCGATCCGAAGAAGTATTCATGGATGCCGCCAAAATATTAGCGCGATAATCTGCTAACACTTGGGTAACGTCATTAATCAAGCCCTCGCGATCCAGCGCCTGAATCTCAATTTCCACCTGGAACTTCGCAGTCGGATGGTCCGCCCAAGAAACCTGTACTACCCGCTCGGGATGAGCCATCAAGTTTTGCGCGTTTGAACATTCCTCTCGATGGACCGAAACCCCGTGACCCCGGGTAACAAAACCGACAATTTTATCGCCCGGCAGGGGGTTACAGCAGCGGGCGATCTTCGTCCAGATTTCCCCCTGTTTCATCCCTTCCACCTGAATGCCGGTACCTTCATTACCAGCACTAGGCCGCACATCGGCTTGCTCGGGGAGGACCGCCTCGGAAAGGGTCTCCTCAGCGCCCTCTTCTCCCCCCGCACTTTCCATCAATTTTTCAACTACATTCGCTGCCGAAACATGGTGGCCACCCACGGCCGCGTAGAGGGCGGAAATGTCGGCATATCCCATCCCGGAAGCTAGAGCCGTCATGGTGTCATGACTCATCAGGCGCTGCAAGGGTAGATTTTGCTTGCGCATATAGCTCGAAATAAGACCCTGTCCGGCCTCGATAGCTTCTTCGCGACGTTCTTTAGAGAACCAGGCTTTGATCTTGTTGCGCGCCCGGGGACTAGCCACAAACTTTAGCCAATCTTGAGAGGGACCGGAGTTAGGCGAGCGAGAAGTTAGTACCTCAACGCTGTCCCCATTTTCCAATTTGGTGTCCAAGGGAACCAGTTTGCCACCGACCTTCGCCCCCACCGTGCGGTTGCCTACCTCGGTATGCACCGCATAGGCAAAGTCCACTGGGGTTGCTCCCGCGGGCAAGTCTTTAACTTCCCCCGCCGGGGTAAACACATACACCCGGGAACCCGACATTTCATAGCGCAGCGAATCCAAAAATTCGCCGGGATCTTGGGTTTCCTTTTGCCAATCCACCAGTTGACGCAGCCATCCCATTTCGCCGCCATCTGCCAATGCGGTTTTATTTTCACCCGCAGACTTCGCGTTCGGGTCTTCTTTGTAACGCCAGTGAGCAGCGATGCCATATTCGGCGCGGCGATGCATTTCATAGGTACGAATCTGGATTTCTACCGGTTTGCCGCCTGGCCCTACCACCGTAGTGTGTAGCGACTGATAAAGGTTAAACTTAGGCATCGCAATATAGTCTTTGAAACGCCCAGGAATCGGGTTCCAACGCGCATGCATTTCCCCCAAAACGGCGTAACAGTCTCGCACTGTTTCTACCAGTACCCTTACCCCAACCAGATCGTAAATATCATCAAAGTCGCGTCCGCGCACGATCATCTTTTGATAGATGGAATAATGATGTTTAGGGCGGCCAGTAACTTGTCCCGCGATCTTATTTACCCGCAGATCTTCTCTGATCTTGTCGATCACTTCCCGCAAATATTTCTCGCGCTCCGGGGCGCGTTCATGCACTAGGTTATCAATTTCTTCATAAAGATCCGGATAGAGCGTCTTGAAAGCTAGGTCCTCTAGCTCCCATTTAATGGTGTTCATCCCCAGGCGGTGCGCTAGGGGAGCAAAAATCTCTAGGGTCTCGCGTGCCTTATTTCGCGCCGATTTGGGGGAAACATATTTCCAGGTGCGCGCATTATGGAGGCGGTCCCCCAGCTTTATCACCAACACCCTGATATCGCGGGACATAGCGATAATCATTTTGCGCACGGTCGCAGATTGTGCTGCCTGCCCGTAGGTAACTTTGTCTAGCTTGGTTACCCCATCAACTAGTAGCGCGATTTCCTCTCCAAAATCTGCTGTCAGCTGCTCCAGGGTATAGTCGGTGTCTTCAACCGTGTCATGGAGCAGCGCCGCCGCCAAAGTAGTGCTGGTCATCCCGATTTCCGCCAGGATGGTAGCCACCGCTACCGGATGGGTAATATAGGGCTCTCCGGATTTGCGAAACTGTCCTTCATGGCAGCGCGACGCCGTCTGATAGGCGCGTTCGATTAGGGAAATATCGGCTTTAGGGTGATTCGCGCGTACCGCCCGCACCAGGGCTTGAATATGGGGATCAATGTTCTTCGAACGCCCAGTTAACCAGGCCAAAGACGCACGCACCCGCGAGGACGGAACCGCGTTGGCGCCCTCATCGGGAGTGATAGAACTCATGCATCTAGTTTAGTGACCCACGAGTCATTTCCCCAAGTTTCCAGATAGGAACGACCCGAGGAACAAAAGTCGTGCGCAAATAGGCTAGATCAGAGTCAGGGCTTCACATTCTAGATCGCCAATATGGTCGCGGCCATCTAGCTCTTCCAGCTCCATCAACACGCATACGGATTCCACTATTGCCCCCGCACGTTTGATCAGCGCGGCCGAAGCATTTACAGTGCCTCCGGTGGCCAGCACATCATCGAGTACTAAAACCCGCGCCCCCTCGGCAATGGAATCCGGCTGCAGTTCCATGCGGGATTTGCCGTACTCGAGTCCGTAATCGATTCCGATCACCGGACCGGGAAGTTTGCCGGCTTTGCGGATCATCAAGGTACCCAGCCCCAGTTCTACCGCTACCGGAGCCGCTATCAAGAAGCCCCGCGACTCCAGGCCGGCTACCAAATCGACCCGACCACGATAAAAATCAGCCAGACCTTTCACCAACTGGGAAAAGGCTTCCCCATTGGCCAGTAGCGGAGAAATATCTCTAAAGAGAACCCCGCTTTGCGGAAAATCTGGTACGTCGCGCAGATTGTCGCGGATTATTTTCCCTAGGGGGGCGAGTTTGGGGTTTATCATCGCTTACTCCTGGGGGTGCGTTTAGGTTGTGCCTGTTGTCCCTGGTGATGCCCAGCTTTCAAGGGATGGGCAACCCGGCTAAGCTCGGGAGTCTTTGCGTCTTCCGGGTCGATCCCACCCGCACGCTTGTCCAGTACCTTTTGGGTGTGGCTGGAAATCTTTTCGCTGCGAGAACGCAACAGCATCAGCATAGAAGGCGCAATCAGAATGGAGGACAAAGTACCGGCGATCATACCCACAAATAGGGCGAGCGAAATATCGCGCAGGGTGCCGCCCCCCAGAGTGATCCAGGAAATCAGCAGGATCGAGGTAACCGGAAGCAGCGCCACTACTGAAGTGTTGATTGAGCGCACCAGGGTCTGGTTGATTGCCAGGTTAACGATCTCGCCGTAAGTAGAGCGGGTTTGCTGCTCGAAGTCGACCGACAGTTCGCGTACCTTATCGAATACCACCACCGTGTCGTAGAGGGAGTAACCCAAAATGGTGAGTACCCCGATAATGGTGGCGGGAGAAATCTCTACCCGGGTCAGTGCCAACACTAGACCAGTTATTAGCACGTCATGGCAGAGCGCGAACAGCGCCGAAAACGCCATCGTCCAGGTTTTAAAGTACGCCCACAGCATCAACGCCACTAGCACAAAGAAAATCACTAGAGACTGCAGTGCTTTAAAGGTTACGTCAGCGCCCCAAGACGGGCCGATAGTGGTCGCCGCGACTTTGGCTTCTGGCACCTTATAGGCTTTAGCCAAATCCGTAACCACCTGACGTTTAGCCGTGGTGTCCAGAGAAACTGACTGTACCCGAACCGAGGAAGCGCCGACCGAGTTTACCGAAGAACCCTTGAGCTTCGGATTAGCATTTACTACCTTTTGGGCCGGCGCCTGGTCGCGCCCGGTAACTGAAGAAATCGTAAACTCGGTACCGCCCTTGAAGTCAATAGAGCGTTCCAAGCCCAGTGCTGACATCGCAATCACCGAGATTAGCATTAATGCGACGCCCGCGATCAGCAGGTATTTGCGGTTATCAATAAACTTGTAGGATTTGCGACCAGAATAAAGGGCATTACCCCAACTTGCGAAACTCACTTGTTTTCCTCCTGGTCCGTACTGGATACTGACGCCAGGTCATCTGCGGGGGCATCATCCTCGCTGGAATCCCCACTGGCCGCGTCCTTCCCACTGGCTTTACCCTCACCCGGTTTTTCTGCGTCCTGTTGAGGTTTGGGTTTATAGACGGAGCGAATCTTGCGCACCTTACCCGCGCCTACGTAGCGGTAAGTACCGCGTTGGGCTCCCAAATGCTCCGGATCGAGGCCGGAAAGTTTGTGCCCCTCACCGAAGAACTTAAAGCGCAAGAGCCACACCATCATCGGGTGGGTAAAGATGAAGATTAGCGCCAAGTCAATCAGAGTGGTAATACCCAAGGTGAAGGCGAAGCCTTGTACCCCGCCCACGGCCAAGAAGTAGAGCACGCAGGCAGCGAGCACGTTTACCAAGTCGGAGGTAACGATAGTGCGTTTTGCCCGATCCCAGCCTACGGCAACCGCGCTGGATAGGGCTTTGCCGTCACGTACCTCGTCGCGTATCCTCTCAAAATAAATAATGAAAGAGTCGGCGGTGGTACCGATAGACACGATCACGCCCGCGATCCCGGCTAGGGACAGGCGGTAACCCATCGACCATGACAACAAAGTCAAGGTCAGGTAGAGGAGTACGCCTGCACTCACCAGGGAGCCAACTGCTACTATCGCTAGGCCGCGGTATTGCCAAATCAGGTAGAACACCACCAGAATCAAACCGATAATACCGGCGATAACTCCGTATCGTAGCTGGTCAGCACCCAAAGTCGCCGACACCTGCTGTTCGGATTGCACATCGAAGTTGAGCGGCAGCGAACCAAACTTCAACTGGTTAGCCAGAGCGGTGGAAGAAGACCGGGTGAAAGACCCAGAAATTTCCGCTTTACCGTTAGTGATCGCGTTATTTACTCCCGGCGCGGAAACCACCAGGCCATCAAGTACGATCGCGAACCGGTTCTTATCGTTATTTTGCCCTGGCGGTAAGCCATTTTCTCCCGCAACCGGTTGTTTGCGGTACTTCATCATCCGGGTGGTGATATCCGCGAATTTAGAAGCCCCCTGCTTATCAAAAGACAGGGTCACGATCCACTGTCCGGTGGACTGCCCAGATGCACCTGTTCCCATCCCCGATTCTGCAGAGGTAATTCGGGCACCTGATACCTCGGCCGGCGAAAGAATATATTTTTCGTGACCTTCGCTAGAGCAGGCTACTAGCGGTTTCTTAATATCGCCGGAGGAGCCACCCTCCCGAGAACTCTTTTGTTGACAGTCTTTGGCGTAGAACTCTTCCAGGACTTTTTCGGTTATCCAAGCATCATCCGAGTTATCTTTCGGTTGACTGCGCAGCTGATCGCTGATTTTGCCGTCATGATCTAAATCCGCCATTTGCTTGGCGAAAGCCTGCGGGTCGAGATTAGCCTTCGGGGCTTGTTTCTTCCCCGCTTGTTGTTGCTCTGCCTGCTGAGCTATCACCGCTTGCGGAACCCCCGGGGCAGATCGCAGCACTGCCCGGAAATACAACTCGGCAGACTGGCGCACCAAATCCAAAGTTTCTTTCGAAGGGTTACCTGGCAGAGAAACCAAGATATTGGAGTTCCCCTGGGAGGTAATCTCGGCTTCCGAAACGCCGGAGGCATCAACCCGCTGACGAATAACCTCAATCGCCTGCGTAATGTCTTCCGCCGTCACCGCGCGCTTCGCGCCGGAAGCGGCATTTGCTTTCGGAGTGAGGATCAGCTGGGTGCCGCCCTCTAAATCCAAAGCTAAAGAAGGGGTAGGCTTCGCTTTTTTAGTTAGCACTCCCACTAGCAAAGTTCCAGCTAAAGCCAACACAAGTACCAGGAAAACCGCCAGGGTGCGCCCAGCATGATATTTTTTATTCGCCAATGTTGTTCTTTCCGTTAAATACGGTGAATATTTCTTCGCCTATTAGTTCTTTGCGTCCGGATCGGTTTCCTCGGAAGAAGAATCTTTGGCCTCGTCACCTGAGTTTTCTTCTTCCTTAGAATCGTCCGCTAAATCCTTAACCTCTTCGTCTTTTTCCTCGCCGGTGCCGTCAACATGGTCCGCATCAGCATCGGGAGCAAAAGGCGGGTTTCCGACGCTAACGATAGCCCGAGAAGTCCACAGGGTTTCGGTGCCATCGGAAGTTTCCAATACGATTACGTCACCATCGGTTTCTACGTAGCGTCCATAAAAACCAGAGGTGGTCATTACCCAGGCGCCTGGCACCATATCATTTGCAAGTTTGTCGCGCTGCTCTGCCTGCTTCTTCTTGGCATTGCGTGAAGAAAAAACCATCATCACTAAGAACGCGGCGATAATCGCTAAAAGCAACCCACTACCCATTGTCAACCTTCCAATCTAAAATTCTTAACCGTAATGATTCTAAGCGTTAAAGGACGTCTGTTTCATCTTTAGGAGCCGTTTGGGGGGCGTTTTGTGACCAGTTGCCCCCTGATTCGCTGTCACTGAAGTCAAAAAGCGAGGCTTCGCTACCTGCCCGTGGCGGGGTCAAGCCCAAATGAGCAAAGGCATTAGGGGTAGCGATACGCCCCCGGGGAGTGCGGGCGATAAATCCCTCTCGCACTAGGTAAGGCTCGGATACGGTTTCTACGGTTTCTGGTTCCTCTCCCACCGATACCGCCAAAGTAGTCAGCCCTACCGGACCGCCGGCAAAGCGCTCACACAGCGCTTGCAAAACCGAGCGGTCCAAGCGATCCAGTCCGGCCGGATCTACTTCAAACAGGTCGAGGGCGGCTTTGGCAGCTTTCAAGGAAAGCGTGCCGTCCCCATGTACCTGGGCATAGTCGATAACCCGGCGCAGCAAGCGGTTAGCTATCCGGGGGGTACCTCGCGAACGCGCCGCCATCTCGGCGGCTGCCTGGGGATCTAGTTCGGCTTCCATTAGCCGCGCCGAACGGGTAAGTACCTGCTGTAATTCGGTGGAACTGTAATAGTCTAGGTGGGCGGTAAAGCCGAAACGATCACGCAAAGGTGCTGGCAGAAGCCCGGAACGGGTAGTTGCCCCCACGACTGTGAACGGCGGCAGAGTCAGGGGAATTGAGGTCGCCCCCGGACCTTTACCAACGACCACGTCTACCCGAAAATCTTCCATCGCCAGGTAAAGCATTTCTTCTGCAGTGCGTGCCAAGCGGTGAATCTCATCGATAAATAGGACGTCGCCCTCTTGTAGGGCAGAAAGTATTGCCGCTAAATCCCCGGCGTGTTGAATCGCCGGCCCGGAAGTTAGCCGCAGCGAAGTTCCAGTTTCGTGGGCGATAATCATCGCCAAAGTGGTTTTCCCCAAACCCGGAGGACCAGCTAAAAGCACGTGATCAGGGGTGGTACCGCGACCAAGCGCAGCTTTGAGCACCAGATCCAACTGGCGGCGAATCTTTTCTTGCCCTACGAAAGAATCCAGGTCTTTAGGGCGCAGCGCCGCTTCGGCGGCCCGCTCAACTTCGTCTGCCCCCGGCCCTACCGGAGAGCTAATCGCCCACTCGTTTGTTTCTTCCACTGCGCTCCCCTATGCGTGATGCTTGCCTAACAATTGTAAGGCCGCACGCAAAAGTTCGGGAACCCCTGCCTGCGGGTTAGCTTCGGCGGCCTCGTTAACCGCCTTTTGTGCCAGCGGAGTTCTCCACCCTAGTTGTTCGAGGGCGTGGCAAACTTCTTCCCTGCCAGCGCTGCTTATCCCGCCAGTGGGAGTAGTTCCCACCTGAGTAGGTTCGCCTAGTTTATCTCCGATTTCTACCAGGATTCGTTGCGCCGATTTCTTGCCTACCCCCGGAATTTGAGTAAGAGCCGCTAGATCACCTTGGGAAACCGCTGCCCGCAGCTCATCGGGACTAAAAACCGCCAGGGCGGCTAAGGCCAGTTTGGGTCCGATTCCCGACACCGTAATCAGGGTAGAGAAAATATCGCGTTCATCGGGTCCGGCAAACCCGAAAAGTAACCAAGCATCTTCCCGCACCACTAGGTGAGTTAAGATTTTGGCTTGCTCGCCCGCAGCTAGAGTCGACAAAGTAGCCGGGGTGGCGAAAAAAGTGTAGCCCACGCCCGCCACATCAATAGTGGCTTTATCTAGTCTGACTTCTTCGATGGTTCCCGATAAATGCGTAATCATATAATCTCCGCTAGCTGGCTACTGGTTATAAACGCTATCCTACTTGCCCTTATTTCGCCTAAGCCGGGGATCAACCGCGCCGGTACGCCGACTTGTAGCCTGCGCCTGCGCCCATAATTTTTGGGCAGCAGTCAGATTCCCCCGCGAAGATATTTTGCCAGAGAGGGAAACATTCACGGTGCCATCCCGGCTCGCCCCCTGCAAACCATCGCGCCGCCAACCATGACAAATCGCGATCGCTAAGGCATCGGCAGCATCAGCGGGTCGCACCACTTTTTCCATCCGTAAAATTCGCTGCACCATATGCTGCACTTGGGCTTTACCCGCGACCCCGGAGCCGGTGACGGCAGCTTTAACTTCTGAGGGGGTGTGGATAGCTAACGGTAGCTGGTGAGCGGCGGCCTCGCTCATCGCTACCCCCATCACCCACATGGTGGAGGTAACCGATTGCACGTTATCTTGGGCGAACACCCGCTCAATGGACATAACTTCCGGTTGGTGTTCCTCGATAGCGGCTGCTATTCGCCGGCGAATTTTGTCTAGGCGAAAATGAGAGGCCATATTCTGCGGAGAGCGGGCAACCTCGACATGCACCAGCTGGGCGCGCCGCTGGGAATCCATATCGATAATTCCAATTCCGCAGCGGGTAAGACCGGGGTCAATTCCGATAATCCGCAAAGATATTGCCTATTCTTCTTCCTCGTATTGGGCCTGTACCTCGCGGCTCACCGAGAGATTAGTGAACACATCTTGCACGTCGTCACTATCTTCTAAAGCATCAATTAGCCGCATAACCTGACGATATTTAGCCAGATCTAGCTCTGCTTCGGTGGTGGCTTTCCACTGGGATTCTGCCGAGTCGTAGTCAATGCCGGCCTCTTGCAAGGCGGTGCGCACCTCAACTAGGTTCGTGGGATCGCAAATAACGGTGAAGGCTTCTGCGCCTTCCTCTACTTCTTCGGCTCCCGCATCCAGGACTGCCATTAAAATGGTGTCCTCGTCGACGCCCTCGCCCTTAGCTACTTCAATCGCCCCCACCCGGTTGAACAGGTAGGACACGGAACCGGGATCGGCCAAGTTGCCGCCGTTTTTACTAAAAGCAGTCCGCACATCGGCGGCCGCCCGGTTCTTGTTATCGGTCAGGCACTCTACCAGCATCGCTACCCCGCCCGGGCCATAGCCTTCGTAGGAGATAGTCTGCCAGTCTGCGCCGCCAGCTTCAGCGCCGGAGCCGCGCGCTACTGCGCGTTTGATGTTATCGGCCGGTACCGAGTTCTTCTTCGCTTTTTGGATCGCGTCAAATAGAGTGGGGTTTCCCGCGGGATCGCCGCCACCGGTACGAGCTGCTACCTCGATATTTTTAATCAAACGAGCAAATAGTTTGCCCCGCTTAGCGTCGATAGCCGCTTTCTTATGCTTGGTGGTAGCCCACTTTGAGTGACCCGACATTCGCTCTCCTTAAGTTCCGTTCGCGCAATTGCATTTCAAAATACAAGCCCGATTTTAGCGCCTTTGCGCCCTCAGCGTCTAAATAGCCTTAATCATAGACGCTGGGGCAGTTACCATCCCAACTACTTGCCCACTGCTGAGCCAGTTCCGGGAGGCAATTAGGATAAATAGTTTCCCGCTCGGCTAAATGCTTTAGTTCTGTAAGGGGAACCCAGCGGATATCCTCTAAAAGTTGCTTTTCCGAGGGCGTCCACATGGCGGGAAAAGCCTGGGGCGCATTCGCGTTTAAATGCACTAAAAAATAATGTTCTGCCTGGATAGCCCAAAGTTTTCGGAACCGAAGCAAAGATTCCCGGTAGAGTACCGGTCCTTGCAGCTGATCACGGTCAAGGGTGATTCCAGTTTCTTCTTTAAATTCCCGCAGAGCCGCCTGTTCGCGGGTTTCTCCGCCTTCTATCCCGCCCCCCGGGGTAAACCACCAGCGATGGGTGGGGTCAGAAAAATCGTGACCACTGATTAAAAGGATGCGCCCGCGGGAATCAAACGCCACTACCCGCGCAGCGTGGCGACCGGGGTAGCCATCATTATCGATCGGCCAGTCCGGTCCGAGCGGATTTTTTCCGGTAGGCGGAAAAGGGTTCGGGAGCGGACGCGGCACTCGAAAACTAGAACTCACCCTAGGCGCGCCCCATTCGGTAGGCACCCACCGCGCTGCTGGCGATAGCAAATTGCCTGCGGGCCTGCAGTAATTTCTTTACCGCTTCTTCGTTTTCTTTCTGGATACCTTCGGAAAGGCCGCGGTGGGAGCTGGCCACATAGTTCAATGCCAAGACTGTGGAGGCCTGTTGGAAATCAGAGAGCGCCCTGCGGGCGGCGGGAGAAATGGTGCGCGCCGAACGCCGGGCGCGGCGCCGGCCCGAAAGCGAACAGAGCATTTGCGCTTCCCGGACATCAATCCAGCCAGCCGCGATATAGGCTTGGAGACCAGTTTCGATGGCGTTACGTTGCCGTACCGACACTACCAGGTTGATTACTAACCAGGTTATGAACATCGGCCCCCAAAAAAACAGGTATGACACCACGAAGAGCAGCGCCGAATAGGTGGCCAATCCGTTCCAGGCGGCATGCAAACAAATCGCAGAAACCAAACCGGAAACCGGCAGAACAATGCGCATTTTAGGCGAGGCAATCCGGGTAAGCGCCATTCCCAGCGCCAGACCAAAAATCGAAGTGTAAACGGTGTGGCCGAAGGGGCCGAGCATCGCCCGCATAAAGAAAATCACGGGGAGTTGTTCGTAAAAACGCGCAAAGTAAAGCACATTTTCAGTGAAGGCAAAGCCTGCGGCTAGGATCCCGGCAATTACCACCCCATCGAGAGGACTTTTTACTGAGCGCCGCCTGGCCAACATGATGATTACTACCCCAAGGCCTTTTAAGGACTCCTCAATTATTGGAGCCACGATGGTGGCCAACAGCCCAAATGATTGGAAGGGAGTGGGGCCAAAATCTACCGACTGCAGTGCTTTCCCGGAAAAGGTATTTAACCCCAGGGCACAAACCGAAGCGATCCCCGCACCCCACAAAAACGCAATTACTAGCAACCACCAGGGTTTTGGCGCCCAGCGGTCTAGCCACACCATCACGATTACCACGATCGCCATAGGTACCAGGGCAGCGATTACTGCCCCGATGGTGGTGGTGATTGATTCCTCTGAGGAGATAAAAAGAGCGAAGTAGCTAAGTCCGCCTCCGGCCGCGATTAAACACAGTAGCTCTAACCAAGGGAAAGAACGTAGGCGGGAACGGGCGCTGGCTTTTTCAGCTCCCGGATCTACCAGTAACGGCTGCGTGGAAACCCGTTGGGAAATCGCTGGATGCGGGATCAAAGGATCAGCGGGCAAACTGAGAGCATCGAAACTGTAATCTTGCACTAGCTGCTCGGTAACCGGAGGATAGACGACGCCGGCAGTAGCTGGAGCGGGGTTAGCTGGTGGATACCCCGGATTCATTTGGCTCACCTATTCCTCCTTTGCCGAATCTGGGTCTATTCTAGCCGGGAATATAATATTTTCGCCTTCCCTGGGCTCAGCGACAGGACTGGAGTAACTAATCACCAGTGCTTCCATGACTTTTAAGACAGCGCTGATAGACCTGCAAGACTTGATCGGTAACTACCTCCCAGTCATAGCGCCGCGCCCCCTGATGACCACGGCTAGCTAAGGTGGCGGCCGCCTCGCGGTCTTCGCACACCGAAAGCAAACTCTTAGCGAGGGAGCGGGAGTCTTCGGAAGTGAAAATCTTCCCCAGCTTCCCCTGCTCCAAAACTGCGGTAAAGGCGGGAATCGAGGAAGCTACAACCAGGCAGTTGGCCGCCATCGCTTCTACCAGCACGATCCCGAAGGATTCTCCCCCAGTTTGCGGCGCGATATAGGCAGTCGCGGAGCTAAACAGAGAAGTTTTTTCTTTTTCGCTAAGCGCCCCCAAAAACTCTACGCTCTTTCCAAAAGGCTCCAGGCTAGCGCGAGCTCGACTAGCGGTACCGGGACCGGCAATCAGGAACCGCGCAGCCGGATATTTTTCTAACACCATCGGAATGGCTTCTACCAGGATCGCTAACCCTTTTCGGGGTTCATCTAGGCGCCCCAAGAAACAGAACACTGGCGATTCTTCGCTTTGCTGCCACTTTTGAGTGGGGCTTGCCTGCGCAAAAGCCCGATAGTCAACCCCGTTAGGAATCACGGTAGCGTCCCCGCCCTGGTAGCGCAGCAAGGTGCGCCGCGCCTCCTCAGAGACTGCGATTTGCGCGCTAAGTTTTTCTTTAACCGACTGCACCACCGGTTTACCCAAAGTGTAGAGCAAAGATTTCTCGATAGCGGCATGAAAAGTGCCGACCACCGGACAGCGCGCATGTTGCAGGGCGATTAACGATACCGAGGGCGTGGCCGGTTCGTGGACGTGCAAAATATCGAAGTCGCTGTTAATCACCCATTGGCGAGTGCGGGCTGCCACTCGGGGTCCGAATGCCAGGCGAGCTATGGAACCGTTGTAGGGGATGGCGAACGTTTTCCCGGCATTTTCGAATCCGCCCTCACTATATTCCGTTTCTACCGGGGCAAATACCGAGACTTCATGACCGCGTCGCCGGAGCTCTTCTGCCTGGTCACGTACGTGGAACTGTACTCCCCCCGGCACGTCATAGGCATAGGGACAAACGATTCCGATTTTCATGGCTGTGTCTCCTGCCGGGCGCGCTGACGAGCCCGCTGCAAGCGAGCCGGATCTAAATCAGCTACAAACAATTTTTGCAGCATGAACCAAGACTCGGGAGAATCCAGAATCATTTCCCCGACCCTGCTGACCCAATCTTTAGTCATAGTTTCTACTTTAGCTGGCTTTACCGGCCCAGAAATATTAATTACTATCCCCCACCGGCAGCGCGCGGCTCTTCTGCGAGCGCGCCCTAGTGGTTCTAGGGAAATATGCCCGCAATATAGAGGAGCATTAATATTCTGGGCGAGGGCGGCGGGACCGGCTGCTACCAGGGCTTTTGATTTCCCCAAGGTCACTTCCACCCCGCTGCCGGTAATATCGCGGTCAGCGAGCAAGGGGATCAGATAGTGTCCCTCCTGCGCAGCCCGAACTAAGTTAGTGAATGGTTTTTCGCCCTTTTCCACCGCGATTATTCGCATATTAGCCTGTTGTCGCACTTGGGTAAATGCCCGGAACAGTGCTTCCGGTTTTACTTTTTCAGCCACAGTCAGTACCGGTCTGACCTCTTTATTTGCAAAGTAACCAGCCAAATCCCAGTTACCGGAATGGGTGAGCGCTAAACAAACATTCCCGCGCGCGCAGTCTTCCAGCAAGGATTCCCGATCACCGCAGATGCGGACGCGGGCCAGGATTTGGGAAGGAGAGAATCCCCCCAACAAGGCGGTTTCGGAAAACAGCCGCATATAGCCTTTTAACCCCTGTCGCACAGTTTCTTCGATTTTATTTTCTGGGATCCCTAAATGTCGCAGATTTTTTCGATACTGTTTCGCGCCGGAAGTATCTATCTGGTAAAGCACTTCCCCGATCAGGTTCCCGATCCCTTGTGCTAGACAGAGCGGAATGTAGGAGAGTAACTTCAGACCGCTCCGCGCCAGCTGAGCGCTAGAAAATAGCTCAGTTTTCACTTATTTCAGGTGCTTTCTGACGTAAAGGATTCTTTGTACCACGGTCACGAAACTTGCGAAAGCTACCCAGGAAAGCGCAATCGGAAAACAGATCTCCGGCGCTCCCAGATCGGTTATGCCTGCCCCTACTAGGGCGACTACTAGGCGATCGGTGCGTTCCCCGATCCCCACTTTGGCGACCACTCCCAGGGCTTCACCGCGAGCACGCACATAGGGAACTGCCGCTGCCCCTACTAGGGCGCAAATAGCGGCGATAATAGTAGCGGTGCGGATTTCCCCGGGAGCCATTCCGCTGATCGCCCAGTACAGCAGAGAGCCAAAAATAGCTCCATCGGCTAGGCGGTCCAGAGAAGAATCTAGGAAGGCTCCAAATTCGCTGGTCTGATTGGTGAGTCGCGCCAAAACCCCATCGAGGGAATCCGCAAAAGCGGTTATCCCGATCAAGATTCCCCCCAGCGCTAAATATCCGCGCGCCAGCAGGCCCATAGCCAGCGCCATATTGATAACAGTCCCGGCAACAGTGACCATATTGGGGGTGACCCCCGCTTTGGCCAGTAACTTGGCGGGAGCAGTGAAAACAGCGCTTGCTAGACCGCGTCCGTGGTTTCCTAGCATTAGCTATCCTTGCCAGCCGTTAGCTATCTGTTCGCGCGCCTCTCCCAAAAGCTGGGGCACTGCTTTGGTGTGAGCAATCAGAGGGAAAAAATTGGCGTCTCCTCCCCAACGGGGAACAATATGTTGATGCAGGTGGCCAGCGATTCCGGCTCCGGCAACGTCGCCTTGATTTATCCCTAAGTTAAAACCGGCAGGGTTCGCCACCTGTTTGAGGGTTCTAATCGCTTGCGCGGTTACTTCCCCGAATTCGGCGCGCTCGTCCTCGTCCAGGTCAATGTATTCGGATACATGCCGGTAGGGACAGATCAACATATGCCCGGAGTTATAAGGGAAGAGGTTCATGAGGGCGAAGACTTTTTCTCCCCGGTAAACAATCAGGGCGTCCTCGTCGCTGCGATGGGGAGCGGCACAAAACGGACAGTCTTCACTTTTCTTGGTGGCCGGACGTGCCTCACCCGAGATATAAACCTGGCGATGGGGAGTCCATAGACGCTGGAAGGCGTCGGGAACTCCCCCGAAGCAGCGAGAATCTTCGGTCGGCAGCGCGCTAGAATCCGGCGAGGTCATAAGCTATTTCCGTTCTGCGATTGCGGCAGTGATCTTAGCGATTGCTTGCTCGATCGGTACCCCGTTTTCTTGGCTGCCGTCACGGTAACGGAAGGAAACCGCCCCCGCCTCGGCATCCTCGCCCCCGGCAATCAAGGTAAAGGGAATCTTATCTTTGGAGGCGTTACGGATTTTCTTCCCGAAGCGATCATCGGAGGTATCGACCTCTACCCGGACTCCTTGTTTGCGTAGCTGGTGTGCTACCTCAAACAGATAGTCGTTGAAGGCCTCGGCTACCGGTACGCAGCGCACCTGGACAGGTGCCAGCCAGGCGGGGAAAGCGCCCGCATAGTGTTCCAGGAGTACCCCAAAGAAGCGTTCTATCGAGCCAAACAGGGCGCGGTGAATCATCACCGGACGCTGATGGGAACCATCGGCAGCAGTGTAGGTAAGGTCGAAACGTTCCGGCAGGTTGAAGTCCAGCTGGATAGTGGACATTTGCCAGGTGCGCCCGATGGCATCTTTGGCCTGTACCGAGATTTTTGGCCCGTAGAAAGCGGCCCCGCCCGGATCCGGGACTAGTTTCAGTCCGGAAGCAGTCGCTACCTCTTCCAAGGTGCGGGTAGCTTCTTCCCAAGTGTCATCATCACCTACGAACTTGTCGGGATTCTTGGTGGACAGCTCCAGATAAAAATCCTCTAGCCCAAAATCTTTTAACAGATCCAGGACGAAAGTTAGCAGGCTGGCAAGCTCATCGCGCATCTGTTCGCGGGTGCAGTAAATGTGGGAATCATCTTGAGTGAATCCGCGAGCGCGAGTTAGTCCGTGCACCACCCCGGATTTTTCGTAGCGATAAACGGTGCCGAACTCGAAAAGCCGCAGCGGCAATTCCCGATACGAACGGCCTTTGGAAGCATAAATCAGGTTATGCATAGGGCAGTTCATGGGTTTCAGATAGTAGTCTTGCCCCTGCTTGGTGATATTGCCTTCCTGGTCGTGTTCTTCGTCCAGGTGCATGGGCGGATACATACCATCGGCATACCAATCCAGGTGACCAGAGGTTTTGAACAGATCCGCCTTGGTGATGTGGGGACTGTAAACAAAGGAATATCCGGATTCGATATGCCGCTTGCGGGAATATTCTTCCATTTCGTTGCGGATTATCGCGCCTTTGGGGTGGAATACCGGCAGACCAGAGCCAATCTCGTCCGGGAAAGAGAACAGATCCAATTCGCGTCCCAGTTTGCGGTGGTCGCGCCGCTCGGCCTCACGAATCCGGGTTTGATAGGCGACGAGATCATCTTTGCTGGCCCAGGCGGTGCCGTAGATGCGCTGCAGGTGATCATTTGCTTGATCGCCTTTCCAATAGGCGGCAGACGACTTGGTCAGCGCGAAACCGTTACCGATATAGCGAGTATTCGGCACATGCGGGCCGCGGCAAAGATCCTTCCAGGCACACTCGCCGGAACGCTCAACATTGTCATAAATGGTTAGTCCGCCGGCCCCTACTTCTACGCTGGCACCCTCGGCCTGATCCGGGCCGTGACCTTTGGTTTCAATCAGTTCCAGTTTGTAGGGCTGATCAGCGAGTTCCTGGCGGGCTTCCTCGTCGCTTACTTCCCGCCGCACAAAACGCTGCCCACTTTTAACGATTTTCTTCATCCGTTTTTCCAGGTCTTTTAAGAACTCGGGAGTTACCGGATCGATATTGCCAAAATCGTAGTAAAAACCGTCAGTGATG
>CAMYFZ010000007.1 GCA_947255165.1 uncultured Varibaculum sp.
CGGGACAGTAGTTGAGGTATAAACCGCTACCGCTCCTTTCTGAATGGCCCATCTTCCCCAGGATTTGTCCCTGGTGAGCCAACAGCCCTTCGATTCCGAAGGAAGATCCATTGGGGTTTTCCCCTAAATATTGGGTGGCGATCTGGCCAGCGGCCGAGTATTTGTGGTACTGCTCTGGGCTCATCACTACCCGTCCTTCTCCATGAGAAATCGGTATCTGGTGGACTTCTCCCACGTCGTAGGAACTTAGCCAGGGGGACGCCACCGAGGCCACCGCCGTATGCACGATTCTAGCTACGTGATGTCCACTATCATTTTCTGCCAAGGTAGGCGAATCCGGATCCAGGTCCCGAATCTGCCCATAGGGCAGCAATCCCGATTTGATCAGTGCCTGGAAGCCATTACAGATCCCCAGGATTAGGCCCCCTTTGCGCAGCAGCGAATGCACGGCCTCTTTAACTTGCTCTTGCCGCAGTACGGAAACAATGAACTTTGCAGATCCATCCGGCTCATCTCCCACGGAGAATCCGCCTGGAAGTGCCAGAATATCGGCTTGCTCGATTTGGCGAGCATAGGAGGCGGCGCTCCGATAAACCTCGGTTACTACCTGCGCGCCCTCGCGGGTAAAAGCCCGAGTCATATCGTATTCGCAGTTAGTGCCAGGGAAGATAGGGATAAAAACCTGGGGGGTGTGCTTTCGATAGGGAGCGTGACGGGTTTTGGTTAAACAAGTTTCGCTGACTCGTGCCACTTTTTTCTGGCTGATCCGCTTGCCGGCGGTGGGGAAAATCTCCGCTAGGGGCTCTTCCCAGGCCTGCTGTAAAGCGTCCAAATCTAGCTGCTGTCCGTTAATGGCACTTTCTGCCCAACGGCCGGTATATCCCAGCAGAGGCAGATCCAGGTGCTGGTCAGTTTCAATCAGGAAACTGCCATAGCGAGAAGCAAACAGGTCTTCTTCAGTTTTGATTTCAAAACCAATCCGATTCCCGAAAGCCATTTTTGCTAGCGCCTCTGCGATTCCTCCATACCCGAGGGCATAGGCCGAGAGCGGATCAATCTCTTGCAGTTTGTCTAGGGCTGCTTGGAAGGATTCCAAATCCACTGTTCCCAGCTCATCGGTTTCAGCTTTCAACAGGTAGAGCCGGTGATTACGGGCTTTAAATTCGGGGGTTCTAAGCTTAGTCGCGTCTTGCATCCCGATAGCGAAGCTAACCAGGGTGGGCGGCACATTCATATCTTCGAAAGTGCCGGACATGGAATCTTTGCCCCCGATGGAAGCTAAATGGAAGTGGCGCAGCACCCGATTGGCACCGAGCAGCGCTTCCACCACGGTTCCCCATTTTTCGGGGTCATCGCCTAGGCGCGGGAAGTACTCCTGGAAACTAAAATATAGATCCTGATAGTCGACACCGGCTGCGGCCAAGCGCGACATGGATTGCACTACCGAGACAATAGCGCTGTGATAAGGGCTCAGTTCGGCCAGCGAAGGTTCAAAACCGTAGGCCGCTACCGAGGCTACCTCGGATTGCCCATCCTCAACCGATACTAGTTGGGCGCTGACCTGGGAGGGAGTGCGCTGGAACTTACCCCCGTAGGGCAAGGTTAAAGTGGTAGCCCCAATAGAGGAATCAAAGATTTCGTTTAATCCTCGCTGCGAACAGATGTTTAAGTCCGCCAGGTTATTTGCCAGTTTTTCCTGCACGTCTGCGCCGGAGACACTGCGCTCGGGAGTGATTTCTCCGTTAGACACGGTCGCAAATTGCGCTTGGGAACGCACCCCATTGGTGTCAAGGAAGTCCCGAGAAATATCGACGATCGTTTCCCCTAAATAGTGCATCACCAGGCGCCTCTCGGCAGTCACGGTAGCCACATGGGTTACTTCGACATCTTCGCTTTCGCAAGCGTCATAGAAGAATTGCAGATCAGCCGGATCGATACACACTGCCATCCGTTCTTGAGATTCCGAGATTGCCAATTCGGTACCATTAAGCCCCTGGTATTTAACCGGTACCAGGTCGAGTTCAATTTCTAGTCCGGGAGCCAGTTCCCCGATGGCAACCGATACTCCCCCGGCGCCAAAGTCATTACATTTCTTGATCCGCTTCGCAACCTCGCCGCGACGGAACAGGCGCTGAATCTTGCGTTCAATAATCGGGTTACCTTTTTGTACTTCCGCTCCGCAGGTTTGGGAGGAGTCCCGGGTGTGAGTCTTGGAAGATCCGGTAGCTCCCCCGATCCCGTCACGCCCGGTGCGTCCTCCGATCAGCAAAATCAAGTCGCCGGGAGCAGGTTCTTCGCGAATAATATTCTCTGCGGGGGCAGCCCCCACCACGAACCCTAATTCGAGACGTTTTGCCCGGTAACCAGGGTGATAAAGTTCTTTAACATAGTTGGTGGTCAGCCCAATCTGGTTGCCGTAGGAGGAATAACCAGCAGCTGCCCGCTGGGTGATTTCTTTACTGGAAAGTTTCCCTTCGATGTGGTCCTCTATCCGGGGATCGGCGCTGCCTGTGATCCGCATCGCCTGGTAGACAAAGGTACGTCCCGATAAGGGATCCCGGATGGCTCCCCCAATACAAGTAGAGGCGCCGCCGAAAGGTTCAATCTCGGTGGGATGATTGTGGGTTTCGTTCTTAAACTGCAGGATATAACGCTCGCCGCCCACGGTTACATATACCGAGCAGGCGTTGATCTCGTTGGAGACTTCCTGGTTTTTCACGTTTTCTCGTTTAGCCGCCAGCGTCGCTAAATCCATCAGGGTGATGGGTTTTTCACTATTGCGTTCCGCCAGGTATTGATCCCATTCTTCCTGCAAGCGTTGAGCATAGGGGCCCGAGAAAGTGGCGTCAGTTAGTTCCGTTTCAAAAGTGGTGTGACGACAGTGGTCTGACCAGTAGGTATCGATTACTTTGATTTCAGTTTCGGTAGGTAGACGTCCAATACTGTCAAAGTATCCTTTGATAAACAGCAGGTCGTCTTTGGTCATCGCCAAAGAAGCGTTTTCATAGTAATCTTCAGTGATTTCAATGCTGGGTGGCAGTTGCCGGTTAGGCACATAGGTCTGATTCTCCAACACCGACATGTCTTTCAGACGCATCTCGATGGGATTGAACTTAACCTCGCCCGTGTGCCCGTATCCGCATTTAACGGTAGCTTCATATCCTTGCAGCTGTAAGCACTTTTCTGCGGCATCGGCACGCTGATCAAACTGTCCGGGCAAGTATTCGAGGACGTAATAGTCTTCGATATCGATCTCGTCGAGTACCAGATCCTGGTTTATCTCTGCGAATACTGTGTATTTGGCTTTTTCCAGTGCAGCCGCGTCAAGGCCGAAAATGTCATAGACATTGAACTGGGTAGTATCGTTCTTCTTCCTTACGAAAATCCGCTTATTCAAAGTCTTCCCTTATATGAAATAGCTGCCCGGTATGAAATTTTACGCGCGGAATCGGGAAGTCGTCTGAATTCTCGCCCACTGCCCAACCGCATCCCCCTGACCACTGGTTACACCTGCTGCCCGGGGAGCCTGTTAGTTGCTTACCTCGGACTTCTTGCAGGAAGCCCTAAGGAACCAACCACCCTTTAAGCCTAGCAGGGTCGCCGCCTTGCGTACCAATCTGTTAGCAGATATAGCCGGGCTAGATTCGTCACTCTTCTGGGTATTTTTTGTTACCCGGAGGAAGGTTCGCTTATTTCCCACACCGCGCACTTTTGTCCCGCAAAATAGGCAATAAATATTTTAGGAACGCCTTATCCCCTAGCCAGCCGTAGCAAGATTAGCGACCATCAGGGTTAAAGTAAAAATATGTTAGTTGCATTTTCTATTACTCCCTCTGCCTCTGATGCTGATGGCGGAGTACATGATGCCGTTGCAGCCGCAGTCAAGGTGATTCAAGATTCCGGACTGCCGAATCGCACCGACCCTATGTTTACCACCATCGAGGGCAGTTGGGATGACTGTATGCAGGTAGTTAAGGATGCCTGTGAAGCGGTATCCCATTACGCCCCGCGGGTATCACTAGTGCTGAAAGCAGATATTCGTCCTGGTCGTAGCGGTGAAATGACGGCAAAACTTACCCGCTTGGATGCCGCTCTGGACAGGTTAGAGTCCTAAAGCGGACCGCTTTCAAAACATCTGGGTTAATGCCGAAAGATCTGCTATTGGGAAAGCAAGTGGCGCCGCCCCTAAAATCAGGGCGACGCCACTAAAGGTTATTTACTGTATTTAGCCCCCTGAAAATAGCGGCTTTGTTGAGCTATTCCCGGGGACCGCTGCTATCGTAAGTGGGCTATTTACCCAGCTGTACTGTCCATTCGGGAGGTACATCCTTGCCGGATTCCTCGTCCTTTTCTGCCTGGGCGAAAGTCTCTTGCACGATTCCCTTCGCGTGGTGGGAGGGCGAATAGATTGCATAAACCTTCATCGGTTCATCTCCGACGTTGATAATGTCATGCCATTTGCCGGCAGGTACCATTACCGCCCAGCCGTCACCGACTTCCTGTTCGAAGGTGAGGTTATCTTCCGCATCCCCCATCACCACTTTGCCTTTACCGGCATCCAGGCGTAGGAACTGGTCGTTGTCAGGATGGACTTCCAGCCCGATGGATTCGCCTACCGGAATAGACATCAGGGTTACCTGCAGATATTTCCCGGTCCACGCGGTGGTGCGATAGTTGGTGTTTTCTTTGGTTTCGGTTTCCAAATCGAAGCTATAAGGCTCCGGTCCATTGTCATGAACTGCCACAGTATTTTCCTTTCATTCGCCTTTGAGATCGTTCTCTTCCATGCTAGCCAGGGTGATACCAGGCTGCAGCACTTCTTAGAAAATATCGCTACCAGCGTTGAAAGCGGATGTAATTGTTTTGAACTTATTAATAGGACGCCCTGGTAGCACGATCTGATTTTTAGTTTTTTGTTTCACTGTTTAGAAGGCTTGTTAAAGTGGGGTTATGTCGAAGTTTTCCCCTGACGAAGATAATAATGCTGCCCGCTCCTCCGGATTTGCTAACGCCAATCTCCCGGCGACCCCGCCAGTTCCGCCGGTTTATCCGGGGCAGCCGGCACCTGCTAACTATCCGGGGCAGCCGATACCGGCTGCCTACCCAGGGCAACCAGCTCCTGGGGGATTTGGACCGGTGCCTCCTGCTTACCCTGCCGCGCAACCGACACCTCCTGCTTTCCCAGGGCAGCCGGCTCCGGGTGGGAAAGCTAAGTCTCGGCGGGGTTTGATAATCACCCTCTGCGTGTTGTTAATACTTGCGGTTTCTGCTTTGGGGATCACCCTTTACAAAGTATTTCTCACTGATGATTCTTTAGCAGTAGGGGTCAAACCAGCTTGGGATAAACCGTCAAAAGTAGTGATAGAAATAAAAAAAGAATCCCGGCAAGCATATACGCTTTACGAACCTAAAAAAGACAAACTGGTTTTAGTGCAACCCTTTAAAGATGGCAGCGGAGTTGGACAACTATTAGATCCCAAAACTGGAGCTAAAATCGGTAAACTCATAGCCTTACCAAAATGCGATAATGCCTTTCAACACCCCTACTTAACTGCCGGCGGGAAAATCGCATGCGTCAAGAAAGACACAATAAAAATCAATCAGAATAAGAAATACCAGTTCAAAGAACAAATCTATGCCGATAAACACCTGCTAGTTGGAGCTAGCCCCTCCGCCACAAACGCCCAGCAAATCGTGGCCTATGACCCTGACAGTAGCAAACTACTATGGGTGCAAAATCTGAAAAATCCCGCCTCCGTCACCTGTGACGGCAAAGGAATCTACACCACCAGTATCGCTGAAGATTCCTCCTCGAATCCCACCCAAAACTCGCAGGATACTACCGAAAATACCGAATCTGAAGAAACCAATCCTCCCGCCCCAAAGCAATCCACCGAGCTAGAGGTCATGACCTTGACCGGCAGTTCTACGGCACAACCTAACCCTGAAAAAGAGTTAAATCCTAGCGAGAGCAAACCAGACGGCCCCCAGGTAGCCAAAGACGCCATCAAAAACATCGACTTCGCCACCGCCTACCTGCCCGTATATGGACTTGAAAACTGTTCAGATAAAAATTTCTGGAGTAAAAGCGACGGCACTCCCATATCGAGAAAAATGCCAGGAGAAACCACTCCCTGCTGGGCAACCATGAAAAACGGGGAATCCATTGAAAAAGTCTCCGCTCCCTGGGATGAGGGAGTACAGTTTCCTGCCCTCAAGCTTTCAGAAAACGAGGGGAATAGCTCCAGCTTTTTTGATTCCGAAAGCTTTACCGCAGACACCAGCAAGCGGTATAGCGTGGCATACGGAGATGCAAACGGTGATGGTTACCTCGATGCGCTGCTCATAGCCAATGATTTAGAAGCGGTCAGTTTCCAGTTGGCGATTTTTGATCCCAAAGACCCAGAGCACCCCTTTATTTCGATAATTGGGGGCACTCAAGAACCGAATATAGTAAGAATCGAAAGCCCGGGAAAAATTACTATTTCCTATCCAGCATCTATGTCGTCTTCAGGAACTGAGGAGACCATAGCGGAATTATCGATTACGGGGCATGAAATTACCGGTTACAAAAAATTCTCCTAATGCCGACTAGTATCGGGGGTTCCTGGGGGTATTTGCTTGGTTTAAGCGGCTAACACCGTGCTTTGTCTAGAAGTTCTAGCTAGCTGCTGACGGTTCTGCAGATTCTTCTAAGCAGCAATTCTGTTTGTGGGGTTAGTGCTCTTTAAACTGTCTAGTTTTTCAGCTACAGACAGATTGGGATTGTTAAAGTGGGGTTATGCCTAAGTTTTGCCCTGCTGAAGATGCTAATGACGGAACTTCTGAGCCGGATAGGGCTGCAGAATCTGATTTCGCTCCCAAATCTGCCTCTTCCCCCCAAAGCATTGCCGCTGATAGTGGGGACGCGGTCGCAACCAACCCGACTTCATCGGAATCAGTAATCACCCCCGGACCTATGCCGGGAAGGAAAAACATTACTTA
This sequence comes from uncultured Varibaculum sp., assembly GCA_947255165.1. Next base: position 6,985 of record CAMYFZ010000007.1, read on the forward strand.
TCCTCCCTACCCGCAAGACCCCGTCTCTGGGCAAACCTACCCGAAATACGCCGCAGTAGCTCCTGCAGCCCCTAGTGATTACCATCCAGAAAACCCGCCGCAGCCAGCAGCTTATCCTAGCTCTCCGCCGGTTCCAGCTGGTGTACCCGGGGGCCAGTTCCCGCCTTCCTATCCTGCGCCACAGCAGATGGCACCTGCTTACCCATTTAACCCTGCCCCTGGTGGCGCTATGCCTCTCCCTGGCGGACCACCCTCAAAAAAACGTAAGTCCTACCGGGTGCCGATTGTGGTCTTGAGCGTGGTATTAGTGGTCGCGCTGTGCGCCTTAGGAACCGTCCTCTACAAGGTACTTAGTCGCGATGACTCTCTAGCAGTGGGAGTAAAGCCGGCTTGGGAAAAACCGGCGAAAGTCCAAGTAAAGACCAAGGGCGAGCCAGGCTTAGCGTATACGCTTTACTCGCCCGAAAAAGACCAGCTGTTTTTGCTACAACCATTCAAAGACGGAACCGGCACCGCCCAAATGCTCGACCCTAAAACCGGCGCCAAAAGCGGAAAGCCTATTGCGCTGCCAAAATGCGATAACTCCCTAAAATACCCTTACCAGATAAAGGGAGGGAAAATTGTATGCGCTACTAAGGACATAATAAAAGCCAATACGAATAAGAAATACCAGTTCAAGGAAGAAATATTTATTAGCGGATACCTGGTAGTCGGCGCCAGCCCTTCAGCGACTAATGCCACGCAAATCGTGGCCTACAGTCCCAAAACCACGAAAATTTTATGGGTGCAGAACCTGAAAAAACCGGCCTCCGTTACCTGCAATGGCAAGGCAGTTTACACCACCACTGTGGTTGGGGATTCCTCTTCCGAGACTACCCCGGATTCAGGAAGCAGTACAGAGAATCCTATGCCACAAGGTACGCAGGCCTCCGGAGAGGAAGAGTCCCAGGAACTCGAGGTCATGGCCCTTAGCGGAAGTTCCGAGGTGCAAGATTCTCCCGAGAAGGAGCTGAGCCCAGCCGCTACCCAGCCAAGTGAACCTCAGGTAGCAAAAGATGCCATCAAAAACATTGACTTCGCCAACGCTTTTCAGCCTCTCGTAGGCTCCCCGGAATGCGCCGAAGCTAATTTTTGGCAGAAAGCTGACGGAACTCCCATTGCCCGGAAGATGCCGGCTGCCACCAGTGAATGTTGGGCAACCATGAAAAATGGAACTTCGGTTGAACAGTTCACTCCCGCGCCCATGAATCCGGAATCTCATCTGGACGCGATTAAGCTAACAGGCAACGAGGTTGATGAGCTATTTGATTCGGCAAGTTTTAAACCAGATCCCAGCAAATCCTATGCGGTTGGATACGGGGATGTAAACGCAGACGGTTATCTAGATGCCCTCCTGATAGTTGACGTATACGAAGGAAATGGCTTCAACCTGGCAATCTTTGATCCGGCAGATCCCGAGCATCCCTATCTAACTGCGATTGGGCCGGCTCTAGAAAACGGAGTGGTGAAAATTGTTGCTCCCGGCAGGGTTAATATTTACGGATCTGATCCGGTACTGGGTTCAGGTAGCCCCGATTTAATAGCAGAAATGTCAATTAAAGGCTTTGAAATCAGCGACTATATCGATCACTACTCCTCGCTATAGGGCGGCAGGTCTGCCATACCCGGACGAGCAACAGCGAGGTACGGAGGAACCGGCATTTTCGGCTCCGGGAAAGCAAGTGGGCAATTGCCAGCTGCGGATAACTCTTAGGGTAAGAAGTTGGGGTTTTCCGCCAGTTTAGTCCTGGCGGAAAACCCCAACTTATGATATTGCTTATTTACTAGGTCGCTTCAAAGACGCCCTTCAGCAGTAACGGAACTACTGATCGAACATTCTCTTTAGGTTCTCTAGTTCATCGACTTGGTTTTGCACCGTATCTTCTACCGCAGCCTTTGCGCTCTCTTTGACGGAATAAGTCCCGGTAGGAGCGGCCAACATCCCAATTACTAGGGAGGCACACAACGTCCAGATAATGAAGAAAATGGTATGACGCATCTCTGGGCTTTTATCTTGCGGATACAGCTCTTTTAAGCCACCGAAGATCAACAGCTCCATCATTAAGAAGGAGGCCGATATCAGCACTTGTAGGACCAATATTAATATTAAAGGCAAAACGGGGATCGGTAGCAGGGAAATCAAAAACATTAATGCCAACGCAAAGGAGGGCATCACCAGCCCCGTTGCCACTATCGAAGCTACCTGAGTAAAGGTAATGGTACTTTGCTTAGTGCGAGCAGCAGCTAATGCTAATGCCGCCCTCAGAATTACTACCGCGAATGCCACCAGGGTGAACACCACAAAGCAAAGCAACCAATACCCAAAATATAGAATGCTATAAGTTCCAAACCCCGAGGAACCTAGCAATCCTCCGGAGAATATATCCGCACTTCGGGCGAGGATCACCGAGGAACTAAGTCCCGTCACCAGTGAAAATAGCACCATCATTACCCACCACCAGTGTTTCAACTGGAAGTTGGCTTTCACCTGTTGCTGCCCCTCAGATTTGTGCATGGCTACAAAAGTAGGCCAAATAGCTTTTAAGGCAAGGACAAAATCGTTAGGCGATTTTTGGGGTTGCGGATAGCCAGGGAGGTTCGCAGCATAAGGAGGCTGCATCGCTGCTGGATTTACCGGCGGATAGCCCGCCTGCGGATACCCCACCATTTCTCCCTGGGGTGCCGAAGCTGACGGAGGAAGAGGCTGTGGCATTCCGGCTCCCCCTTGTGGCGGGTAAGGCGGATACCCAGCGGGCGGAATCGGTTGCTGATAATTTCCCTGCGGAAATTGAGGATTCATTCCTGCTGGTGGAGCGGGCGGAAGTGGAGGATTCATTCCCCTAGCTGGCGCTGATCCCTGCGAAGCCCCAGGAAATGGAGAAAAAGAGCTGTTCACAGGACCAGAGTTACCACCGGACGCAAGCCTAGTTTGGGATTCGTCTGGTTCCTGAGCTTGTTCATCAGGCTGAAAATGGGGTGAATTACTCAATGTATTTCCTTTCAAACTATTGCAATACCCAAATTCTAGCATCGTAAATTTCATTGAGCAGAACACTTGAAAATATTCGTCCACTCTCCCCAGAGTGCGCTTTTATGCTACTTATTCCCCGGCTTTCCTCTCGCACTATTATTTTTAACAATTCAAGACCTAGCACCTCTATAATTTTGGCATTGCTACCGCGAACCCAGTATCTACAGAGAGCAGCATCATGAAAGGCACTCCTGCTTCCTTCATTACCACTATGGACTCCCCACAGGAAGGATGGGTCAATATCGGCAGGAACCTTTACGTATTCCTATCAATACCGACCGCCTCAAAAATTCAGGTGCTGGAAGCAGTGTTCGAAAAAATTGGAATCAGTGGGGAAGACCTTCATTTTGAAATCCGCCTCGATGAGACAAATAATTCCCAAGAAACGCAGTAGTCGATTAAAGATTCGGCTATTCCCACTCGATGGTCCCCGGGGGCTTGGAAGTGCAATCTAGCACCACCCGGTTAATCTCGGGAATGTCCCCGGTGATGCGGTTGGAAATCCGTTCCAGCACTTCGTAGGGCAGGCGGAACCAGTCGGCGGTCATTGCATCCTCGGTTACTACCGGGCGAATCACGATCGGATGCCCGTAGGTACGGGCATCTCCTTGGACGCCCACGCTGCGCACATCTGCCAGCAATACCACCGGGCATTGCCAAATCTGACGGTCTAGCCCGGCAGCGGTTAGCTCCTCACGTACTATCCGGTCAGCGGCACGCAAAATGTCTAGGTTCTCTTTGGTGAGCTCCCCCAGAATCCGCACCCCCAGACCTGGACCGGGGAAAGGTTGGCGCCATACCAAGTTTTCCGGCAGCCCTAGCTCTGTCCCCAGGGCGCGTACTTCATCTTTAAAGAGAGTACGCAACGGCTCTATCAGTTCGAAGGAAAGATCCTCCGGTAGCCCTCCCACGTTGTGGTGGGACTTGATATTGGCGGCACCTTCTCCCCCGCCCGATTCCACAACGTCTGGGTAAAGGGTGCCTTGCACCAGGAATTTTATTTCTTCTCCGGCTTCGCCGGCTTCTTTAACGAGGGCCCGCTGGGCATCCTCGAAAGCGCGAATAAATTCCCGGCCAATAATCTTGCGTTTTTGTTCCGGGTCTTTCACTCCGACGAGGGCGTTAAGGAAGCGTTCAGATTCGTCTACCGTCACGATCTTTACCCCACTGGAAGCGGCGTAGTCGCGTTCTACCTGTTCGCGTTCACCTTCTCGCAGCAGACCGTGGTCGACGAAAATGCAGGTAAGCTGATCGCCGACCGCCCGGTGCACCAAGGCGGCCGCCACTGAGGAATCTACTCCCCCCGACAGACCGCAAATCACTCGGGCATCTCCTACCCGCTCACGAATCTGGCTAATCTGATGCTCGGTAATCGAACGCGGATCCCAGTTCGGCTCTAGCCCCGCCGCCTTAAACAGAAAGTTGTGAATCAGCTGAGTGCCGTACTCACTGTGGCGCACCTCGGGGTGCCACTGCACTCCCCAAATGGGACGCCCCTCAACTTCGAACGCCGCAATCTGGGCTCCCGGCGAACTGGCCACCACTTTTACCCCTGCCGGCAGCGCTTTCGCCTCGTCATTGTGCGACATCCACACCACTTGCTCGCCGGGAGTATCCGCAAATAACGGGCAATCGGTGGCGACTTTAGCATCGGCCTTCCCGTATTCATGACGACCGGCACTCGCAACTTTACCCCCCAGCATCTGGGTGAGCATCTGGAATCCGTAGCAGATTCCTAAAATCGGAACTCCGCTTTCTAAAAGCTGCGGATCGATATGGGGGGAGCCTTCCTCATATACGGAATGTGGCCCCCCAGAAACGATTAATGCCAGGGGCTTTCTCGCCAGAACCTGCTGGGCAGATAGCCGAGGAGAGACAATTTCGGAATATAAATGGGCTTCCCGCACCCGGCGCGCAATCAGCTGTGCGGTTTGGGCACCCATATCAAATACGAGGACGGGACGTACCCAATCAGGACTTGTTTCATTCACGTCTTCCAGCATACCGGGAATTATTGGGCCGAGTAGCCTCCGATAAAGAAAGATTCCCCACCACGCCCGTAAAATATATACAATTTACTCTATCTTTATTGTTGCTTTACCTGGTAATCTAGATAGCAAATAGATTTTCATTGCAGTGGAAGGAATACCTCTACCATGTCAAGCTCCTATTATCTAGCGCCTTTGCAGGCAGCTATCAATACTGGCACCATTACTACCGCTCTAGCGCAGCTACTGGGAAACTTACCTGTCCAGAAGGTGTTTCAAAGTGGATTACCCGCGCCCCCAGATTGGGTTTTGGAAACTGAAAAATCCGCCCAGAAAATAATTGATACCTTTCCCGCCAGTGAAGATGCCCTCTACGATGGGTCCTATACCGCTACTTTTCCCGGTGTTGATATGGCCACCGTGCATGGCCGCGCCGCAGCCCATCTGCTCTCCCCTATGATTTTGCTGATTGATGCCTGCGGAATGGACGAAGAAACTGCCATTGACACTGCACACATTATGGCATTTACTGCCGCGCAAGCAGGTGGAACCGCAGTGGGAACCATCCTGCTAAACGCGACCTTCACTCCCTCGGTGTCCTTAGAGCATGCGCCAGTAGTGGCGGTCGCTGGTAGCGAAGTGAGCGCTAGTGACCTCGCTAAATTAGTGCCGATGCTCGAGAACCCGCCGCGCCTAGGGATCCCTCCCCTTGCCTATCAGGGGATACTTACTGCGCGCGCCAAAGCCACCCCATCTGCGATTGTGCTACCTGAATCCGAAGATGACCGAGTATTACAGGCTGCTGCCCAGATTATGCAATTGGCAGCTGCGAAGATAATCCTGCTGGGAGAAGAACCCGAGGTCGCTGCCCGCGCCCAGGAGCTCAATCTGGATTTGAGTGGCGCTAAAGTAGTTTCCTTGAGCGATCAATCCCTAATTGAGCGTTACGGTCACAAACTTTGCGAGCTACGAGCCAACAAGGGGGTTACCCCGGAAAAAGCCCGGGAATTACTAAAAGATTCCGCCTATTTTGGCACGATGATGATTGCGTGCGGAGACGCTGACGGAATGGTATCGGGAGCCTGCCACACCACGGCTAATACTATCCGGCCCGCCCTCCAGATTATTAAAACCAAGCCGCAGGTGTCGACCGTGTCGGGAGCGTTCCTGATGCTGTTTTCCGATCATGCTGATCTTTATGCTGATTGCGCAGTTTCGATTGATCCAGATTCCAATCAATTAGCAGATATCACTGCCTCTAGCGCCCAAACTGCCGCCCAGTTCGGTATTGACCCGAAAGTCGCGCTAATCTCCTATTCGACTGGCGATTCGGGCAGTGGGGAAACCGTAGAAAAAGTCTCTCAAGCAGTAAAGTTAGTCAAGGAAAATCACCCGGAGCTAACAGTGGACGGTCCCTTGCAATTCGATGCCGCTGTCGATCAGGCAGTTGCGGCTAAGAAATGCCCCGACTCGCCGGTGGCGGGACAAGCTCACGTATTTGTGTTTAATCACCTAGATGTTGGAAACTGCGTATATAAGGCGGTACAGCGGACTGCGGGAGCGATAGCAGTGGGTCCAATTCTGCAGGGACTGAATAAACCGGTCAACGATCTCTCCCGCGGAGCACTGGTCGAGGATATAGTCAACACCATCATCATTACTGCGATTCAGGCGCAGGGATAATGCCCCCAAAGGAGGAAAAGGCGTGGAAAACGATACTATTCTGGTGATTAATTCCGGGTCGTCGTCGATCAAATATAAGTTGATGAACCCGGAAACCGGTGAGGAAATAGCACGCGGTATTGTCGAACAAATCGGCGAAGACCGCAGCCGAATTAAGCACGTCTATCACGATGTGGAAAAGAAAATGGTTCGCTCGGTGCGCGACCACCTGGAAGGGATGGCGATTGTAGAAGAGCTCTTCGAAACCATCGGTCCTTCGCTACACGAATCACAGATAGTGGGTGTGGGACACCGCATCGTGCAGGGCGGTCCCTACTTTTCCGGACCGGCGATAATCGACGACGATGTATACTCCCTGATCGAAGAACTTTGCCCCCTGGGGCCGCTGCATAATCCCGCCCATTTGAAGGGCATCGACGCTGCCAAGCGGATCTTGCCGAAGGTTCCCCATGTGGCGGTATTCGATACGGCTTTCTTTAATCACCTACCGGAGAAAGCCTATACCTATGCCCTGAAACGATCTGTCGCTGAAAAATTTAGGATTCGTCGTTACGGGGCCCACGGTACCTCCCACCAGTATGTTTCTCAGCGAGTTTGTTCGCTACTTGGAACTGAGGATTTAAAACAGATCGTGCTACACCTAGGTAATGGTGCCTCTGCTTCCGCGATTATCGGCCATCATCCTATCGACACTTCCATGGGGCTAACCCCGTTAGAAGGCTTAGTGATGGGAGGACGCACCGGCGATATTGATCCGGCTGCCGTTTTCCATCTCTACCGCGAGGCCGATATGAGCATTGAAGAAATAGATGACCTTTTCAACCGGCAATCCGGTATGAAGGGACTAACCGGCCATAACGATATGCGGGAGATTTGGAAACTAATCGAGGCTGGCGATGAACAAGCTGAAATGGCGATGGAAATTTATTTGCATCGGCTCTTGAAATACGTTGGTGCCTATTGGGCAATTATGGGCGGACTTGATGCCCTCGCTTTCAGCGCTGGCGTTGGTGAAAATGATCCCGGAGTCCGCTGGGAGCTGTGTAGAAGTCTCGCCTTTATGGGAGTGCAGATTGATCAGGAACTCAATGAAGAACATTTTACCCGGGAAGCTATTATCTCCACCCCGGAGTCTTCAGTAAAAGTACTGGTAATTCCCACTAATGAAGAACTCGCAATTGCCCAACAGGTCTACTCGTTGGTGAAGTTTTAGGTCTACGCACAGTAGCTGAAATCAGCGCGGGGATAGGACGTATAAACGTACCTATCCCCGCTGCCCTATTGACAGAGAATATTAAAGGATAATATCCGAAGAATAACTGCGGGACCCCCTGTACCCTACGCTTTTTCTTTCGCGGAAACGCCCAGATTCTTAGCCGCTTTATTTGCAGCCACCAACATGGCGAGGATGCAGCAGATTACCCCTAAGATAGCCGCGGAAGCCAGGAAGAATAACACAATGTGGGGTGCCCCCACATCGGGGCTAATGAAAATCTGTTGGAAGGCGTAACCGACTATTACTCCGGCAATACTGCCTGCCAAACCCAGCATTAGCGCCTGGGTCTCTAATACCCGCCGGACTAATGCCGGGTAGCCGCCGATACGATTCAGAGCTCGGAAGCTATTATTTTGTCGGCGAATCAGGCGATTCATAAGCGGTAAGTTACCTGCAAATAACCCCAATAGATAGCACAACACTGCCGGTAAAAACAGCAATCCTCGTTTCGCAAAACTGATAGCTTCAAAATCCCAAAATGGAGGATCATCAGCAGCTATCACTCGCAGATGCGCAGAGTTCAACCTACTCCTTTGCTCAGGAGAAATATCAGTAGTTCCCAACACTTGGAAGGAGTAGATGAAGTACGGATACTTCTGCTGGTCGACAGTAAGCCCGGCGAAAGGCCAAGCAGGAGTGGTCTGCTGGGGCGCTACTTCAGGAGAAGTCGCAGAAAGCGTTAAGAAGTTAGTTTGCGCTACCAGCGGCAGCCGGAACTGCTGAAGAGGGCTGTGGGGCGCGATAAAAACTCCGGACACCCGATAAGTTTTATCGTTTAGACAGGTATTGCCAGAGCACAGGTTCTTACCGGAAACTTTGTCTCCGACCTTAACTGAAAGCTTCTTCGCCGTCTTCTTGTTTAGGGCGATTTCTCCGACCTGGCGAGGATTATGTCCCGAAAGCACAGTATCTTCTAGCGGATCGAGTACTTGCCATTTAGCGGTTAGACCCGAAAGTTTTACTTTCTCGGTATTAGCGTTACCGGGCACCACGCTCCCCGCGGTGAAAACTAGCGGCTCCAGTGGGGTCTTTCCCAGGACCCTTACTAAATCCTCACGGTTGGGCCCCATAGGGGAAGCACCCTCGCCGATTTGCCATTGGCGTGTCCCGTCGGCGGTTAAATATTCCAATCCTTCTGCTTGCTGCCATGCCATCTTTGGGCGATACTCTATTGCCGCACTGGCCGCAGGAAAAACCGCTTCCCGGGGAGAGGCCACTACCGGATCCCGGGTAACCTGCGATATGGTGACCACCGACATCAGGAAAGCTGCCAATGCGATTAGCGAGAATACCATCCAGCTATTACGGTAGGCGTGAGTTAAACCTCGATAGGCTACTCGCCAAATCAAGCCGACTTTAGTCATTGCCTCGCCCCTGTTTCGCCGTCGGACTCGGTGATAATAACAGCGAGCGGTCAGCAAACTTAGCTAGTGCAGCGTCACTGGTACAAAATAGACAAGAACTGCCCTTTTCCACCTGCATTGTCAGCAGAGCAAAGATTTCTTCTTCCGCTTCACCCTCAAGTTCGCAAGTGAGATTATCTGCTAATACTAGTTTCGCGCCTCCCATACCAGCACGGGCAAGCGCCACTTTCTGCTGCTGATACTGATCCAATTGGTACGGATAGCGATCCGCGATTTCGGTGGCTCGCACGTTGGCTAGCAATACCCCGGTGCGCAAAAGTGCCTCTTGGTGTCTAATTCCGGACAGCTCGTAAACCAAAGCTATATTTTCAGCTACCGTGAGACTCTCCATCAGATTTTCACCCGGCATGACCATCCCGATCTTTTCACGGCGTAGCCAAGCCCGCTGTTGGGGGCTCATATCTGCTAAGTCTCGTCCCTCAATTTCCACCTGACCGGCGCTCGGATCAACCAAGCCGGCCAGCAGATTAACCAAGGCATTTCCCTGCGTGCGCGAGCCGATAACGGCCACTATTTCCCCGGGGTAAATCGCAAAAGAAAACCCTGAAAAGAGCAGCTGCCCGCCCTCTCCGGTACCGAAATCAACCGCAATCAAGCGGGCCCGGGGAGACTCTATATGATTCCCGGCGCTGCTATTTTTCCTGCTCATATTGAGCCATTAAATCTATGCGCCGCTGATGGCGTTCCTCGCCAGTGAAAGGTTCGGCAATAAAAGCATCAACTATCGCCAAAGCCTGCGGTACCTCGTGCATCCGGGCACCTACCGACACAATTTGCGCATTATTATGCATGCGAGCAAGTTTGGCAGTCTCCAGGTTCCAGGCCAAGGCCGCGCGAATTCCTTTAACACAGTTGGCGGCCATCTGTTCACCGTTACCGGAGCCACCTAAAACTACCCCTAAAGAGCCTTCATCAGCGAGGACGGCCTCGGCGCAGGGGATACAGGTATTTGGGTAATCATCTTCAGAATCGTATACCTTGGATCCGTGATCGATTACCTCCAAGCCCTGTTCCTGAAGGTGACTGACTAAAGCTTCTTTTAATTCAAATGCTGCGTGATCGCATGCTACATGTATTCTCATGCCTTAACTCTACCAGTCTAAAGCGGTTTATTAGGCGGTAAGTGTCGCTTTTAGACGCGCCGGATAATCGGTCATGATGGCATCTACCCCCAGGGTAGCTAGCTGCAACATTTCTGCTTCATTATTGATCGTCCAGGGCTCTACTCTGATTCCCTGACAATGACACCAAGAAACAAAACTGCGGTCAATAATTTTTATTCCTGCCCACTTCATGGGGACCTGCGCGAAAGCGGCAGGAGTATTAAACCGCCGTCTGCTGGCGCAGCGAGCGGCGCTAAGTGCCAGTAGAACTTCGAGCGGAGATAAACAAGTCTGTGCCTGCGGGTGACGTTTTCGCACCTGCGCAAGAGTTTTTGAGGAAAAGGAAGAAAATACTACCCGTTCCCAGGCATCGGCATTCCTAACCACGCGCAAAGTACCCTCCAGAGCGCGAGGTTCTTTAATATCCACGTTATAGGCGAGGGCTGGATAGTCTTCGAGGGCAGATTCTAGTGAAACTGGACGTTCTCCTTGCGGGCCCCGTAAAGCAAAGAACTCCCGGGAGGTAAGCTCGCCGACTTCCCGTGAATCACCCCAGGGATTTTCTAGCTTGGCATCATGCTGGAGGACTATCGTGCCATCTTTCAGGGCACGCACATCAGTTTCGTAACGACTGACGTCTCGGGCTAGTGCATAAACAATGGAGTCCCTAGTGTTCTCCAGGGTTTCCCCACCTCCCCCTCTATGGGCGATAATTTGCGGCACTAATCGCATTTTTGACCCAAATAACGGAAATGGTGAGCTTCCAGCCAAGGAACCGGGTCTATATAGTTATTCTCGTTGCCCGGCATGACTTCAAAGTGCAGGTGGTTACCGGTGGAGTTGCCCGTAGATCCCACGGCGCCCAACTGATCTCCAGCCTTTACCTTTTGCCCCACAGTGACCGCGAAAGTCCCGGGAAGCATATGTTTGTACTGGGTGAAAACAATTTTTCCGTCGATAACATGTTTGAGCCGTACCGTATTGCCTCCCCCACCCATGGGGCCCACAAAATCTACTTGCCCGTCAGTTAAAGCATGAATGGGAGTGCCGGCGGGAGCCGCAAAGTCCGTCCCCGTATGCAATTTCAAAATGCCAGATATCGGGTGGACACGTTCCCCAAAAGGAGAGGACTGATGAAAGACTCCGCGCTGCAGGGGGAAGAGGATCGCGCCCTCGTTAGACATATTTTTATCAGCGGTGTTACCAGAGCCAATATTCGAGAACTGGCACTCGGGATCAGCACTCAAAATCCGGGCCCGAGTACCGGCGGCCGGGATCGGAACCAATCCTTGTTCCGAATCTCCCGGAGCTAGGGAGTGGGCACTGCCGGCCCAACTTTCTCCGTCTGGCTGTAGCGAGAGCACATGCGCAATCATCGACCCCGGTTTATTAGCCTGCACAAATCCGGTGAGCGGCGCAATGATAGTTACCACCGCTAATCCCAAAATAACCAGGGCTCGAGGAATCGCCGCAAAGCGCCGAAAGCGCCGCCTGCGCACCCGCTCAGCGCGCCGGGAACGTCGCCCAGTAGCAGACTCCGCCATTTGCTATTCCTCCGGAAAAATTGCCAACCCTAAAATAGTAACGAATTTATAACGATTTATCCAAGGTTGGAAAGAACACCTTGAAAATTTATGCGTAAATCGTATTTATTTTTGCCTGCACGCCCCTATTTAGCTGCTGCCTCGTCCTCCGGGAGCGCTCCGGTGGTTAGTATCAGTTCTGCATCTGCGCTATTCTCGCTCGATTCCCAGGCAATCCAATTTACTTTGGTGACATCAGTGTTCGTGGAGGCTACCGCGGGCTCAACTTCCAGCTTGTTCCCGCTTTTGCCCGCTAAATCCATAGTTAAGATTTCGTCGGTAGTTTGAACATAAAACTGATTAGTTAAGTAATTGGCAACTCCAAAATGGCTACCCTCGTTGTGTAATAGTCGCTCCCACTGTGCACTGTCTAAGATCTCGCTCACCTTACCATCGGTTCCCAGATGGAAAACTTGGTAGGAGCCTTCACTGGTGATGAGTACCGATCCATCTTTTAGCTGCTCCAGAGTTACCGACTTAAAATCTGGATGGTCGGATGCTACTTTCAATAGCCCTAATAGTGGGGTAAGTTTTCCCGTACTATCGACTAAAAAGACGTTGGGCAAACTATGTTTTTCCCCCTCCGCAGCCTGACAAGAGAATAAATATTGGTTACTACTCAATCTATATAGGTTTAGGCGACTTCCTTCGCCTACCGGCTTGTAGCAACTGGGATCACCGACATCGATATTTAATGGCAGTTCAAACAAGACCTTATTACTATCGATAGCATAAAAGCGCCGTTTACCAGTGACAATCATGTACATATCATTGGTAACGGAAGTTGAAACCGCAAACTCATCTTTGTCGGCAGCAAGTTCTTGCAGGGAGGTAGCTTTAGTCTGTCCTCCAGTTAGCGACAATACTTGCGCATGTCGTTGCACTGTCGTAACTAAAGCATCAGGTTTCTTATACTCACTACTCCAGATTTTCGCCACCGCGACTGATTTTTCTGACTGTCCCACCAGTGTAAAGCTATAGTCTTGACGATCATTTACTACATTATCGGCCTCAGTTTGCAGGTCGATGCGAGGTTTAGCCTTACATGAAGGCATCTGCAGTTCTTGGGCATAAAGATGCACTGTTTCCGGAGAAGTTCCCACCGCTTTAGTGAGCACCGTATACACCACGAAAACAGCAGGATCATCTCCATAGGTAGCGGCCACCGAAATATCTTGATCCGTCATCTTTTCCCCGCTTTGCACCGGTGAAAATGTACAATCGACCGTTTTATCTTTCAGCTTTGGGGTCCAAATTTTAAAAAAATATTGCGGAGCTTCTTGCTCACCTTGATTGGAGACTGCGGTTATCATTGGTCCCCCGTGCCATTGCCAGTCGCCACCAGCTGGCAGTTCCACGCGCGAAATCTCGGGAGTGGGAGTCTCACTAGCGCTTGCGGTGGCAGTTGTAGTCTGCGGGCTAGTGGCGACACTTGCTTTCGATTTCCCTAAGCCGCTAACGGCATAGGCAACCCCGGAGACTAATGCGACCGCTACTACTACCCCGATAAGTACCGGTAATAATGTCTGCTTATTTCGGTACCATTTTTTCTTCGCTTCTTTTACCTGATCACCCGCTGGTCCTGGAAGGTTAGCGCCAGAAAAATTGGGGCCTAAGTTATAGGGAGCAGGCTGGGGTTGCGGATAACTTGGTTGCTGCCAGGGCGCAGGCCCGGGTATTTGCGGCTGCGGAGGAGTCGCGTAAGGTGGCGCCGATAAATAGGGCTGTCCCCTGCCGCCTATTGGCAGCGGCGTTCCCTGATTGTGTTGTCCTGCTAACCGCGTGTGGTCAGCATCCTGCGTGACGGGAATATTTAGCTGTTAGCCACAGTTCCCACAGGATGCAACCCCGCTCACAGTTAGATTTTGACAACGCGGACACCTATCCATAGATACAGACTTCCAACAAACGGGTCGATGTAGGTACTAGCAAGTATAGCCAGTTACAGTGGCCAGCAATGTCCGATTTGGGGTACGGATAGTTGATAAAACTAGTTCTCGCCGCGCTGCATGGTGTCGCGGACTTCTCCCACCAGTTCCTCGAGAATATCTTCCAAAAAAATAGCCCCTAAAGTTTGCCCATTTTCATTCACTTTTGCGAGGTGGACGCCAGTTTTTTGCATAACTCGCAGCGCATCCTCCACTTCTTCATCGGGAGACACTTCGGGGAGCACCCGGATTCGCCAAGATTCCAGGGGCGCCTGGCGGGCAGCAATAGAATCGGCGAAAATAACGTCTTTAAGGTGCAAATAGCCTTGCAAGTTCCCAGATTCATCGCTAATCGGAAAACGAGAAAACCCGGTTTTTGCCACCTGCGCTTCGAACTCCGCAGCGGTAAGCGGCCAGTTCAAAGTAACTAGTTGCGATCGGGGAACCATGGCATCACGCACATCTTCTTTAGAGAACTCCAGAGTACCCGATAGCAGCCCCAAATCATCCCGTAGGGTTCCCGCTGCAGTTGATTTTGCTACAATCGTTGCTACCTCTTCAATAGTGAAAGACTGGGACACTTCCGAACGCGGGTTTATTCCCAGCAGTTTCACGAACCAATTAGCACTCGAATCTAAGGCGTGGACCACGGGTCGTACCGCCCGGGCAATGCGCACCAAATGCGGAGCAATCACCAGACATACCCGCACCGAAGCGGCTACCGTCAGATTCTTTGGGATCATTTCCCCCAAGACGATATGTAAAAATACCACTAGTACCAGCGCAAACACGAAGGCAATCGGATGCGTTAGTGAGGGCGAAACTCCGAAGAAATTCAAAGGACGGCTAATCAAGTGCGCCAGGGCAGGCTCGGCTACTGCCCCCAAACCTGTCGACGCCAAAGTGATCCCCAATTGGGTTACTGCCAAAACCAGAGAGACGTGTTCCACCGCCCACAATGCTGCTTTAGTTCCCCGTTTACCTTGCGCGGCCAGGGGTTCTATTTGCGAACGCCGGGTGGAGGTAACTGAAAACTCTCCGGCAACGAAAAAAGCATTCGCTGCCAGCAAGGCCAATGCTACTAAGAGCGCCACCCAATCAGACATGGCTGCCACCACCCTTAACACGGTTATCGCCGGTAGGTTTCGCTGCAGGGCGCGAAGGCGTCCCTGCTGGAGCCGCACTAATCAGGACTTTCTCAATCCGTCGCCCATCCATCCTCGCCACAGTCAAGCTATGGGTTCCTACCTTGAAGCTCTCCCCCACCTGGGGGATTTTACCTGCAATCACCAAAATCAACCCGGCGATAGTTTCGTAAGGGCCATCGTCTGGAAGCAATACCTCAATCCGATCGGCGATTTCATCGGGACGCAAAGTTCCATCCACCAGCCATTTATTGTCGCCCTCGAGGCGGATTCCTCGGCGCCGTAGATCGTGCTCGTCGGCTACTTCCCCCACGATTTCTTCCACTACGTCCTCTAAAGTAACGATTCCGCAGGTGCCCCCATATTCGTCAACTACGATCGCCATTTGTAAATTAGCCGCCCGCAGCTGCACTAAAAGCGGCGCTAACCTGACGGTTTCAGGCACGCGCAGGGCGCTAACCAGCAAAGATTGTGCAGTGACCGGCACTTTTTCACGCCTTGAAAATGGTACCGCCACGGCGCGCCGTAAATGCACTAGGCCGAGGATATCGTCGGCATCCTCCCCCAGGACTGGGAAACGCGAATGTCCCGTGCGCCGAGAAAGTTCCACCACGTCCTCTGCGCTTTGTTCGGCTTCTAAAGAGTCCATCCGGCGTCGGTCGGTCATCACGTCGCGGGCGCATAGTCTTCCCAGCCCTACTGAGCGAGTAAAAATGGTGGCGGTAGATAGATCCAAAGTGCCGGCTTCGGCGCTGTGACGAACCATTGCAGCCAGTTCCGAAGCCGAACGCGCCGAAGATAGCTGCTCTAAGGGTTCTATCCCCAGCGCGCGAACTACCTGGTTGGAAAGTCCGTTTAAAACTGCAATTACCGGCTTAAACAGCCAGGTGAATGCCCGCTGGAGCGGAGTTACTATCTGCGCCACTTCAAATGGTTTCGCTAGCGCCAGATTCTTGGGAAACAGCTCCCCGAATACCATAGAGAAGGCATTGACCAGTACCAAGGCGATCACTACCGCGATGGCAGTAGCCAGTGAGGCCGCTAGCTTTGCATCTAGGAGCAGCTTTGCGAATAGGGAGGTAAGCGCAGTTTGAGTAGTGTATCCCAGCAAAATAGTGGTGAGTGTGATTCCGATCTGCGCCCCGGAAAGCTGGGTTGATAAATGCCGCAAAGCTTTTAGTACTCCGCTAGCTCCCTTTTCTTTGCGTTTTACCCTTCCTTCTATTTGGGCAGGGTCGAGCGCCAGCATAGAGAACTCTGCAGCTACAAATAGGGCGGTACCTATCGTCAGCAAGACCCCTAAAAGCACCATTAGTAGGTAATAAACGCTATCAGGCAACTACACCACCATCACCAGACCGGGGGTAGGGCATACCAAAAACACCTCTTCAAGTAGGCAATTCGTAAGCTATTTTAATAGCAATGTACCAACATTAGTAAAGCCTACATAAACTCTCTTAATATCAAGAGAAACGCTAGGACTTTCGGACTAAATAGGCTTAATATCTTAATGGATACGTTGTCGGCTTTGAAAAAAGGAAGCGCCATGCCCAATTCGGAAGATCAAATGGACCAATCGGTAAGCCCGATCAACCAGGAGATCATCGATGAACTCTATGACAAATACTGCGCCGACCCCCTGTCGGTTCCCGAGGATTGGCGAGAATATTTCTCCGCTTTGGAGGCTCGGAATGCGCAGATAAAAGAACCGGAACCCCAAGAGAAGGAAGTTCATAAAGTAACCCCCACCGGGTCAGCCATTAGCGGTAGGGATGTAACCCGTTCTGATTTGCCGCCGGCCCCTCCGGTAGCGGCCTCCGAGCCTACTTCTCCCTATGTGGCACGGCAAACGGTACTTGATCTCGGTCCGGGAGGCCCGGGCGGGGAAGAAGACGTAGTAGAGAGGCTACGTGGGGTAGCTAAAGCGGTAGTTAAGAATATGAATGAATCTCTACAGATTCCTACCGCTACTTCTGCACGAGAGATTCCTGCCAAACTGCTGATCGAGAACCGTAAGGTCATTAACACTCATTTGGCAGCGACCACCGGCGGTAAGGTTTCATTCACCCACCTAATTGGCTATGCGATTATTGAAGCGTTAGTAGAAATGCCATCCATGAATGTTCGCTTCGAAAAGGACGAGGACGGACGGGACTGTATCCGCAAGTTTGCGCACGTGGGCTTTGGATTGGCGATTGATCTACCCAAAGATGATGGCTCCCGCTCACTAATGGTCCCCGTAGTGCACGATGCCGACACTTTGAACTTCAAGCAGTTCATTGATGCCTACGAGGACCTGGTTAAGAGGGCGCGCGCGGGCGAATTAAAACCCGCCGATTTTGCGGGTGGCACGGTTACTCTAACCAACCCGGGCACCTTGGGAACCAAACATTCGGTTCCGCGCTTGATGACCGGGCAAGGGGCAATTATTGGGGTAGGCGCTACCTCTTTCCCCGCGGAATGGGCGGGGGCATCCCCCTCGCAACTGGCCAATGCGGGCGTTGGCCAAGTTATGACCATGACTTCCACCTACGACCACCGCGTGATTCAAGGCGCCGGATCCGGGGAGTTCCTGCGGATTGTCGAACAGAAAATAGCTGGTCACGACGGATTCTATGAGCGGGTATTCTCCACCTTAGGGGTCGCCCACGAGCCCTACCAATGGGAGCGAGATTTCAGCTATGACCAGATAACCGAAAAAGGCAAACCCGCCCGGATTGCCGAACTGATTCACGCCTACCGTTCCCGCGGACACCTCGCCGCCAATACCGATCCCCTACAGCAAATCCTGCGCCGCCACCCCGATCTTTCGATCGGCTCCTACGGGCTCAGCGTATGGGATTTGGATCGAGTCTTCCCGACGGGAGGATTCGCTGGCCGCGACACTATGAACTTGCGAGACCTGCTAGAGCATCTGCGCGCCACCTACACCCAGGCTATCGGGATTGAATATATGCATATTCAAGATCCGGTCCAGCGCCGTTGGGTACAAAACCGCATCGAGAAGCCCGCGAAGAAGCTGTCTAAACAGGAACAAATGCACGTGCTCAGTATGCTGAACCATGCAGAAGCTTTCGAGACTTTCTTGCAGACCAAGTATGTGGGACAAAAACGTTTCTCCCTAGAGGGCGCAGAATCACTGATTCCGCTGCTAGACAATATGCTCTACAACGCTTCCCATGAGGGACTAAAAGATATCACCATCGGGATGGCGCACCGCGGGCGCTTAAATGTGCTCTCAAATGTGGCGGGTAAGTCCTATGGCCAGATTTTCTCCGAATTTGAAGGCTATCTGGATCCGAACTCCACCCAGGGTTCTGGCGACGTGAAATACCACCTGGGCACCGAGGGTGTTTATTCTGCCGAGGAGGGCGAGGGCGTGCTAATATCCCTCACCGCTAACCCCTCCCACCTGGAGGCGGCAGATGGGGTTACCGAGGGGATCACCCGCGCCAAGCAGGATCGCCTAGGCGGGGGTAAAGAGGCGGAAAGTCTAGTGATGCCGATTCTAATCCACGGTGATGCTGCCTTTATCGGCGAGGGCGTGGTGCAAGAAACCCTGAATATGTCCCAGTTGCGTGGATACCGCACTGGAGGCACCGTACACATTATTGTCAATAACCAGATTGGCTTTACTACCGGTCCGACTTCGGGGCGTTCCACCCGGTACTGCACCGACTTGGCTAAGGGCCTGCAGGTTCCGATTTTCCACGTTAATGGGGATTTCCCGCAAGCCGTGGTGAAAGTAGCGAAGCTGGCCTTTGACTTTAGGCAAGAGTTCCACAAGGACGTCATTATCGATATGGTCTGCTACCGCCGGCGCGGACACAACGAGGGCGATGACCCCTCGATGACTCAACCGGTGCTCTATTCTCTGATTGATCGCCTGCCTACTACTCGGGAGGTCTACACCCGTAACCTGATTGGACGGGGAGAACTGAGCGAGGAAAAAGCGGCAGAG
Source organism: uncultured Varibaculum sp. (assembly GCA_947255165.1). The sequence continues at coordinate 26,146 of CAMYFZ010000007.1, forward strand.
GCGCTACAGGAATACCACGATGATCTAAACAAGATTTTCCAAGAAACTCGGGAAAAGAAAGAGTTCGATGCCGCCGAGCATGATGACACCACTAACCCTGGCGGAGATACTCGCTGGGTAATGCCTGCCTCGCAGCAGCCCGGGCAAGGGATGATGATTGGCTGGACTTCCGCTATAACCCGCGAAGAGGTAGAGAGGATCGGGGATTCCCAGGTGCGGATACCCGAGCACTTCACTCCCCACCCCAAGATTATGAAAGTACTGCAAAAGCGGGAAACCATGTCGCGGGAAGGCAAGATTGACTGGGGCATGGGCGAAATGCTTGCCTATGGCTCCTTGCTGATGGAAGGCACCAATGTGCGTCTGGGCGGACAGGATTCTCGCCGCGGCACCTTCTCCCACCGCCACGCAGTAATTCATGATTACCAGAATGGTCGCGAATGGACGCCGCTGAACTTCCTCACCGAAGATCAGGCAAATTTCAGGGTCTACAACTCTCCGCTTTCCGAATATGCCCCCCTCGCTTTCGAGTACGGCTATTCGGTAGAGTCTCCGGAAACCTTGGTTTTGTGGGAAGCGCAGTTCGGGGATTTTGCTAACTGTGGTCAAGCAGTTACCGACGAGTTCGTTTCTTCTTCCTTCCAAAAGTGGAATGAACGTTCGGGCGTGGTAATGCTCTTGCCGCACGGCTATGAGGGTCAAGGTCCTGACCACTCCTCGGCACGTATTGAGCGCTACCTGCAGCTCTGCGCGCAAGACAATATGTGGGTTTGTCAGCCCTCAAATCCGGCGAATAACTTCCATATGCTGCGTACTCACGCTTACCGGCGTCCTCGCAAACCGCTAATCGCCTTTGAACCGAAACAACTGTTGCGTCTAGCGGCAGCGGCTTCTCCGGTAGAGGACTTCATTTCTGGACAGTTCCAGCCGGTGATTGGCGAAGTTGATGAGCGGGTCAGCCAGCCTTCGCGAGTAATTCTGTGTACCGGTCGCATCTACTACGACCTAGTGAAAGAGCGGGCAAAGCGGGAACGCTTCGATACCGCGATTGTTCGCCTAGAGCAGCTGTATCCGCTGCCGGTAATGGAGTTAAAGGAAGTCTTGGACACTTGGGGTGATTTGCCGCTTACCTGGGTACAAGATGAACCGGAAAATCAAGGTGCCTGGCCGTTCATAGCTTTGCATCTTCCGGGAGCGATCGGCAAGGGATTGCAGGTGGTTTCGCGCGGTGAAGCCGCCTCCCCGGCAGCTGGTAACGCCAAGTTGCATAAAGCCGAAAATGCCGAGTTGATGGAGAAGGCTTTCTCCTAGTTCGATACTAAAAAAGCTTTGGGGGGTGGTGACTTTTAGTCACCACCCCCCAAAACTTTTACCGCTTGCATCTAACGGTATCTAAATGCTGTTCTTAGCAGTTAGGCCGTTTGCCGTGGTTAGCGGCACTGGTACGGCGGCTTTTACGTTTACGTCCACGTTTAGACATCTTTTACACCTTCCCAAATAAAAATCAACGTCCCTAGTTTTACACATCACCCACATTTTCGGAAACTGATGCCCTACAGCTAGGGCCAAAGAGACGCGTTTCATCCTCACTCAAAAATAGCTAGCGTATTTTCTAGCAATCTTCACTAAACCGTTCTTCCCGATAAGAAGACACTTCCGTCCCGTCTGATTGCCTATATACCGCCAGGCTTTTCACAATCCGGGTTCTCAAAGTTAAAGGAGCCGGGGTTTCATGGCACAGACACCGCCGTAGAAAATAGGCGATATCGGAGGCCTCGCCCTCGAGTATTTTCCGACAACACGGGCATTGGGCGATATGGAGGGCTTCCTCTTCGCTAAGTTCACGGGACTCTTCCGTGGCCCGCCTAAAAAGATCACGCTCACATGGTTGCTCGTTCATTACTTCACCCCGATTCCGTACTCGCGGGCATATTCAGAAAGTTCTTCTCGTAGCTGGCTGCGTCCCCGATGGAGTCTAGACATTACGGTACCTAGCGGAATGCCTAGAATTTGCGATATTTCCTTATAGCTGAACTGTTCGACATCCGCCAGATACACTACGGTGCGATGCTCATCTGAAAGCTTGTCAAAGGCCGCCTGGATAGTTTCATTAGGCAGTCGTTCCAAAGCAGTAGTTTCCGCAGAGGGCATACCCTCTGCATGATGCAACGAGTGTGCTACCTGAGCCTGATCAGAAATTTCGCCTGAGCCGTCCTCTTGCGGGCGACGAGTCTTTAAACGGTACTGGTTCAAGAAGGTGTTAGTCATGATCCGGTACATCCAGGCTTTGAGATTAGTACCCGCTTGATATTGATCAAACTTGCGAAAAGCCTGCATATAGGTGTCTTGGACCAAATCTTCCGCATCTGCAGGCTTACGGGTAAGGCGTAATGCTCCCGCGTAAAGCTGATCTAGCAGCGGCAATGCTTCCTCGCTAAAGCGCTCTGCCGCCAAGGAGTCATTGCCTCCCGCAGTTGCCAACCGGGAAGCGTTCGGTGCTTCCGGCTTGTCCGCGCCTGTCGGCCCCTGGGAGGAGGCTGTCATTTCCGGAGGCACGGCAATATCCATCCGGTCTCGGGGCAAGGTCTCAGTATCCATTAACTCTATTCTAGCCTGGTTTCAGCGCTTCTAGTTTGGGTAATAAAACTCCCAGAAGCTAGAAATAGCCAGCTGCTTAGGTAACAATAGAGACATGGCTAATAGGTATTCACTTTCTCGTGCGCTCATTGCGGCGCCTTTGATTCTTGAAGGGATCGACGCGGTACGTAACAGTGAAAAGCATGCGCGCCTGGCCCAGCATCACCTAGAGGTGATGGAAAAGAACGGCCTCCCTCCCCTGCAGATGAGTGATCTAAAAACTATTGCTAAGGTCTGCGGGGTGGCAGTAACCGTTTTGGCTTTACGAATGGCTACCACCCGCCGCTCTCCCCTAGCTACCAGTGCTTTAGTACTTGCCAACGGAGCAGCTACCATTGTCAATGGCTGGCAGCAAGGAAAAGTTGATACCTTCAGGATTGCCCAAGGCCTTGCCCTACACGCCGGTCTTACCTCCGAAATTTTCCCCGCTAAACAGGACTAAGCCTTGAGTGTTTGGAACGCCCCCGTTAAAAGTGGCCCGCTAAATGCGGTAATCTCCCTGCCTCCCTCTAAGTCTTTAACTGCCCGTGCCCTAGTGTTAGCGCTACTTGCTAAAGAACCAACTTTCCTAGCTAATCCCTTGCGCTGTCGGGACACCGAATTGATGATTGCCGGGATCGAAGAGTTCGGCGCCCAGGTAGAAGAACAATCCGGCGGACTCTTAATCACTCCCCCTGCTACCCTACGTCCTCGAACTGGAGTCGTAGAGTGCGGTCTTGCGGGCACGGTGATGCGCTTTTTACCGCCGGTGGCACTGCTGAGCGGGCAGCCGGTACGGTTCGAAGGGGATGAGGCTGCCAGCGCGCGCCCCATGAAAGGGCTTCTGGACGCTCTCACTCAGCTGGGCGCCAAGTTTAGCGACATGCCAAAACCGGGACATTTGCCTTTTACTATCAGCGGACAAGTCACTGCCGGTGACCAGCTACAGCACTTGCAGGTGGATGCCTCCGCCTCTTCCCAATTCGTCTCGGCCCTGCTACTGATCTCGCCGGCACTACCTTTTGAACTGCAGATAGAGGTCGACTCAGTATTGCCTTCTATCCGCCATGTGGAAATGACCGTTGCAGAGGTAAACGCTTGCGGCGGACAAATCGAAAATCTTGGTGGAGAATCCGGGGATTGGAATACTCGCCAGATTCGACATCTTTGGCGCTGTAGCCCAGGCCATTTGCGCGGAGGTGAACGCCACATTGAGCCAGATTTAACTAACGCCGGACCGTTCCTGGCAGCGGCGTTGATCTGTGGAGGACAAGTTAGTATCCCCGATTGGCCCGCAAAAACTTTCCAAGCTGGGGACGCCTGGCGGCAGCTGCTTACTCCCATGGGGGCGCGGATTTACCGCTCTGCGGAAGGCACCCTGGTGTGCCAAGGCAGTGGAGTAATCGGCGGGACCCAATGTGACTTAGAAGCCGTGGGGGAATTGACACCAACCTTAGCCGCTCTGTGTGCGTTGGCGGTCGAACCTTCAAAAATCACTGGGATCGGACATTTACGCGGGCATGAAACTGACCGTTTACTCGCCCTCGAAACTGAAATAAAACGCCTGGGCGGGAAGGCTAAATCCACTGAGACTACCTTAAATATTTCTCCCGGACTCTTACATGCGGGGGTAGTTCAAACCTATGGTGATCATCGCATGGCAATGTTTGCTGCCCTGATCGGATTGCGGGTACCCGGGGTACAGGTAGAAGATATGGAGTGCGTCAGTAAAACCTTCCCGGACTTCACTACTACTTGGAATGCTATGTTGGCCGGTGCTGATGGCTCGGCGTGATATCGGAACTGACGATCCTCGAGTTAGAGTTCGTCCCGCCCGCTCTAAGCCGCGTCGCTCGAAAAAGCAGGTAGATTATTCTACGAGTCCCACCGCATTCGTATTCGCGGTAGATCGGGGACGCATTCACGTGCAGATGGGGCAAACCACTCTGGTAGGGGTGAAAGCCCGTTCCCTGGGACGCCGCGGGATCGTGGTCGGCGACCAGGTGCGGGTGACCGGAGATTTAAGCGGTAAAAGCGGATCTTTAGCGCGAATTGTGGAAGTTTTACCGCGCAAAACCGTGCTAACTCGCTCTGCTGAAGATAGCCCGGGAGCTAAAGAAAAACCGATGGTAGCTAACGCAGATCAAATGGCGATTTGCACAGCCTGTGCCGATCCGCTGCCGCGCCCAGGAATGATTGATCGCCTGTTAGTTGCCGCCTATTGCTCTGGAATCAAGCCTTTGCTACTGGTCACTAAATCGGATCTGACTTCTCCGGAGCCGCTGTTGGAGCTTTTTCGGCCCCTGAAAGTTACGAGCGTAGTTACCAGCTTAACCAGCGGAGAAGGCGTATCTCAGGCAGCCGATTTACTTGCCGGGCGGGTAACTGTAATGGTGGGACACTCCGGGGTAGGAAAATCTTCGCTAATGAATGCCCTGATTCCTGAAGCCGAGCGGAGCACCGGGCAAGTTAACCAGGTAACCGGGCGCGGGCGACACACCTCCACCTCGGTTATCGCGGAGCCCTTCCGGGATGGCTGGTTGATTGATACTCCCGGGATTCGTTCTTTCGGCCTGGCTCATATTAGTGAAGAGAATCTGTTAGCGGCCTTCCCCGATCTTTCCGAGGTCGCCACCGCCTGTCCGAAACTATGCCCCCACTTAGCATCCTCTCCGGGATGTCAGTTAAGCGTACTCGCAGAAACCGATCCGGCGCGGGCGCGGCGAGTGGAGTCCTTCCGGCGTCTACTTGCCTCCCAACATAGCCAAAATCCGTTGGTGTAGGTGGGAGTTAGTCGCTAGTGCGTCGCGGCCGACACATCCTTTTTTCCCTTGCAAAGAGGTGAAACGACCTCCAGCCTCCTCTACGATTGGCACTAGCGCCGCCATATCGTAGACTTCCAATTCCGGTTCGGCGGCCGCGTCGACTACGCCTTCTGCCACCAACATATAGGAATAAAAATCCCCATAGGCACGGGTTCGCCAAACTTTCCGGGTCAGCTCTAAAAATGCTTGGAGACTGCCGTGTTCTTCCCAACCCGACAAAGAAGAATAGCTAAAAGAAGCATCTTTTAGCTCCGATATTTTAGATACTTTGTTAGCTTGCGGCTCCCCACCGTTAAAAGAACGCCAAGATCCCAAACCTCGCCCTGCCCACCAGCGACGAGCCAATGCCGGGGCACTAACGACTGAAGCCACCATTTCCCCGGAAAGCTCCAAGCCGATCAGAGTTGCCCAAACCGGCACTCCCCGCACAAAGTTTTTGGTGCCGTCAATAGGATCGATAATCCAGCGGGCTTGGGTACCTTCAGCGGCGCTCCCCCCGTATTCTTCCCCATAAATCGAGTCATCAGGGCGGGCAGCTGCCAGTGCCTCGCGAATCATCTGTTCGGCACCCCGGTCAATATCAGATACTGGGGTCAGATCTGCTTTCTCATACACCTGATAGTCGCGCTGGCTAAAATGTTCTAACGTATACCGGTCCACCTGGTCTGCAATTTCTAGCAGCAGCGCTACGTCCTCACCAATATTCCGCATTTTATGATTCTTCCTTTCCTAGGGTGGATAGTACTTCTGCTTGCAAGGCGGCAGCTACTTGTCCCGGGGCGCTAGGTGCAGATCCCGGGAGCGCCGCAAAAGTGGCGCAGTTACCAAAAACTCCGCCAACTAGGCGGCTAGCGGTGCCCGGAGTTCCCATTCCCAGCACCATAAACCGGCGTTTACCGGCAGTGTCTTTATAGTAGTTTTCCATCGCAGAAAATGCTTCTAAAAGGTGCTGCCCACTGCTAATAGTCAGGGCAAGTTTGGCCACCTGGGCTCCCCGTTCATGGGCAGCTTCCAGCCAGTTATAGATACGTTCCCGATCCATTTTTCGGGCTTCTTCAACCGCAAAATAGTGGCGGGACAGTACGCTCACTACCCCCTGCGCATGCGCATATTCCAAGGCGGGGGTAGCAAAGGAAAAATCGTCCTCAATATCGAGGGCGCTAGCTCCCGCCTTTACCAGCATCTTCATGGTTTCTAGCTGATGAGTGGGCCCCATCCGGGATCCTCCCCCCTGCGCCGCGCTGCGACAAGTCGCTAGCCAAGGCAGTTTGATGGCGGGAGCCACCTGACCCACTATTTCACGCAAGTAGGTGGGGTTGCGGTAGTCACGCAGCAGGTCAAGACGCCATTCCACCAGGTCAGCTACCCGGGGAATGCGGGAAATCTGACCGCGCAGTTCAATCTGATTCTTGCCGGTAAGCGGAACAATCAACGCCGGTTTACCCGGCGAAAACAGTGAATCCGATTCCATCCCCTCGCCTCCTGGAAGTCTTACTATCTTCAAACATATCGCACCTGAAAGACACTTTATTTCGACAGCTGGTAAATAGACTGCTGATATGAAGTTAATCCACACCTCTGATTGGCATGTGGGGCGTACTCTCTATGGGGAAGATTTGTCTGCCGCTCATCGCCAATTTTTCGCTTTCCTAACGCAGCTGGTTCGGGAGGAAAACGTTCAAGCAGTGATGGTTTCCGGGGATGTTTTTGATCGCGCGATTCCCTCGTTGGAATCCCTAGAGATTGTTTCCCAGGCGCTAGCGGAATTGACCGAGCTAACCGCAGTGATATTAACTCCCGGCAATCACGATTCCGCGGAAAGACTAGGGTTCCTGGCTCCCTATGTGCGCGGCAACTTGCATTTACGTACTTCCCTAGCCGATATTTCCTGTCCGGTAGAAATCTCGACAGCCGACGAAACCGTGCGGGTTTGGGGGCTCCCCTATCTGAACCCCGATATGGTGCGTACCAGTCTCTATGACGGGCCGCTTTCTGCAGGAGATACAGAAAGAACAGATGATTCTGCCGATGAGGATCTGCCCCCGCGCCTGCCCCGTTCTCATGAAGCGGTAGTAGCGGCGGCGATGCGCCGCGTTGGCAAAGCGCAGCGCCTACTACCTGCAGCTAACCGCACCATCATCATGGCACATGCTTTCGCAGTGGGAGGCGCTGCCAGTGATAGCGAACGCGATATCACTGTCGGTACTGTGCAATCGGTTCCTCTCCAGGTTTTTGAACGCTACGGGAATACCGATACCGATTCCTCTCCCGACTTACCGGCTCCCGATTATTTGGCCCTGGGGCATTTACACGTACCGCAAAAATTGCATACTGAAAGTTCGGCGGGACGCTATAGTGGCTCGCCAATAACTTTCTCTTTTTCGGAATGCCACACCCCAAAATCGGTGGTGCTTTTAGATACTGCTGCCCCGGATTTAGATCCCCAACTAGTGCCTACCCCGATTTTCCGGCCAGTAGGACGCATCAAGGATACGTTTGAAAACTTGCTTTCTAGCCCTTCTTACGAGGATTTCACTCGGTATTGGTTGGAAATTACAGTTACTGACCGCGAACGCCCTAATTTTATGGTCACCAAGTTAAAGCAGCGTTTCCCGAAAGTCCTCGCCATATTGCACGAAGTTTCTCAAACAGACGTCGCGGATCAGCGCCGCGCCCTGCGGGTAAATAGGTATCGACCCGAGGCACTCGCCAAGGACTTCTTTCGGCAAGCCCGCCTCGGCAAAGAACTTAATGATGAAGAAAATAAGCTGGTAGAACAGGTTTACGAGCAGGTGCGTGGGGAAAGTTAAATGCGAATTTTAAAACTAAGCTTTGAGGCCGTGGGCTCTTTTGGGGGCAAAGAAACTATTGATTTCACTAAGCTCGGTACCGGATCCGGGGTGTTTTTGATTCACGGCCCCACTGGTTCTGGTAAATCTACGATTTTGGATGCGATTGTTTTCGCCCTCTATAACGATGTGGCCTTAGAATCTAACTCTTCTAAAAGCCGTCTGCGTTCCGACTATGCTGGTGACGATCAGATCAGCTGGGTGCAACTAGATTTTGAGGCGCGGGGACAACTTTATCGAGTCTGGCGCACCCCGAAATATGATCGTCCCAAGCGGCGCGGTTCGGGCACCACCTCCCAGGCGGCGGAGGCCAGTTTGTGGCGTCTAAGCAGTGAGGATGCCGATCCCGGCGACGCGATCGCCTCTCAACCTAGAACCGTAAATGAGGAGCTCGCAAGCAAAATCCTGCCGCTAACTAAATCCCAGTTCCTGCAAACCGTAATATTGCCACAAGGAGCTTTTTCCCGGTTCCTGCGGGCCTCTTCGGATGAGCGGCAAGAGATTTTGCAACAGATCTTTGGCACCCAGATTTTCGAGCGGATGCAAAAGGAATTTATTGAGCGAGCCCGCCAAGCGCAAACCAGTGCGAAAACAGACTCGGTGACAATCGTCAGCAAGCTGAAGATTTTTACTGAAAATTGGAATAACTTGGCGAAATCTGTTGGCAGTTCCCGCAGCGAGTTAGACACTTTGCGCGATACCCTCGCTGCTTTACCAGCAGTTTTAGACGAAGATTTAATCAAATCCTGGGAGCCTTACTATCTTTTACCTCCCGCCCAATCTAGCGAATGGATTGGGGAACATTCTCGCCGGCTAAAAACTGCCAGAGAAAAGTACCGAGTTGCCCTGGAAAAGAAGGAAGAAGCAAAAACTTTATCCGAAGATTTTAAGGAACTCACTCGCCTATTAGCGGAAGAAAAACAGCTTCGGGAGCGCCAGGAAACTATCAAATCTGATCGGGAAAAAATAGCGCTCCATGAACGGGCAAAACGAGTTGACTTGGAAATAAAGGAAAAACAGCGCTACCAGAAAAACCTAACTAACGCTCAAGCGGCTATGCGAAGCATCCTGCAGGATTGCCCGCCCCCTTTTGATACCTGGCAGCTACCGCAAGATAGCGCCTCGCTAGATCGCCTAGAAGAAAAGGTGACAAATCTGCGGGAAAAAAACTCTAAAGAGCTAGGGGTTTTGGCGCCGCTAATAGAACGGGAGAAAAAACTCGAGATTCTGGGCAGCGACGCGAAACAAGCCTGGAACAGTTACCTTAAATATTCTAAAGCGGCAGCCGAATCCGCCAAAGAGTTTGCGCAGTTACTGCCGAATCTGAAAGCGCTGCGAGGGCGACAGGCTCGCTTAGAAGGAGAGCAAAAGTATTTCGAGCCGGCACGGAAAAAACAGTTGGAATTGCGCCAGTACGAGGGGGAACGCACCCACTTTCTGCAGGATTTTAAGCGTTTTCAAGGCGAGGTAAGAACACTTCCTGTTTTAGAGCAAGAGGTGGAGAAGGCGAGGGCGGCAACCGCTGAATACGAGCACGGGTTTTTTGTCGATTCGGCGATCCTATTGGCTTCCCGCCTAGAAACTGACGCTCCTTGCCCGGTTTGTGGATCCGTCTCGCACCCTGAACCTGCGCACGGGATTGCTAGCGGTAAACGCTCCCTTAGCCAGTTAACTAAGCTCAGGAATCAGCTAACTAGCGCCAAAACTAAGCTAAAGGAAAAACGCCAACAGATAATAAGTGAACGCAACCGTCTGCGCGCTGAAATCAAGCGACTGCGCGAAGGCTGGCCCGGAAATGCGCAGGCCATTGAGAGTCGCGTCGAATACTTCCGAAAGCAGGCCGAAGAACTTAAGACCGAGCGCAAGCAGCTAGCAGAGCTAGAAAAACAAGCCCAGAAATATCGAGACTCGGTGCAAAGGTCTGTTAATGACGCAAAACTTGCAAGAAATAAGGCGGCGAACGCGCTGGGACAGATTCGCGAGATTAAAGCAGAGATTGCTACTTCGGGGCAATCGAGCAACCTGGTGGCTCGCCAACACGCTCTTAGTAGTCAGCAAGAAAAACTTGTTTTACTCCTAAAGGCGCTGCGAAACACTAAAGAAGCCTTAAGTAGCCTGACACAGGCGCAGGAACGTTTAGAGAAGGCTTTGCAGGCAGAGCACTTCTCCACTCCCCAAGCAGCTCAAGCCGCGCTACTACCAGAAGATCAATACCAGAACTTAAAGATGGTGGTGCAAACCTGGGATGATGCTTTAAAGGCCAATCAGGTCAAGCTGAAGTCTGAACGGATAGAAAAGGTAAGGAGAGAGGACTTCGTACTGCCGGATTTAGAGGCATTAGCGACCCAGGCTGCCACCCAAGCAGAAATTTTTCAAAAGCTGCAAGAGGAGCTAGCCACGGTTAACGAACAGCTAAAGACAGTGGAGATGACGGTAAGTGACCTGCAGGCAGCTACCACCCGTTATTTAGAGTCAATTCGAGACACCTCTATGCTGATTACTTTCGCTAATCTTGCGAGGGGTGAAGAAGGTTCTGCGCTAAAGGCGCCCCTGGCGACCTGGGTGTTGCTGGATCGCTTTGAGGAAGTCCTAAATGCCGCGAATCCTTATTTAGCGGGGATTTCGGAAGGCCGTTACCTGCTTTCTCGCACGGACACCGAGTCCTCTCGCCGGAGGAACCAAGCTTTATCTTTAGCGGTTACCGATAATTTTTCCGATAAGGCACGCGAGATTTCTGCCCTGTCGGGCGGGGAGCTATTTTATTGTTCTTTGTCTTTAGCTTTGGGTTTATCCGAAGTGGTAACCGCCGAGGCCGGCGGAGTAGAAATCTCCTCTATGTTTATCGATGAGGGCTTTGGCACTCTTGATGACAGCAAACGGACCCAGGTAATGCAGGCTTTGAAGAAAACTTCTACCTCCGGCAGAACTGTAGGATTAATTTCTCACGTAGCTTCCCTGCGTAGTGAAATCGCTGATCAGATCGAAGTTATTCCCAGTAAAAATAAAGGATCTACCCTAAAAATTATCGGCAATTAACTGTCTTAATCTCCCCTTATCGGCAGTTACTGCCCGTATTAGCTGCTAAGCAGTTACCCAGACAGCAGCTACTGCCGGTTTCCCCAGGGTGACTTCCTGCCCGTTTACATCTAGACGCATAATTCCTGCCTCCGGAATGTTTTCTAAGGGAGAGAGGACACAACCAGGAACAATCCCCACTGATTCTAAGAATCTTAGGAGCTGGGCATTGGAGTCCTGTATCCGCGCCACAGTGGCGAGAGTATTTAAGGGAGCCTTTGCTAGGGGCAGAGTGGACACTTTCGGGAGGTGGCCATCTTCGGTGGGAATCGGGTCGCCGTGGGGATCCATCTTCGGACTTCCCAGCGCCTGATCCATAGCCGCAATTAACTTATCGGAGGCAGCATGTTCTAACACTTCGGCTTCTGCGTGGACTTGATCCCAGGGGTAGCCCAATTTTTGATGCAGATAGGTCTCGAGGATGCGATGTTTACGCACCATCTTCAAAGCTAACTTTTTCCCCTCTGCAGTCAGGGTAATCCCCCGGTAAGGGGCATGAGTTATCAGTCCTAACTTGTCTAAGCGCCGCACATTCTCGGAGGCAGTAGAGGGCGCCACCCCCATTCTTTGTGCAAGTCCCGATACCGAGAGGGTGCTACCTCCCCATTCGGTAGCTCCTAAAAGACGCTTCAAATAATCTTGCACTACCCGGGAGGAAGCCCCTTCGTACTCTCCTGATCCGCCTGTAGATTTCCTGTTCATCGCGTTACCCCTTAAGTTACAGACGGAAAATCTCTAGCCCGAAAACTGTAAATAGTACCGCTACAATAACCGCAACGCTCAAGATGGCCCCCAGCCACCAGTACCCTACCAGGGCGCGGCGCGCCCCGCTTAGCGGACGGGCGGGAGTAGCCCCTACCCGCACCCAAAGCGCATAGGATAGCCAGGCCAGAAAAATAGTGGCCACCCAGGTTAAGAAACAGTAGGGACACAGGGAGTGCAATTGAAAAACCGAGGTCGCCAGAAAGAAAAGCACCGATACTAGGCCGGCGCTGGTTCCCAGGGCAAAAAGTAAAAGTCCCCATTTAGGGATGCGTCCCCCCACCACTAGGTAGACGCCTGCTGCTAAGAGCGCAGCAAACGCCACTATTCCGAAGACAGAATTGGGGATACCAAAAATAAGGTGACCGGCTGCAGATTCCATGGCTCCGCGACAATCGACCACGTTGTTTAAAGAACAACCTAAGCCGCGTCCCGGCTGGGCACGGTGAATCATTTCGGTGCGCCACAGCTGCCAGGAGGCGATCAACCCGAGGATAGAAAAAAGAATGACCCACAAACTAGAAACGCGGGGAAGGCGCCCGGAACGCATAGCTGGCGATGGAGACAGCGGATCGGCATTAAAGGCCAGTTCACCTGCAGATAAAGTTTCCTGATCTTTAAACACTCTTCCCCCTAGTAAAAAATACCTGTCCATAACCTAGCACATTACCGGTAAATGAAACGGGTGAGGCCGCGCGGCCTCACCCGTATCCTGACTAGTTGGTATAACTATTTAGCTTCCCGCATCCGCAATGGCACATAGTCGCGCTGCGGCTCCCCCTGATACACCTGGCGGGGACGACCGATACGAGTCATCGGGTCATGGAGCATCTCGATATATTGAGAAATCCAACCCGGAAGGCGCCCGAGGGCAAATAACGGGGTGAACATCTTGGTGGGGAATCCCATCGCCGAATAGATCAGACCAGTGTAGAAGTCAACGTTCGGATAAAGTTTGCGTTCAATAAAGTAATCATCAGACAGCGCCACCTGCTCTAGCTCCATGGCTAGATCAAACAAATCGTTGTTCTTGCCCATGCGATCAAGGACGTTGTGAGCTTGTTCCCGCACAATCGCAGCACGGGGGTCATAGTTCTTGTAGACGCGGTGGCCGAAGCCCATCAGCTTGACGCCTTTTTCCTTATTCTTGACCTTATTCACGAAATCCTTAATCGACATATTGGTGTCGCGAATATTGATCAGCATCCGCAGCACTGCCTCGTTAGCGCCCCCGTGCAGCGGCCCCGATAGTGCTCCTACGCCAGAGGCAATCGAAGCATACATATTGGCGTTAGAGGACCCCACTAAGCGAACTGTGGAGGTAGAACAGTTTTGTTCGTGGTCAGCGTGCAAAATAAATAGCACTTCCAGGGCGCGCACAATTGCGGGATCAATATCGTAGGACTGGTAGGGTAAACCGAAGGTCAAGCGAATAAAGTCCTCTACATAGGAGCGCTCGTTATCCGGGTAGAGCAGTGGCAGACCGGCAGCCCGTTTAGCAATATAGGAAATCATGGTCGGCACTTTCGCCAGCAGCTGCACCGCCTGAATATCTTGCAACTCGGGGTCATGTACATCGGCGAAAGTTTCCTCGTAATAGGTGGCCATGCCGGCGATGCCGCCCTGCAAAATAGCCATGGGGTGACCATCGGAGGGGAAGGCAGTAAAGAATGCCCGGAAGTCTTCGTGCAATAAGCGTTGACGCTTTACTCGCCGCACGAACTCGTCCAATTGTGAAGGCGTAGGCAATTCTCCCCTAATCAGCAAATAAGCAACTTCCAGGAAACTGGAGTGGTTTGCAAGCTGATCAATCGGGTAACCGCGATAGCGCAAAATCCCTTTGCCGCCATCAATGAAGGTTACTTTAGAAGTACAAGAGGCAGTAGTGGAAAAACCAGGATCTAGCGCCACCAGTCCGGTTTGATTACGGAGTTTAGAAACATCAATCCCCTGGTCACCACAGGTTGCTTGTACTGGTGGAAACTCAATGGTTTTACCTTCAACCTGAAGCACTCCCGGTAGCCGGCCAGTGCTATTTGAATCTGGGGTGCTTTTTTGATTATCAGCCATTTTAACAACCTTCCCGAAGAGAGATGACTAACTGTCACCCCATGATCACTATATAGGACTTAATACCCTCAAGAGTACAACATTTTTTAAAAACTTTACCATTCTTAGGCAAATTTCGCTAAATGTTTAGCAGTTTTTTCAATTTCTTCGTCAGTAACACAAAGGGCCACGCGTACGTGGGATCCGGGGCGGGAATTGTAAAAACTTTCCGGGGCAACTATCAGCCCTAGACGCGCAAATTTTTCTAATAGGCGCCAATCAGCTCCCTGACCGGGTGACAATTGCTTATCAGCTGTATCTGCGGGATCAAAAACCCACAGATAAAGACCGGCCTCGCATTCCTCCGCAATTTTCAGCCCCGCATTTTCAATCGCCGCCGCCAGAATCTTTCGGCGCCGGGCATACCGCGCTACTTGCTCGACCACATGGGAGCGATCTAAAAGCACCCGCCTTAGTGCCTCCTGTACCGGAGCCGGCATTATTACTCCGCTATGCTTACGCACCGCAAGCAGCGATGCAATTAAGTCTGGATCGCCGGCAACGAAAGCCGCACGGTATCCTGCCAAGTTAGATTCCTTAGAAACCGAATAAACCAGCAGTAGGTTTTCGTTGCTACCCGCGCACACGTCCTCTTGCAGCAGCGAGGGCGCCGGAGTAGACCCCCCGTAGGTGAGCTCGCGGTAGCATTCGTCGCTAGCGACTACCGCTCCCACTTCCCGCGCCCAAGAAACTACCTCTCGCAGCCATTCTTTAGGGGCCACCCAGCCGGTGGGATTAGCAGGGGTATTTATCCACACTAAAGAGGCATCGCGTGGCCAAGTTGAGATATCGTTCGAGACCGGAATCCCCTGCGCGCCAGCTAGCCGGGCACAAATATCGTAAGTGGGGTAAGCGATTTCAGGAAACAAGACTTTATCGCCACCACCAATTCCTAGTTGCCAACCCAAGTTCGCTACCAGTTCTTTCGAACCCACCGTAGGCAGGCAAGACTCTTCAGTGATGCAGTTAATTCCGCATTCGCGCGCCCAGCTAACAATGGCGCTTCTTAGCTCGCAGCTGCCAGCAACTGTGGGGTAACCGGGACTATTTGCGGCTGCTGCCAGGGCTGATTGCGCGATATCCGGGCAGTCATCAATCGGGGTGCCGATGGATAAGTCTATGGCTCCACCCGGAAAAGAGGCAGCGGTTTCGCGATAGGGGGTGAGTAAGTCCCAAGGAAAAACCGGAAGATTCAGTGGACGTGGAAGATCGGTATTTTTCATACTCCCACCCTAAGACAGTGGCAGTCAGTAAGTTTGCTAATCTTACGCCAAGGCACCGGAATACCGGATTAGAAAAAATTATTCTTCGCGGGGAGGCAGCTTTTCAATCATGGGATCATCGTAGCCGGTAGCACCCACACTGGAGGCTCCTCCCGGAGAACCTAAACCTTTTAGTTCAAAGAAATCTACGTTCGCGCGGTAGTAATCTGCCCATTCTTCAGGCAGGTCATCTTCGTAGAATATGGCTTCAACCGGACACACCGGTTCGCAAGCCCCGCAGTCAACGCATTCTTCAGGGTGAATGTAAAGCGAACGTTTACCCTCGTAAATACAATCTACGGGACATTCATCCACGCAGGCACGATCTTTAACATCTACGCAGGGTTCAGCGATCACATAAGTCATAGATTCTCCTTAGGTTCCGATATTGCTAGTATCTCACTATGAAGTTTGTCGGCAATCAGAAACCGCCGCCGCGTCTGCCTTGGCTGTCTTGGAAAGTGGGCGAACGAGTGGTACTACGCCGGAGGGAAGCCGACGGTCTTTACGACGCTTTGGGGGAAGTTCTGGACGTAAGCCCAGATAGCGTCACTATTATGACTCGAAAAGGTCCCGTAAAAGTACCGGCAGAAAAAATGGTAACTGGAAAGCGGGTCCCTCCCCCGCCAAAATTTTAGCCGGTCTAATGCCTAAAAAATCACCTATTCTCCGCGTTCTTGACGGCGGCGACGCGAAGCAATTTTGAAACGGTCTTGCGCACTTAATACCACTTTACGAATCCGGATTTCTTCCGGGGTAACCTCGACGCATTCATCCTCGGCCGCAAACTCTAAAGATTCTTCCAGGGTCAATACCCGGGGAGGAACTAGCCCCTCGAAGGCGTCGGCGGTGGAAGAACGCATATTGGTTTGCTTCTTTTCCCGGGTAATGTTGACATCCATATCTTCCCCGCGGGGGTTCTCAGCTACTACTTGCCCCTCGTAGACCTCACTACCGGGTTGAATAATGAAACTGCCACGCTCTTGCAACTGAATGAGGGCGTAGGGGGTGGATTTGCCGGCGCGATCCGAAACTAAAGACCCGCTTTGCCGGCGGGTAATGGTTCCTTGCCAGGGCGCATACCCGTCAGCAATGGAAGAGGCAATCCCCGAGCCGCGAGTATCTGTCAAGAATTTAGAACGGAAAGAAATCAGACCGCGCGCCGGTACCCGAAAAATCAGGCGCACCCAGCCGGTGCCGTGATTAGACATGGTTTGCAGCTTGCCTTTGCGCGCCGCCATTAATTCGGTGACTTTACCCAGGTATTCTTCGGGCACGTCAATAGTCATTAGCTCCATCGGCTCACAGGTCTTCCCCTCAATTTCTTTGGTTACTACCTGCGGTTTTCCGGCGGTTAACTCGAAACCTTCCCGGCGCATCTGTTCAATCAGAATCGCCAGTGCTAGTTCCCCGCGTCCTTGCACCTCCCAGGCATCCGGGCGCTTGGTGGGAAGCACTTTCAAGGACACGTTTCCGATCAATTCGCGATCTAGGCGGTCTTTAACTTGGCGAGCCGTGAGTTTATGTCCTTTAACCCTGCCAGCCAGCGGAGAAGTATTAGTCCCGATAGTCATAGAAATAGCGGGATCATCTACTTTAATCAGTGGCAGAGGACGGGGATCCTCTAAATCCACTAGAGATTCCCCGATAGTGATTTCGGGGATTCCGGCCACCGCTACGATATCTCCGGCGTGGGCTTCCTCTACGCTTTTTCGTTCCAAACCGAAGGTGGCCAGCAGCTCGGTGAGCTTCACGTCAGTAATTGAGCCGTCATGACGTGCCCAACCTACGTGTTCGCCCTGCCGCAAAGTGCCGTTGTGGATACGGAGCAAGGCCAGGCGCCCTAGGAAAGGAGAAGAATCCAGGTTGGTAACGTGGGCGGCCAAGGGAGCATCCGGGTCATATTCAGGCCCGGGAATCCGGTTGATAATCGCATCAAAGAGGTCGTGGAGGTCGCTTCCCGGTAGCTCGCCTCGGGCAGGTTTTTCCCAGGAGCAGCATCCAGCTTTTGCCGAACAATAAAGCACCGGAACATCGAGCAAAGAATCTAAATCTACTTCTTCGCCCTCGTCTAC
>CAMYFZ010000008.1 GCA_947255165.1 uncultured Varibaculum sp.
CCGCCGCTGAGCAAAGCAAGAAAAATGCCACTGCTGCCAGGCGCACTTTTATAAGCTCCAAAGAAACTGGCCGGAACTGTACTCCTATCGGCGCAAAGGGGTCTAACTGAGAAGAAGGCATTGCTAGTCCTTTTTGCTCCTATACTACCAGCATCTTCCCCCGAGCCTTTAGTTGCTTTTAGTAGGCGGCAAAGGGATATGAAAAACCCCGGGCAGTTGAGGGGTGCCCGGGGTTTTTATCAGGTAGTAAGAGGATCTACCCGATCATGAAGGAACGTGTAAGGCTAATAGCACCGGCCGCGCCGATACCACCCAAGATAACGATTCCGGCAAGGGAACCGGCGCCGCCCATGCGGTCAATCGCGGAGAGATTGTTGGCCGCATAAGCCGAAGCATCAACATCGTTAGCGGCTAGGTTTCCGCTAACCTCGGTCGTGCGAGCCTGAATCTGAACAGTGGTCTGCACACCATCATTGGACAGCCCTTCGGCAGCCTGTGCGGTGAGCACGCCAGCAGGAATCAAAGCTGCGGCAGCAATCCCGCAAGCAGCCATCTTCTTAATCGAAGTTCCCTTGTTCATTTCAGTCTCCCTCATGACCTGAATTCTTTCTTGTTGGTATTAATATTACCACCCGGTCAAATGAAAGCAAGCTAATAGCCCAAATTTATGCGTGATCTACGTCACATTTCGTAAAAACTTATTGAGTGGAAAGTCGTTAAGTTTTAATAAATCAACTTCTACCTGCATTAATAATCCCATCGTTGATTACAGATAGATTATTCTTTTAATTTTTACCATCTGGTAAGTAATGGATATTTTGCATATTTTTTCTTAGAAATCAAAGCTACATGGGCTCTATTTAATAACTTTCTCATCACTTCAAACCATTTGGTGCGTGGCGTCACATCAATTTTTATCGTTGCTTTTGGGCTATCCCTTCTAATATCCGCAACGCGAAACTCCGCCGGAAAGATTCGCGGTGAAGCCATTTCCTATAGGCACGTCCCATATAAAAAGAAGAACTCCCCCTGGCTTAAACCCACAACTCCGGCGTAGTTGATAACCTAAAACCGTGAATGACTTGGACAACTTCCTTCCATTAGCGGCGATGGCAGCCGCTGCACTTCCCGACACTGACTTCGTTTCGCTATGCTCACCACGGTTTGAAACCGAGGATCTGCGAGTATGCGCAGTCGAAGACACCGCTGATCGTAAATGGCTAGTTACCTGTCCCCTTACCGAACACAGCGATCTCCAGTTACAAATCCAAAGTCAGATTATGGAAGCGCTCTCCCATGATGGCGCCCGCTTACCCTTCTGCCTGCCTTGGCCCGCACATACGGTGCGGATAGTGGGAGGAAAACACGCCCTCGTACATCCCGCCTTCCCGGGCAGACCCGCCCGCTCTGAAGATTTGACGGTTTCAGATAAACTTGCCGCTTCTCTAGGAGGCGCGCTGGCCGCCCTACATGATCTTCCCGCCCGGGTTTTACAAGCTGCCGACCGCCCTGCTTTCACTGCCGATCAGATTCGGCGACGCTGGCTGAGCCTGCTAGATGAAGCCGCTTCCACCCAGGCCATTCCGCCGCGGCTCTGGCAACGTTGGGAGGAACGCTTAGAAGATATTTCCCTGTGGCGATTTGCCAGCGCCTTCATCCACGCAGATTTGCAAGAGGCATACCTATATATAGAGGACGAAACAATTACCGGGATAACCGGGTTTGGACAAGCTAGATTCGGTGACCCTGCCCGCGACCTAGCCTGGGTAGTTTCCTCCTCCTCGGATGAGTTTGCCCGCGAACTGCTAGCGCAATACCATCAGCTACGGCTATATGAAGACCCCAAACTTAGCGCCCGAATCGAGCTTAATTCCGAGCTGGTGCTCTTGGAATGGCTGATGCATGGAGTACGAGAAAATAACGAAAGCATTATTGCTGACGCTCGCGAGTTGATCTCGCAGCTGGCCGATACTTTGGATAGCACCGGGTTGCTACCCGCCCTCCGCGAAAACTCCGGGCTTGAGGATCCACCGGAGGGTAAGGAAAGCGAACAGGATGAACCCCAGCAGGAGGAAAACGGACAGGATCTAGAACAGTATCCAAAGGAGCACGAGGAAAACGAAACCAACGCTCCCGAAGAATCCCCCGCGAGTGAGCCTCTACCGGCTGATCACGACTCTGCGTCCAAAAACGAGATCGATCCGCCAGCTGCAGCAGAACAAGACGGGACGCCTAGTCCTAGATAAAGTCGGGGAATAGTTCTTCGAGCGTTTGCGGTAGATCTAGGCGCTTACGCCAATCGTCCAGGTCGCACAGCAAGTCGTAGCGCACAAAATATAGCCCGGCTTCGATATCTTCCAGTCGCAACCCGCGAGAATAGGCATACACCAAGCGATAAGTATTGATCTGGCGCATATAGTTTGCTACCTTCTCTTCACTTTCAGCGGCAATCTCGCCGGAACTATCAAAGGTTAAGGAATCAGTCTTCCAGTCAATGATCGTGGGCTGACCCGTGTGAGGATTACGCATAATCGCATCAATGCGTGCCACCAATTTGGTCTGCAAAGGAGCCGCGAACTCGATCTCGGACTCCAGATATTCCCACCCACGATCAGGATGTACTTTCCCGGATTTCCATTTCTGCTGTAACCACCGCAGCGATTTGGCCAGCCCGGCATCTAAATCCGGGGGCAAGGAATAAACAAGCCCGCGCAGCTCCTGATCTACCCATTCGTGGAATAAAGTTCCTAAAGTAGCGCCCCCGGTGGAAAATTCAGGCAGCGGGCGACGCTGACTGAGAGCAAAACCAGCAGGGTCCGCCTGTAGGCGCCTAGCTCGGGTAACTCCGCTAGAAATTGGCAACTCCACTACGCAGCGAGCTTGCAGTTCAGCTTGTTGATCGCGAGTTAGCTGTACCGCCTGCCGCATCCAACCCGAATGACTGCTTGCCATGTCTAAAGCTTCTTCTTCACTGCTGGTAGCTAAAAGCCGATTTAAGAAGGGATCATTATTAATCTTGGTGATTAAGCCACTAAGCTCGGACGCGGCACTTGATAGTCGCGATAGCTGCCCGGACGGGGGCGTAGGCCACAAGATTTCGCGCGGGGCCGGGTCCCAATCGTCATCTGCTGCCGGCTCCCGGTTACGAAGCTCCCGCATTTTTCCAGTGGTATCTATTTCCGCCAAAAATTGGGAAGGAACGCGCTCGGTTACGGTCGCGGCAGTATGCGCGCTCCCTCCAATTAGTAATTGCGACTCGGCGCGGGTAAAAGCGACATAAGCCAGACGTCGGTCCGCTAACTGCGAGGTAAAACCTAAAGCACACTTATAGCTGTCCAACACTTTGGCATTGGTCGAATATGGTTGACTTTCAAAATCGTAGTTGCTGTTTTCCAGGCCCCGCTCAATAGTAGGAAGCACTTGCTTGTCTGGACGCAGATCGTAGGGGATCATCGCAATATCCTTAATCCAAGACGATTCACTGCAGGTGCCATTTCCTACCTTAAAAGGCGATTTGGGAAGATTACCCTGATAGGTACGGTTCTCATCGAGCCCCGGAATCGCTACCCAGGTCCATTCCAACCCTTTGGCGGCGTGGATGGTCATGATCTGGATAGCATTCGGGTCAGGTTCTTGTAGCGGCATGTCTAGGCCGCTTCCCTGTTCGTCAGCTAACCTGAGCCAATCTAAAAAGCTCGGAAGATTTACGCTCACCCCGGTGGCTTCGTATTCGCGAGCGACCTTCACAAAGCTTTCGAGGCAGCGCTGCGATACTCCCCCATCGGGACGAACTTTAACGTCTAGGTCCAGGCGCAAGGCGAAAATAGTGCGTTGCACCAATAATCCCAGAGGATCATGAAGGTGACGGCGCACCGTAGCTAGCTGGGAGCGCAAGATATTCAGGCGCCGGTGTGCTTCCTCGCTAAACCCGCTGCCCGCTCCGGGGGGAGTCCACCCCGGCTCCGGTAAGTTATCTAGCGCATCCATTAAGAAGGCTGGAGGCTCAATGTCTGGGATCCCCTCGGGGTTAGCTAAATGTTTGGCCCACCGCCACAAAAGATCGATATCGGCCGGGCTCACCCCGCAACCACTGATTAGGCGCATAAGAGAATCGCCCCGGCCGGCATCTGCAGATACTTGCAGCGCGGCGATTACATCGGCAACTGCCGGGTCATAGATCAGTCCCGCTACCCCGGTGATTTCTACCGGAAGTCCTCGCCGGCGCAGAGCCTGGGTGATTAGCGGTCCTTGGGAGTGTTTACGCAGCAAGATAGCCCCCGTGGGTAGACTTTCCTGCTTAGACGCTGGCAGCTGTTTATTCTTGAGAGCTATTTCGTCTCGCCTGCCCCAGCGTTCGGCAAAAAAATCCGCCACTAATTCCGCTTCTTCTTCGCAGTCTTGTGCGAAGTAGAATTGGACTTTCCCGGGATCGTCTTGCTTTTGCGGACAGGTAACCAGCTCTTTAGCTTTGATAGCGGAGGGCGGGGCGGCGAAGTCCTCTGGCATAGGCGCGGAACCAAATTTATATTCCGGGCTAGGAACTGCAACCAGGGCTCTGATTTGTGCTTCAACTTGCTGCGCGCTTTCTCCTGCTGCGAGCTTACCTAAAGGCTGCACCACCTGGTTTGCTACCTGCAATATCGCTTCCCGGTTGCGGTAGGTGATCGGCATATCTTGAATATGATTGTTGGTTTCTTCGGCCGGCACCCCAAATTCGGTTAAAAAATTTCGCATTGACAGTTCGGAAGCTCCCCGCCAATCGTAAATAGCCTGATTGGGGTCACCGACTGCCATCGCTCCTTTACCGGTAAAAATAGTTGAAAATAGTTTAAGTTGCGCTACCGAAGTATCTTGAAACTCGTCCAGTAAAATTACGTCATAGCGCTGCCGGAGCGTTTTCCTAATATCGGGAAAACGCGCTACCAACATGGCCGCATAGTAGATTTGATCGGCATATTCGAGGTAGCCATTTTCTTTCTTATATTCTTCGTAGCTTGCAAAAATATCTAGCAGTTCTCCCCGATGGGTCAAAGACTCCAAGAATTCTTGCATACCGGCATTGGGTTTCTTGGAATTTCCTGCCTGCCTCCCCGAGCTATACAGTTCCCGCATCTGTGCTAAATCCGCTCGCAACTGCTCGCCATCTAATAGCTGGTCGCGTAACTGGGAGCCGAGAGATAAAGCATTGGCTACCGTCGTAGCAATACTCTTGTCGGTGGTCAGCTCCCCTGGCCATTCGCTGACAATCTCATACATAATCTGCCAGCGTCGCGCCTCATCCAAGAGCGTGCAGGCCGGGGAGACCCCCAGCCGAGAACCGTATTGACGCACAATTTGGTTGGCAAAAGCATTATAGGTGGCAGTTACCGGCAAAGTTACCCCACCAGTTTCACTATCGGTAAGATAGTCGGCCACCTCGGGAAAATCGGGATTGCCGGCCAGTAACTGCAGATAACTATGGAGACGGCTTCCCAGTTCGACATCGGCCTTATTAGAAAAAGTCAGCCCCAGCACCCGATCTGGAGCAACCAAGCCATTAGCCACCAGATACACCACGCGAAAAGCCATAGTGGCGGTTTTTCCAGCTCCCGCCCCGGCGATCGCCATCATCGGTTGGTCAATGGGGGCAGTAATAACTTTTTCCTGATCAGCGTTTGGACGATATTGCCCAATCGCTGCGGCAATCTGCGCCGGGGAGTAGCTGATCGTCTGATCGTTACTCATAGTACTTGTTCACCTTCGCTCTGTAGGGGACAGCAAGAACGCAGAGCACAGCGGTCACAATTTTGATTCTCAACTGCCCGAAATACCGATCCGGAAACCACCTGCGCCGCGTGCATAACATTGTCTACCAATAGTGCTTTTTGCTCATCAGTTAGGGGATTTTGCACCATTTCTTTAGGTATTTTTTCGTAATCAGTTACCCCGCGAGTTTTCCTAATATGTTTGGACAGATAGATCAAACTGGCGCTTTGAATCTGCTCGGTTGCTACAGCTAGCACCGGCGCCAGCACTTCCCGGGATCGCTGATTGCCTGCCTTTAGCGCGGCTTCTAAAACCAATTGATAGCAGGCAAGTTGCAAGTGGTCAGCGATTTCTCTTTCGGCGGGGGGAGTTTTACCCGTCTTAAAATCAACTATCCTAATCCCCTCCTCACCGGCTTCTAAACGATCTATCCGGGCGGCGAGCACCGCCGAGTCTGCTATAAACGCATAGGAACTAAGTTCGGTTACCGCCGGCATTTTATGTTCATCTAAATAACGGCTGAGGCGCCGCACCATTTCTTCTCGTTTTTTCCTATCCTGGCGGGAAAAGAAAGCTTTCGTTTCTTGCGGCCAGTGCGAGTAAAAGTACTCTAGGCGCTCCTCTAAGGTGCTATCCGTCATTTCTTCTGCAATTAGGTGCACTAGAGTGCCCCAAGCAGCGTTACCGGTAGGCTGAATTATCTGTCCTCCCCGCCGCGAAAGCAGCCAGCGAAACTCGCACTCGTTCAGCTGCTCCAAAGTAGAAGGAGATACAGCTGCCCGGCTACCGCCGACTTTCAATCCTGCCGGGTTGGTCCACCAACTTTTATCTATTCCTATCTGACGCCAAGTATTAGGGTTAGCGAACTCGGCTCCCTGGGAAGCTAGATACGCCAAAGTTTCCACCGCTTTTTGGCGAGTTTCGGGATCCGGTTTACCAGCCAGTACTGCCCGTAAATACCCCACCAAAGAACGTAAAGAGGGAAATAACTGCTGGCGACCAACATTCTCCGCAGCCGATTCAGCGAGAGTTCCTGTCTTTTGCTCCCATTCGCTGCCCAGGTATTGCGCGGCAACAAACTTACCTTTTTCCAAGCGTTTACACAGAGTCTCGAAAAATATCGAGGGGACATCCTCAGAGTCGGAACGTGCCGTTACCAGCATCTTAGTGCGAGCGCGGCTGAGGGCGCACCGGGCTAAGCAGCGTTCTGTCTCCAGGGCACGCCGGCGAGATTCTCCCGGAACTAGCTGCAACTTTCCAGTGGGGCTTAGTAGCGCATTCGCGTGCAGAAGATCAGAAATTTCCCCAGAACGCAGCATCGAACCCCGCTCTGATGTCGCCGGCCATTCTCCCTCCTGCATCCCGATTAATACGCAGGTATCCCAGGTGCGTCCCGCTGCTGAAAATACGGTTTCTAATGCTACCGCCGAGCCTACCCCGTGGGTTTCAGTCAGCACGTCCTCGGCTTGGGTTTGCCGCAAGAGCACCCTACAGTAGTCGCTCATATCAGCATTTAAGTGACGCTGTGACCAAATTTCGGCATGACGCACCAGGGCAATCACCGCGTCTAAGGCCTGATCGGCGAAATCTTCTCCGTCTAGAGCCCGTTTACACCAACCCTCTTCCAGATTTAACAATGACCAAATTTTTTCTAAAACCACCAGGGGCGGTTCCCGCAAAGTTGACACCGCCGCGGTTAATACCTGGTGACAAAGAATAAATATCTCTCCCCCCTCGACCATTTGCACCTGAGTAAGGGGGAAGCGGGGAGTGCCGATGGCAGCATAAAACTCTTCCATTTTGGCTTCTAACGCTATCCCGGCTCCCACCAGGGCACGTTCCAGGCGCAGCATCTGGAGGGAATCTAAGGAAAATAGCGGAGAGCGCAATAGGTTGCGGATGGTTTTACCGCGCGGGGAAAGCAGATTTTCATCTAGGAAATATTCTTCTCCAGACCAAGAAATTTCCTCATAGGAAGCATTGGGATCTCGCCTCGCGCGCAGCTCGGCGAGCTCGCGTTGTCCCGGCAAGGTGAAAAGCGACAATAGTGCGCCGGTAACCTGGTTAGCTTTGAAGAGTATAGGCCGCCGGCGCTCGTTTACCGGAATTTCTAGCCCCCGCAAAAGCGAAACTATTTCATCTATTTGGGAATGGTTACGGGCGATAACTGCCATATCTGTCCAGGCAATATGACGGTTCAAGTGCTGGTAGCGCAGGTATTCGGCGATGGCACGCGCCTGCGAAGACAGAGTAGAAAACTCCGCGAACTTTTGTTCCCGCGCGCTATCCGTGTCAGTCTCGCTAGCCAGCGGGTCTAAAAGGTTTAGTCCCCCGGGGGTTTCCCGAAAGGATTTATCCAGGGTTACCTGGGGGCATTTTAGCTGTTCTGCTAAGTATTTGGCACCGTGGGGATACCCGCCGCGGAAAGTTTCTACTGCCACCTGGGGGTTATAGAGGGCGAAAATTTTAGTGCCCCGCTTACCCATTTCTGCTAATAGCCGCACCGCAGAGGCAGGACAATCTTGCAGGTCATCCAGCACCACCCAATCTGGCAGCTGCGGTGGCGCTAGCAAAGCAGCGTCTTGTTCCCAACGGTTCAACACCTGTCCCGCGCGATCTTGCATCCGGGCAGCATCCCAACTGTTGTCTTTAAAAGATGGTTCATATTGGCTAAGTAACACCGCAGCCGCCTGCCATTCGGGAACCGCGAGTTCGCGCCCTAACTCATCTAGATTTTGGGCACTAATCCCCCAATGGGCACAAGTAGCAAACAGGGCACGCATTTCCGAGCAGAAGTAATCACTTTGTCTGACCTCGGGGCTAATATATTCCGGCCAAGGCGCCTCTACCTGTCTTAACAGTTCATGAATTCTGGCATCTTCTTGAGAACCGGTTAACAGCACCGGTTCTGGAAGCTGTTGCTGCCGGCTACTTGCAAACTGCTGTAACAACCGAAAAGCCAGGGCCGGCGGAGTAATAAAGGGACGAGAAATAGGTAAGTTCCGGCTAGTCCGGGCAGTATTTAGATATTCTGCGCGTGAGCGTGAAGGAGCTATCCCCACTATCTGCTTGCCGCGTTTATGCAGCAGTTTCATAGCGGCCAGAGCTAATACGGTTTTCCCACTGCCAGCAGGTCCACAAACTATTAGAGAACTGGGCGATTCTAGCTTGTCAAGCAGAGCCTTTTCCTTTTCACTTAGCTCCGGTATCTCCAATTCTTTTGGGAAAGGAACAGAGCGCAGAGAAAAGGTTGCCATGCGTGCAATTATAGGGAAAAGGTGCTTTCTCGGTATCGATTTGTTTTTAGCACCTCACCTAGATCCCGGCGCCCGCTAGTTACCTCCACAAAGTATCAGCTATTGCAGTTTGTTTGTTGCAGGCAAAAGCCCGGTATAAGAAGCTATTATTTTTTGAAAGCTTTAGCTGTTAGCAAGCAAGCGGGCACCTAGTCGCGCCCTACAGGTAGGATAAGGCTAGTAAATAGATAAACGGAGGGAAATGTGAATATCTCACTGGGGCTTAAAGGCGTAGCCAAAACTTTGGATCTGGAAGTAGCAATGGAAGCTGAACAGATCAAAGCTACCCTGCAGGCAGCTTTAGATAAACCGGAAGAGTTGCTCTCGCTCACCAATAAGCAAGGACAGCAGGTCCTGATCAACCCGCGAGTAATCGCCTACTGCCAGATAAGCGAGTCCCAGCCGCAACGGGTGGGATTTGGAATCGGGTAAGCACCCGCTAAAACGAGACTTTTTCTACCTGCTATACCCGAAAGCCAGCTGAGGCAGGCTTTCGGCCCCGGCCAGAATACTGGTCGGGTTAGTCCACCCGTTATTTTGGGGCCTCTACTGGAGTTTTAGGCTTTTAGCCCGGTACGCTCCATGCGGGCGCGGTGATGCTCCTTGATTTCCTCCGGGATATCCTCCCCGCCCTCAGTTGCTAGATCGGGATACCCCACAATGGCTTGGCGGAAAGTAGAACGTACATCCCCGAGTACCCGCCGTCCCCATAGAGACAGTCGAGCAGGTACCGTCGCTTGGGTCGCGCACGCCTGAGTAATTACCGGTACTGCCCATGCTTCATGCCCGCAATCCCAAGCAACCTCTAAGAGTTCCGATTGCACCTGCGGGGAAAGTCCCCCGGTCAAGCTGTGGTTAAAATCGGCCATCGCCCCAATAGTTACGTAACTTTTAACTAGGCGTTCATACCAGTCAGTAGGGCGCAGGCGCTCCTCTAGCTGGATGGTTAGCCCCAGATACTGCTTCATCTCTTCGGCTAGATCAACACCGATCTTTTTACTGGCCTGAGCAACCTGCTGATAGTTTTCCCATGCCTGCGCTGACATACGTCCTAAAGCGATTTCTTGTTCTACCGTGGGGCACAGCGAAGCGTCTTTTGCTAGCCGCTGCTGCATTGCCAAGGTGAAGTACCCGATAAGTCCTAGTCTTTGTGCATCACTCACCCTCTTAGATTAACGCGCTTGCGGGTTTGATTCTCGATTTTGGCGGCACTACGGGCCTGATGACTGTCAAAAAGCTGCTATCAAACTGTAAGTTGCGTTACCCATATTGTTTACCGTCCCGGACGGTAGGTTAGGATGGATGGGAAGAAGACGGGTTGACCGATCGTTTTTATAAACGAAGTATTTTTTATAGGGCACATGTGCCGGGCTCTGCTGCACAGAGCCAAGATTTTTCGCGATCGGCTACCTTAACAGTTCCAGGGGAAAACTCCCCGTGAAAGGTATTCGATTGACAACTGAAGAAAATAAACTAACGACCAGTGGAATCGCTGATACTTCCGCGGCGCACGAGCCGCAAATTCAGCAGGCGGAAGCCGACGTAGTGGGCGATTCCTCGATGGATCTTTCCGAAAAAACTTTCGCCGATTTCGGGGTCTCGGCTCCGCTTTGCCAGGCGCTTAAAGATGCCGGAATCGTCCACCCCTTCCCGATTCAAGCGCTAACTTTGCCGGTAGCGCTAGAGCGCCACGATATTATCGGCCAGGCTAAGACCGGCACCGGTAAAACTTTGGGGTTTGCGCTTCCTGCTCTTGAGGAAGTGGTAGGCCCGGGTGAGGACGGCTACGAAGACCTCTTAGATCCCGGCCATCCGCAGGCTCTGATTGTGTTGCCCACCCGCGAACTGGCCATCCAGGTGGCGCGGGAAACCGCGCAGGCGGCTTCCCATCGCAATGTACGTATCTGCGAAATCTATGGGGGGCGCGCTTTCGAACCCCAGATTGAGGCGCTAAAACGAGGTGTCGAGATCGTAGTGGGCACCCCCGGTCGCCTGATTGACTTGATGAAACAGGGACATCTGAGCCTGTCATCGGTACGCACTATGGTGTTGGATGAAGCCGACGAAATGTTAGACCTGGGGTTCTTGCCCGATGTAGAGGTACTACTGTCGCGCACCCCCGCAAATCGCCACACTATGCTGTTTTCAGCCACTATGCCCGGCGAGGTAGTGGCTTTAGCCAGGCGTTATATGGAGCATCCCACTCATATTCGCGCGCAAGATCCCGATGATCAAGGAGCGACGGTAAAAACCACTCGGCAAGTGATTTACCGCTGCCACGCCCTCAATAAAGTAGAGGTGCTGGCGCGGATTCTGCAGGCGCGCGGGCGCGGGCTGTCCATTATCTTTACGCGCACTAAACGCACCGCTGCCCGGGTGACAGACGACTTGGAGCAGCGCGGTTTCGCGACTGCTTCGCTCCACGGTGACCTGGGGCAAGGAGCCCGCGAACAGGCACTACGAGCTTTTAGGAACGGAAAAGTTGATGTGCTGGTAGCAACCGATGTGGCGGCTCGCGGCATCGATGTCGACGATGTTACCCACGTAATTAACTATCAGTGCCCCGAGGACGCCAAAACCTATATCCATCGCATTGGACGTACCGGTCGCGCCGGAAATTCTGGAACCGCGATTACCTTTGTGGACTGGGACGATGTGCCTCGCTGGAAACTGATCAATAAAGAGCTTTCCCTGGGCAAAGAAGAGCCAGTGGAAACCTACCACACCAGCGCTCACCTCTATACCGATTTAGATATTCCCGAGGAAGCGGGGGCACGCCTGCCGCGTTCTATGCGCAAACGTGCCGGTCTATCCGCGGAAAAACTAGAAGATCTGGGGGAAACCGGTTCTTCAAGGCGCGGACAGGGCCGGAATGGACGCGGGAGAAATTCTCGCGGCCGCTCGGGACGCGGAAAGGGTTCGCGAGGCGGACGTGATCGGCGCCGGGAACGCGATAGTCACCAAGGTGCCGGCACCCAGCGTCAGCCCCGTCCGCGTCGGGCACGTCGGCGCCGCCGCAAGGGTAGTGAAGACTAGCCCGGTGCTCGCCTACAAATAACTTTAGGCAAATCTGCATTAGCTGTTACTTGAGAGAAAATGCCAAAACACTTACACCGGTGAGAATAAGTCGATATCTCGGGGACAAGTTCATAGAATTTGAGGAACTAAACAGGAGCCGGGCCGCGACGGGAAATATCCCTGCCACCAGCTAAAACGAACTAACAGCACTAACTATCCAAAGAGGAGTAGTCTATGAGCCGCGTTGAACGATGTGACTGGGATCAGTGGTGGCGCAGCGCCGCTATCTATCAGGTTTATCCCCGTTCTTTTGCCGATGCCAACGGTGATGGGATTGGCGATCTGGCCGGGGTATTAGAAAAACTTGATTACCTGGAAAAACTAGGAATCGACGCAGTCTGGTTTTCTCCTTTCTATCCTTCCCCCCAACACGACACCGGTTATGACGTTGCCGATTACTTAGATATAAATCCCGAATATGGTGACCTGGAGACTTTCGATAAAGTACTCGGTGAGCTGCATGAGCGCGGAATGAAAGCCATCATTGACGTGGTTCCTAACCATTCTTCCTGGGATCATCCCCTGTTCCAGCAAGCGCTAGCCGCAGAGCCGGGAGATCCGGCGCGAGATATGTATATGTTCCGCAAATGCGCGGATACCACCCCCAACAACTGGGGTTCTATGTTCGGCGGATCCGCCTGGTCAAAAGTCGAACCCCTAACCGGTAAAGCCAGCGACCGGGACTGGTGGTATCTACATATTTTCGATGCCTCCCAACCTGACTTCAATTGGGAAAACCCCAAGGTTCACGAGTTCTTCCGCTCTTACCTGCGTTTTTGGTTGGATCGCGGGGTCGATGGTTTTCGAGTGGATGTGGCTCACGGCCTAGTTAAGGATCCCACGCTGCCCGATGACACCGTGGGTCCAGATCGCCTGAACTATTCCGGCCCGGACAGTGATAACGGCCGCGCCCCGGATGTGGGGCCGTTCTATAACCAGCCCGGAGTTCACGACATTTACCGCGAATGGCGCGCAGTACTGGACGAATATGGCCGCAACCGGATGTTAGTGGCTGAGGCCTGGGTGAATACTCCGGAACAAGAAGCTCTGTATGTGCGCGAAGATGAAATGTCGCAAGCCTTCAACTTCTCGGTAGTTAACTGCCCCTGGGAACCCGATGCTTTGCGGAAGGTAATCCGACGCACCCAAGAGGCATCCGCCTCGGTAGGAGCCCCCGCCACCTGGGTGCTTTCTAACCACGACAAAGTTCGTCATGCCACTCGTTTCGGCTACCCCAGCGGGGCGAATACTGAAAATGGCATCGGAATAACCGACCCGCAACCAGATCGGGAAACCGGTTTGAATCGCGCCCTGTCAGCAACTGCTTTCCTAGCGGGACTCCCCGGCTCTATCTACCTTTATAACGGGGAAGAACTGGGGCTGCCAGATGCCACCTTGCTGCCAGACGATGCTCGGCAAGATCCCACCTGGAAGCGTTCTGGCTTTAGGGTACGAGGACGCGATGGCTGCCGAGTACCGCTCCCCTGGAATGATGATCCCGGCTCTAACTTCGGATTTTCACCAGCGGGTGCGAAAGAGGCCTGGCTGCCGCAGCCGGATGAATGGGGCAAACTATCGGTCCAGGTACAGGAAGCTGACCCGGACTCCCCGTTACACTTTTATCGCAAAATGCTTGCTGTCCGGCGCGACCTCGGCCTAGGAATGGGGGAAGCTACCTGGTTAGAAAGCGATCCCGAGGTACTGGCTTTGCAGGTTAGCGGGGCGAGCGGCCGCCAAGTGGTGGTGGTAGCTAACCTGGGGGTGGGCTGGCGCCCGCTGCCAGAGGCAGCGCTGGGGAATTCGGCAAAAACCGTGCTGGCAACCCCGGGGATAGCTCCTGCCGCCACCTCGCACAATCGCGGTGAAAACCAAATTGCGCCGGGGCAAACTTTATGGATTGAAATCTAGGTCTTCTATGGCCTAAACCACTTCAAATAGCCCCTAAAAGAGCTGTTCAGGCGGATTATTACCCCCTATAAAACAGGTGTAACTAATGACACTACCAAAAACCTGGTTTTAGGTCGGTCATTTTATCTTTAACCGATAGCCTGGAATTGTAGTTTTGCAAGGAGATTGAATATGGCAGACAACCTTACCCATTCTTTAGGTTCATTTACCCGTTCTATTTCTGGACGTCGCGCCGAAGACTCTACTCCCATGGAGTTTTGGACGGGAATGTCGCAAGCGATCGTAGAGCGCATCGCTGACAACTGGGAAGAAACTACCGACAAGTATGCGGCGGGACGCCAAGAGCATTACTTCTCGGCAGAGTTCCTAATGGGCAGAGCCCTGCTCAACAACCTGGTTAATCTGGGACTTCTCGAAGAAGCTAAAAAGGCTACTAACGCCTTCGGGATGAACCTCACCGACGTGCTAGAGGCCGAACACGATGCCTCCCTCGGCAACGGAGGCCTGGGACGCCTAGCAGCCTGTTTCCTGGATTCTTGCGCCACTATGAACCTGCCGGTGCGCGGATATGGAATCTTGTACCGTTACGGCCTGTTTAAACAGTCTTTCGAAAACGGAAACCAGCGCGAACACCCGGATCCCTGGATGGAGGAAGGCTATCCCTTCGTTATTCGCCGGGAGGAACAACCGCGGTTTATTAGCTTTGCAGATATGCAGGTGCGGGCGATTCCTTACGATATGCCGATTACCGGTTACGGCACTGACAACGTAAATACTTTGCGCTTGTGGAAGTCAGAGCCGATGGAAGAGTTCGACTACGAGGCTTTCAACTCGCAGCGTTTCACCGATGCGATTATTGAACGGGAACGGGTTGCCGACCTGTGCCGGGTGCTCTACCCCAACGACACTACTTTTGAAGGTAAAGTACTGCGGGTACGCCAACAATACTTCTTTGTATCTGCGTCCCTGCAGGACATGGTAGAGAACTACGTGAAGCACCACGGCGATGACCTGCATGATTTCGCTAAGTACAATTGCATTCAGCTAAATGACACTCACCCGGTACTGGCAATTCCGGAACTGATGCGAATCTTGCTTGACGAACACGGGATGGATTGGGAAAGTGCCTGGCAGATAGTACAGAACACTTTCGCCTACACCAACCATACGGTGCTAGCTGAAGCTCTAGAAACCTGGGAATACGCCATTTTCCAGCGGCTATTCCCGCGAATTTTGGAGATCGTAGCCGAAATTGACCGCCGTTTCCGTATGGAGCTAGAAGCCCTCGGATTTGATGCTGCCCGCATCGACTACATGTCACCGATTCATGGCGGGCGGATCCACATGGCGTGGATTGCCTGCTATGCCGCATTTTCGATTAACGGGGTCGCCGCCCTGCACACCGAGATCATTAAGCGGCAAACTTTGAAAGAATGGTACGAGATTTGGCCGCAAAAATTTAACAACAAGACCAATGGGGTTACTCCGAGGCGCTGGCTTAAACAGTGCAATCCCCGCCTGGCCAGTCTGCTTACCGAAAAGCTGGGTTCTACCGATTGGGTGACCGATATGGATCAGCTCAAGAGCCTGCGTAACCTGGCAGATGACTCCGATGTGATGGCGCAGCTAATAGGGGTGAAAGCCGATAACAAACGGGATTTCGCCAAGTGGTTAGAGCAACGCTCCGGAGAAAAGATTGATCCGGCAGCGATTTTCGATGTCCAGATTAAGCGTTTGCACGAATATAAACGTCAGTTGTTAAACGCGCTTTATATTTTGGATTTGTATTTCCGAATCAAAGAAAATCCGCAGAAACCGTGGCCGCATCGGGTATTTATTTTCGGAGCAAAGGCTGCACCCGGATATGTACGCGCTAAAGCCATTATCAAGTTGATTAACACTATTGGGGAACTGATCGCCAGCGATCCTGAGGTTTCCGAAGTTATCCAAGTAGTATTTGTCGAAAATTACAATGTGTCGCCGGCGGAACATATTATTCCGGCAGCCGATATCCACGAACAGATTTCTACTGCCGGTAAAGAGGCGTCGGGTACCTCCAATATGAAATTCATGATGAACGGCGCGCTCTGCTTGGGCACTTTAGACGGCGCGAACGTCGAGATTGTGGATTCGGTCGGGGAAGAAAACGCCTACATTTTTGGGGCGAAAGAGGAAGAGCTACCAGAGCTGCGGCGCAGTTACGATCCTCGGCACCTGTATGAAACCGTTCCGGGACTCAAACGGACTTTGGACGCGTTTGTCGATGGCACCTTGGATGATGATGGTACCGGCCTATTCCATGATCTGCTAGGTTCGCTTCTGGATTCTAACGGATACGAACCTGCAGACGTGTACTATGTGCTGGGTGATTTTGCTGATTACCGCGAGGTGCGTGACCGGGCAGCTCTAGACTACGCTGACCAGATCGAATGGGCACGGAAATGCTGGATCAACATTTGTGAATCCGGGCGTTTCAGCGCTGACCGCACTATCGGTGACTATGCCAGTCAGGTGTGGAAGATTCATCCGGAAAAAATCTAGCTTTTCCGCAGCTGATACCGGAATTGGCTAAGCGGTATTACCTGGGATCCTCATAAGATATTGACGGATTTCCCGCTAGGAACTGCAACTATAAATCCGGCGGGTGGGGAAGATTTTTCTCCACCCGCCGGATTTATTTTTCTGGGAAACATATTGTAGCTAACGCGTGCCGTCACCGTTAGCCCCGCTAGACGTGAGAAAATAGCAATGATTTTCGCTAACCAATGACGGAAAAATCCTAGAAAAGGAGATCTTAGATGCGAATTGCGATTACCCCCACTCCGGAAGCTGGCTCCAAGCTGGCAGCAAAACTGATTATCCCCCAGGTTAAACCCGGTTTTCGGCTGGGGCTAGCCACTGGTTCTACCCCCGAGGGCCTCTACGCCGAGCTGCGGAAGGCGCATGCGGAAACAGATTTCACTTTAGAGCATTGCACCGGGTGGGCATTGGATGAGTACGTAGGAATTGCCCCTGACCACCCAGAACGCTATCGCAATGTACTGCGCCGCGAACTGGTAGGCGACGAAAAAACCGGGCTCAAGGACTCGAGTCTAAAGACCCCCGATGGGCTTTCCCCCGACCCGGAAGAGTCGGCGCGGCGCTACGAAGAAGCGATCACCTCCGGGGTAGACCTACAAATTCTAGGTATCGGCGCCGATGGCCATATCGGCTTCAATGAACCTTCTGGATGCCTGGTCAACCCCACAAATGTAGTTACCCTGGCTCCTCGCACTATCACCGATAATGCTCGTTTCTTTGATGGCGATGAAAACAAGGTTCCCCGCCGCGCCATTACCCAGGGTCTAGCAACGATTATGCGCTCGCGGCAAGCCATTATGCTGGCCTTCGGGGAGCAAAAAGCCGATGCGGTGGCCGGCACGGTAGAAGGCGCAGTCAGCGCGTTTTGCCCTGCCTCGATTCTGCAGTACCACCTGGACGTGGTGGTGATTGCCGATGATGCTGCCGCCAGCAAGCTGAAACTGGCCGACTACTATCGCGAGACCTGGCAGTCTAAATACCCAGATCTTCCGCTAGATGCCTAAAGCAAGTTCCCGTAGCTGCCCAAAACTTAGCTCCCTAACTGTCTAAGTTTTGGGCAGCTTTTACATGGAGCCAATCCCAGATTGTAATATCTGGCTATGACGATAAAAGTAGCAATAAATGGATATGGCAACCTGGGACAGGCAGTAGAACGAGCAGTCAATGCCGCCGGCGATATGGAAGCGGTGGCAGTCTTTACCCGCCGGGACCCGGAGAGCCTGAAAACTGCAGGTACTCCGGTTTATTCTCTGTCTCAAATGGCTGATTTTGCGGGGAAAGTAGATGTGTGTATTTGCTGCGGAGGCAGTGCCACCGATCTGCGTACCCAAGGACCAGCCGCCGTTGCCTACTTCAATACCGTAGATTCTTTTGACACCCATGCCGATATTCCCGCCTACTTTGCAGATATGGATGCCGCCGCCAAGAAAGCGGGACATTCTGCCCTGATTTCCACCGGGTGGGATCCGGGATTGTTCTCCATTGCCCGCACCCTCACCGGTGCGGTGCTCCCGGACGGATACACTCAGACTTTCTGGGGACGCGGGGTTTCCCAGGGCCATTCGGATGCTATTCGCCGCATCGAAGGGGTGGAGGGCGCTGTGCAGTACACTGTCCCCAACCAAGAGGCGATGCGCGCGGTTGAAAGCGGTGAGAATCCCCAGCTAACCACGGCAGATAAACATACTCGGCTCTGTTACGTAGTAGCGGCTCCCGGTGCTGATAAAGAAGCGATTGCCCGCGAGATCAAGCAGATGCCTAAATATTTTGCGGACTATGAAACCACCGTTAACTTTATTTCTGCTGAGGAACTGGCGCGGGATCATTCGGGTATGCCTCACGGCGGGGAAGTGATTCGGGTGGGACATACCCGCGAGGGAATCAAACACTTGGTCCGCTTCCAGCTGCAGCTAGATTCCAACCCCGATTTCACTGGCTCGATGGTGACTGCCAGCGCTCGTGCTCTGGTTCGTCTGCACGAACATGGCCACCGCGGGGCTGCCAGTGTCCTGGATCTGCCTCCCGCCTGGTATTCACCGTCCTCCCCCGAGCAGCTGCGCGCCCAGTTGCTGTAAACAATGCAATTCCCTGTAGATTTGGGGCCATCTACCGAGAGCAGCTTTAGTCCGGCTGCCCCTAAGCTACGTGTCAGCCGCGGGTAGGACCAATAGTTAAAGGGGCTGAGGAATAGTATTACTCCTCAGCCCCCTTTAATCTGCGATCCTTACTTATTAAGTAAGAACCCGGGTACTTAGTTACTTACTGTCCCAATTACCTAGGCAGTAGCAAAGGTAAGGCACTTTTCATCAGCGCCAACTTTAACGGAATCGGCTTGGCACAGCAGGTGTTTATTAAACTTGCAATCTGCAAGCTGGCAAGCACCAACCTGGGAATTAACTTTCCCGAGGCCGCCCTTTTCATCCAGAGAAATAAAGGTTACGCATCCACCTTTAGCAATGGTTACCGCATAAGCGTTGCAACCATTATCGTTGAAAGCGCAATCACTAGCTGAACAATTTACTCCCGGCATTGCCATTTGAGTTCCCCCTTTGAAGATTTCTTATTAAGACAATTTCAATCTACGCGAGGAATATACGAAAGAAAAGGAAATAAATTTAGAAATGTCCCACCCACAAATAAAAAGACATATTCCCTGGTAAAAAGCTTTTTTTATTCTAATATGCAAAATAGCGTCCCCTAAATTTAAATAGCAATAGCGCTATGACTTAAATTAGTATTGCGTACCTAAGTTGTTGCTTATTTATATTTTTGCAGGTTACGGCGGGTATTCTCCAGGTCCATTAATTCGGAAAAAATCTGTTGATACTGCTCATCTTGGGGGTCACAGCGTTGTAGTCGTGCCTTTGTCTCCGCAATTTGGCGGGATAGGTCGCCGCGAATCATTGCTCCCCACATTCCCCGCGCGTAATCGTTTAAACGCTCGGGATCGTCTTGCGGGAGCGGGGACACCACTAGCGCGGACAGTAGACTTTGTAACTGCTGCCCAACCTGTGTATTAAGCAGTTCAACCCAACGTTTAGTAGCTAGGATTACTGCGCGTTTCCCTGGCATCCCCAGTTCATCCTCGGCACCTCGCCATAGTTCCGCGTATTTTTCTAAGCCTCCCACACTGGAAATGGCGGCAAAAAGGGCGCTGAACATGGGTACTCTAAAGGCTGCGGGGGAAACCGTTTCTACTCCGATGCCGAAAAGGCTGGCCGGGAGCTGCAATAGGCACTCCAAAGCTTGCCGCTCCAAGTTGGCGACCGGATCAGAACTATCTGGCAAAGTAATTGCCGCCGGTGCGCCCGAGGTTCCCGGGTTCCCGCTTTGGCCGCCCCCAGTAGAAGCTGCGGACGCAAAGGGGCTACCTGCGGGAATATTACCTAATCCGGGAGCTGGTTTGGGTTGAGCGCGGGAAGCGTTTCGCACTATTTGGCGCACCTCGTCTTCAGGCATCCCCACCCAACCGGCCAGGCGCCGGGTATATTCCGAACGCAGCGCCAGATCCCGAATCCGTCCCACTATGGGGGCGGCGGCTCGTAAACCAGCCACCCGCCCTTCGGAAGTATCCAGGTTGTGAGCTTTTAGGATAGTGCGTAACACAAACTCAAATAGGGGACGGCGCGAATCCACCAGTGCTCGCACTGCACTAGCACCTTTGGCCTGCCAGAGGTCACAGGGATCCTTGCCCGACGGCTCGATAGCCACGAAGGTTTGGGAGGCAAAGGCCTGGTCTTCTGCGAAGGCGTGCAGGGCTGCCTTTTGTCCGGCCGCATCGCCATCGAAAGTAAAAATCACTTCCCCGCCCCGGGCTTTCCCGGACGAGAGCATCACTCCGGCGGCCGGATCGGCGCTATCACCCAACAGGCGGCGCACAATCCGTACGTGACCAGCGCTAAAGGCAGTGCCGCAGGTAGCGACCGCGCATTCCACCCCGGAAAGATGAGCGGCCATTACGTCGGTATAGCCTTCAACTACCACAATTCGGCGTTGCTTGCTGATGGCTTTCTTGGCCATCTCGATCCCGTAGAGCACTTCGGATTTCTTATAGACCGCAGTTTCGGGAGTATTTAAGTATTTTGGTCCTTTATCTTCGTCTGAAAGTCGGCGCGCCCCAAAGCCCACCACTTCTCCCGTCAGGTTTGCTATTGGCCAAATCACCCGCCCCCGAAAGCGGTCATAGGGCCCGCGTTGCCCTTTAGAAAACAGTCCCGACGCCGCCAGCTCCGGTTCGGTAAATCCGCGTTTGCGCAGATAAGAAAGAAGCGCGTCCCACGAGTTAGGCGCGTATCCCAGGGAAAACTTAGCAATAGCATCAGCGTCGAATCCGCGAGCGAGAAGAAAGTTGCGTGCCACCTCGCCTTCTTTGCTCCCCAATTGGGAGCGGAAGAATTGCGCGGCGTTGCGGTTAGCTTCGGTGATTCGCGAGCGGGAAACCCGGTTAGGATCTTTCCTATCTCCCCCTCCACCTTCTTCATAATGCAAGGTAACACCGGTTTTATCGGCCAGGTATTGCACCGCTTCCGTAAAAGAGAGGTGGTGAATGTTTTCAACAAACTTGATTACGTCCCCACCCTCTCCGCATCCAAAGCAGTGATAGTAGCCTTGAGCAGGACGCACATGAAACGAGGGGGTCCGTTCGTCATGGAAGGGACAAAGTCCTTTCAGGGAACCGACTCCGGCCGGGCGCAACGCCACCTGCTCGCCCACGATTTCATCGATCCGGGCACGCTCGCGCACCTGATCGATATCCTCACGTCGAATTAACCCCGCCATGTCTTAATCATAAGCGAGGGCGAGCTCCCCGGAGTACAGGTTCCGAATCTTACAGGGAACGGAACATACCGCAGATGCGCCCGTGCCACTGGTTAGCGCTAGTGTCGGTCAGCGAAGCAATTTGATCAACTAGGGCTCGCAATCTGCCTTCATCGTCACTGGCCTGACGCCAAGCGCTAAGATGGGGTTCTTCCAGCTCTTCCGGGCGCTCCCAGAGCGCATCGGCTAGTTCATAGATAGTGGTGCGCTGCGCTAAATAAATAGGCTCGGTTTCTCGCGGCGCCATCATATAGGCGGCAGCGATTCCCTTTAAAAGCTTGATTTCGGCGAGGGTGGTATCCGGAATAACCAGATCTGCATCGTAACGATGCAAGGGACCGGTTCCTGCCGCCTGCAAAGTCGCAGTAGAGACTGCCGAGCAAAAGCGTCCGATCAGTTGGGAAGTCATATTTTTCAGCCGCGCCATATCGCGATAGGAACCATCGAAACTAGCCAGCCACTCCGGCAGACCCCGAATCCGTTTCCAGGCATTTTCTAATTCATCGCCCTGCACGGCTCCGTACCATTCAGTCGCGGTCTTAAACACCAGTTCTAAAGATTTGCTCTCCCCCAAGGTAGCGGGATCTATCCCCCGGGTTTGGATGGCATCTTCGACATCGTGCACTGAATAGGCAATATCATCGGAAATATCCATGATTTGCGCTTCGAGGCAGCGCTGCCGGGGAGGGGAAAAGGTTCGCATCCAGTTAAAAACTTCGGCGTCTTCGCGGTAGCAATTGTATTTGCGGCGCGAATACTCGCTATTGGCGCCCTCCCCTTTGAGCCAAGGATATTTACAAACTGCGTCCAGGGTGGCGCGCGTCAGATTTAACCCCAAAGGACTTCCTTTTTCACTGAGAACTTTGGGTTCCAGGCGGGTAAGCAGGCGGAAAGTTTGCGCATTTCCCTCAAAACCACCAATATCCTTGGCAACTTCGTCGAGGGCCCGCTCCCCATTGTGTCCAAAAGGCGGATGTCCCAGGTCGTGGGCTTGGCAAGCGGCATCCACGATATCGGGGTCGCACCCCATCTCTTGCGCTATTGACCGGCCTACCTGGGAAACCTCTATGGAATGAGTAAGCCGGGTGCGGATAAAAGAATCGGTGGCCGGCCCCAGCACCTGAGTTTTTGCGCCCAGACGCCGCAGCGCTGAAGAATACATAATCCGGGCGCGGTCTCTAGCAAACTCGGTTCGATGCGAAGATTTCGTAGGCTCTGCTTTGAAGCGTTCGCGATCGCGAGGTGAATAGGGCGCACTTTCCATATATTCCACTCTAGCCTGCGCCTAGGGCTTTGCCCCTAATAGCCGCCCTCATCTAGGGAAGTATCCAGCTTTGCAGCCTCCAGAATCCGGGCAGCGGCCGCATCTACCTCTCTGGTTGCTAGCCATCCTTCTGGCAGGTGGGTTTTGCGGGGGTTACCCCGTCGGCCGCGTTTACCTTCCGCTGCTGGAGGGAAGGGCAAATCAGGATCTAGGGTAGAAAACAGTTGCTCTAACTCTTGCAAACTATTAGCACTGGTGAGGGCGCGGCGAAAGTCTCCCCCAACCGCAAATCCCCGAAAATACCACCCCAGGTGTTTGCGCATATCCCGCAGGGCGCGTTCCGGGTTTCCCATCCAGGAGCTCAGCATCTGGGCGTGCCGCAGCGCCATCCGGCATACCTGCCCCAAGTTGGGGCGGGCCCGGTTATCCGAGCCGTTAAGCGCGCTCGCCAAGTCATAGAACAGCCAGGGTCTTCCCTGGCAGCCGCGCCCGATTTCCACTCCCGCGCAACCGGTTTGCTCTAGCATTGCCAGGGCGTCCTCGGCAGAAAAAATATCGCCGTTCCCCCAGACCGGGATCTCTAAATCCTGTCTTAACTGGGCAATAGCCTCCCAGTTGGCGCTGCCGGAATAGTATTGATTGGCGCTGCGGCCGTGTAGCACCACCGCACTCGCCCCTACCTTTTGTGCCAGCAGGCCCGCATCCCGATAGGTTTCATGATCGGCATCGATACCGATACGAATCTTCGCGGTTACCGGCACTGACTTTTCGCGGGGAGAATCTTTCTCCCCTGCCGCAGCCCCGGCTACCACTGCCGCCACTATCTGCCCAAAGCGCTCTATTTTCCAAGGTAGAGCGGCCCCGGCGCCCTTGCGAGTCACTTTCGGAACCGGACAGCCAAAGTTAATATCCAGGTGATCAGCCAAACCCTGGCGCACCAACATCCGAGCACCTTGATACATAGTTTCCGGGTCTACCCCGTGCAGCTGCACGGAACGGAAAGTCTCCTCCGGGTCTGGTTTGATCAAATCCAGAGTATGGGAATTACCTTCCACCAGGGCGCGGGCAGTAATCATTTCACAAACATAAAGCCCGCTGGCCGGGCCATCAGTAGCGGTAATCCCTAGATCTTTTAACGCTTGCACCGCCTGTTCCCGGCAAATCCGGCGAAACGGTGCATTAGTGACTCCCGCCATCGGCGCCAAAGCGATAGGAGTAGCAACCATAATTTCCCCGAGCTTAGCGGGCATGCCGACCGCCTCCTTTACGCACTACCGTTTTTATGCCTTCACCTAACATTTCGGGCTCTACCTGCTCATTTACTCCTGAATCTTTCGCGGAAGACGAATGCACTCCCGAGACTGGCTCCGAGGAAGCCCGCACGAATTTCACTAAGAAAGTCCCCACCACGGTGGTCGCGGGAATCGCCAACACCAAGCCGATTGAGGCCACCAAGGTGCGCACGATTTCCTCGGCAATTTGGGAAACCGTAAGCAGTTCCAGGAAAGGACGCTTCGAGAGCATCGCCAAAATCAAAGTAGGCAGCGCAGTACCAACATAGGCGAAGGCCAACGTATAGACGGTAGAGGCAATATGATCACGTCCAATCCGCATTGCCCGGGAAAATAGTTTTCGCCGCGGCATTTGCGGGTTGGCCTCATCGAGTTCCCAAACCGCTGATGCCTGGGTAATGGTTACGTCATTTAAAGCGCCTAAGCCGGCCACTACGATTCCGCACATAAACAGGGAAGGCAGCGCCAGAGCCGGCAGCTGGCTACCTAAGATCAGCGCGTCCTCACCGCTAGCTCCGGTAAGTCCCGCCGCCCGGGTACCTACATATGCCAGTAAAACTGTCACTACCAGCCCTAAAAGGGTCCCCAGCAAAGCGGTAGTGGTGCGGATAGTAATCCCGTGCGCCAGATACACCGAGAGGAACATAATCGCCCCTACCCCCGCCAAGGTCACCAGCATGGGAGGTTGCCCAGCCATAAGCGCCGGTAGAATAAAGAATACAATCACCAGGGTGGAGGCCAGTAGCCCCAGCAGCGCCAAGAAGCCGCGCCTGCCGGCTACCGCCACCACAACTATCACATACAAAACCGCCATAATGGCCAGGGCGTTGCCTCTTTTAATATCGGTAAAGAGGAAGGGCGTACCGGTGGCCATAGCTTCAGGGTCATAAAGCATCCACACCGCAGTCCCCACTCGAATCGCCGACTTGGATTCTTCGGGGACCCTAACCGGTACGATCTGGTCTTTCCACTGCCCTTCCAGGACTTTCACGCATACCAGTGGCTGCGTTTCCGGCATGCCATTAGTGGAGTCAGCTGCTCCCTTGGGCATTTTCAGTCCCGGAATCAGACATTTTTTCCCGTCTAACCCGCTCACCTGGCCGCTCAAACGGTTAGTTCCCTGCTGCGCCCACTCCTGCTGAGAATCCCCCAAGGGTTTCGGACTGTATAGGGTAACGATACCGACAATAATCGCCAGTAAAACTGGTACTATCAGCGCAGTTAGGATGCGGCGCGCACGGCGCAGAGCCTGTGGATCCGGGCGAGAATTACTGGAGCGACGGAGGTGCTGATGCAAACGCGTCCTGCCTTTAGCAGCCCACCAGCCGCGTTGCTAAATAGTTAGTTAGCTCCGCAATTTTGACCCGTTCTTGCTCCATGGAGTCGCGGTCACGTACGGTCACGCACTGGTCGTCCCCGGACTGGAAGTCGTAGGTAACGCAGAAGGGGGTGCCGATTTCGTCTTGGCGGCGGTATCTCCTGCCTACTTGACCGGCCTGGTCATACTCGATATTCCAGTTGGCTCGCAGCTCTTGGGCAATCTCTTGGGCCGGTCCGGTTAGTTCATCCTTACGGGAAAGGGGCAAAACTGCTACTTTCACCGGAGCCAGACGCGGATCTAGACGCAGCACCGTACGCTTATCCACTCCCCCCTTGGCATTGGGGGCTTCGTCCTCACAATAGGCCTCCACCATGAAGGCCATTAGCGAACGAGTAAGTCCCGCTGAGGGCTCTACCACGTAGGGTATCCAGCGCTCCCCCTTTGTCTGGTCGAAGTAGTCCAGGTTCTTACCGGAAGCCTCCTGGTGAACACCCAGGTCGTAGTCAGTACGGTTGGCGATCCCCTCTAGCTCGCCCCACTTCGATCCCTGGAATCCGAAGGCATATTCGATATCGACGGTGCGCTTGGAGTAGTGAGACAGTTTTTCTTGCGGATGCTCATATAAGCGCAGATTGTCTTTAGCGATCCCCAAGTCTTGGTACCAATCGAGACGTTCATCGATCCAGTACTGATGCCACTCTTCATCAGTACCCGGTTCTACGAAGAACTCTAGTTCCATCTGCTCGAACTCGCGGGTACGGAAAATGAAGTTCCCAGGAGTGATTTCGTTGCGGAAGGATTTGCCAATCTGCCCGATCCCAAAAGGTGGTTTCATCCGGGCAGAGGACATTACGTTCGCGAAGTTAATGAAAATACCTTGCGCGGTTTCCGGGCGCAGGAAGTGCAGACCTTTTTCGTCGTCGACCGGTCCCAGGAAAGTTTTGAGCAATCCCGAGAAGGCGCGCGGCTCGGTCCACTGTCCCCGTTTCCCACAAGCCGGGCACGGTACGTCCTCCATGGATACCTCATCGGCGGAGGGTAGCTGGTGCTTTTCCGCATAGGCTTCCTGCAGGTCATCCTGGCGGTGGCGAGTATGGCAGGCGGTGCATTCAATCAACGGATCAGTGAAAGCTTTGAGGTGACCGGAGGCTTCCCAAACTTTGGTTGGCAAAATAACCGAGGAATCCAGTCCCACCACATCGGCGCGCGAACGCACTATCCGGTTCCACCACTGCCGTTTAATATTTTCTTTTAACTCTACCCCTAAAGGACCGTAGTCCCAGGCAGAGCGGGTTCCACCATAGATTTCACCGCAGGGGTACACAAAGCCGCGTCGCTTTGCCAGATTGATGACACTTTCCAAATTCGAGGGCGTTTCAGCCACTGTATTTCTCCTTAAGCTCAACTTGCTGCGCGAAGGCGCTACCACCCCAGATTCTACCGGGTTGTCTGTACTTTCCCAGAACCGGAAGGCCGGAGCGTGACTTACAACTCTAAAAAAGAGGCAGGGGCCTAGGAAAAACCAGTTTTTCCGGGTTCACCTGGAGTTTTTCTCGTTACTTATTGT
The DNA here is from genome assembly GCA_947255165.1 of uncultured Varibaculum sp. Next base: position 26,870 of record CAMYFZ010000008.1, read on the forward strand.
ACGCCCATCGCTTTGCTTTTGAGAACGGTTATCGTTTATATTTTTTGCTATGCAAACAGGAATACGAAAAATAATCTGCGCCGCTGCAATCGGCGCTTTAGCACTAACGGGTTGTTCTACCGGCGCCAAGGGTGAACAGAGCGGAAAAGTAGATGCCGTTGCCTCCTTCTATCCCCTGGCGTACGTAACTAGCCAAGTGGGCGGGGACCTAGTGCAGGTAACTAACCTGACTCCTTCGGGAGAAGCTCACGAGGTGGAGCTGTCCGCAAAAGACCTCACCACTATGTCGCGCGCCGACGCCCTGATCTATCTCTCCGGATTTCAAGCCGCCGTCGATGACGCGGTGAAAGAAGCCGCCCCTAAGAACACTTTGGATGTAGCCAAGGCCGCCCAGCTCAAGAAGCTTACTGCCGAGGAGGCCGCCGAGCACGAAGAAGAGCATGAGGGCAAGCACGAGGGCGAAGCCGGGCACGAACATCATCACGGCGCTTTTGACCCTCACTTTTGGTTAGATCCCCAGCGCCTCTCCCAAGTGGTACCGCAGGTAGTGGCCACCCTCAGCAAGGCCGACCCGAAACACGCTGATACTTTTAAGAAAAATGGGAAAGTGCTGCAAGACAAGCTGGCTACCTTGGATAAGGAATACCGCGCTGGCCTGAGTAAATGCGCCACACCCACCGCGGTCACTGCCCACGAAGCCTACGGATATCTGGCAGATCGCTACGGATTCGAGCAGGTGGGAGTAAAGGGAGTTGACCCAGAAGCGGAGACCTCGCTGACCCGGCTACAGGAAGTCGCCAATATTGCGAAGGCTAGACAAGTCAACGTATTGTTTTCAGAGAGCGCCCTCGGCGATAAAGACACCAAAACTTTAGCCGAGCAGCTAGGAATCAAATCCCAGGTACTTGACCCCTTGGAAATTCAAGTAGATAAGAACCGGGATTACCTGCAAGTAATGCAGGACAATCTGGGAAAACTTAGTAAAGCGATGAAATGTCAGTAACCGAGACTAAAGGATCTCTACCTTTTAGGGCGGCGGATTTATCCGTCGCCCTACAGGGCAATTTGATCCTCAAAAATATTAACTTGCAGATTGCCCCGGGCACCACGGTGGCACTGTGCGGGGAAAACGGCTCCGGAAAATCCACTTTGGTGCGGGCCGCAGTGGGGCTAAACCCAGTCAGCTCCGGCAGCTTAGAGATTTTTGGTGCCCGATCGGGTGAGAAACATTATCCGCAAGCCCTGGCAAGAGTAGGATACGTTCCCCAACGAAAAAGTGCGCTCGGTACCGTTCCCGCTACTGCTCTAGAGGTGGTGCGCTCGGGGCTACTGCGCCGCGGACGCCTGGGAGCGAAACGATCGGACCGGGAACGCGCCCTAAAATCCCTGGAAAAAGTGGGCTTAGCCGGAGCCGAGCATAAAAAGTTTCAGTTCCTGTCTGGCGGCCAGCAGCAGCGGGTTTTGATTGCTCGCGCCCTGGTGCGCGAGCCAGAGTTCTTAATTATGGATGAACCGTTGGCCGGGATTGACCGCCAAAGCGCGCAAAGTCTGGCCGATACGATTGCCCAAGCAAAAACCGCCGGCAAAACTATGTTGATTGTGTTGCATGAGCATGGATTCTTAGCTCCGCTGATCGACCGGACTATTACCTTGGTGTCCGGGCAGATAGCTAGCGACAACCTACATGCAAACAGGCTCTCACTTCCCGAGAAGGAGGCGGCCGCAAAATGATGATCTCCGCGAGCAGTAGCTTTTATGGTGCCGCCGCAGCCAGCGGACATTTTAATGGCGCCCGCTTCCCCGCTACCGGCGCCCCCTGGCCCAGTTTCGAAGCCGACTGGGGCAGCTTATTGGCCTCTCCTTTCTTCTTGCGTTCCCTAATCGTAGCGGTCCTAGTGGGGCTGAGTGCACCAATTATCGGCACCTACCTGGTGCAACGCCGTCTGTCTTTGTTGGGAGACGGGATCGGGCATGTGGCCTTGACTGGAGTGGCACTCGGCTGGGTAGTCGGTAATCTAACGGAAGTAGCCGGAGGGGATGCTTTTGCGATCCCCGGGGCAGTGATCGCCTCAATCGTAGGGGCGGTCATTATTGAATTGGTGCGTGCCAAAGGCGGGGCCAGTGGAGACGTGGCGATGGCCTTGCTGTTTTATGGAGGGATCGCTTCCGGGGTACTGGTGATTTCCCTGGCAGGCGGCACTACCAACCAGTTAAACTCCTACCTCTTTGGTTCAATCGCTGCCGTTTCCTGGTCGGATGTGTATTTGACGATCGCGCTTTCAGCGCTAATCCTAGTGTTCGGCCTGGGGCTGCGCCGAGAACTCTTTTCTATCTGCAATGACGAGGAATTCGCGTTAGCTTCCGGGATTCCGGTGCGGCTATTGACGATTTGTTTAGCGGTAGTTAGCGCCTTGACAGTATCCACCGCGATGCGAGTAGTGGGGGTGCTCTTAGTGTCGGCGCTGATGATCGTGCCGGTAGCCATCACCCAGATTTATGCCCGCTCCTTTGGTGCCACTATGGGATGGGCGATGCTGCTGGGAGTAATCATGTGTATCGCCGGTTTGGTGTTTTCCTATTTCACGGCCGCCGCCTCCGGCTCCGCGATCGTGATGGGACTAATTATCCTATACGCGCTGGCAGCAGCGCTGCGTCCGCTGGTGTACCGCCGCCACCTGCGCAGCCCCCAAGAGCCTAGCAATTGTGGGCATCACTAAAGCTGCCGGCTAAGCCCCAACCAGGCTAGTTATTTTCCGCAATCGGCACCGGAGTTACCTCCAGGAGGTCGGCGGCGGCCTCCAAATTTTTCAGGGCATTAATGCCGGTTTGTAGTTCCCCTAAGGCCGGGGCAAGACCGGGAGTGGTCGGATCTACCGCTACCAGTAGCCGATCTGGACCTGCCACTTGAGGAATAATTTCCCACTCCGCTGTGGTAAGCGTCTTAGTGATTAGCCGGGAAATCGCCCCTAACAACTCTGGATTATCCCAGCTGGGAACCCAGGTATCGGCGCAGGCCAAGGCATTAAGCAGCGGGCGAGGCAAAAGATAGGTGCCGTCTAGCAGCATCCTGCCGGGAGCATCTAGAGCCGCAATCGCGAGGGCGCGGGCGCTAACTGGTAGCGGACGCGGTACCTGGTCCCCGCTACCCGCGGGTGAAAGCGCGGTGGCCAAACCCGCTTTTACGGCCCCATTTAGGGCCGCCAAAGAAGAAAAAACCGGGACTGCCCGCGCGTGGGTTACGCCTTTCAGGGTAATTTGGGGAAGCTGCCCGCTAGGGCAAGCCCCTTCAGGGGAGACTTCATGGGGCAGCACCGGTAAGAGGACGCGCCCTTTTCGCAAAGCTCCCGCGATTGCCAGCAGGCGATCTCGCAGGTCCCGGTGCTCAAAAGCCGTCGCCATTTCTGGCTCTAAATCGCCGCGATCAGCGGGATTAACGTTACGTCCCAGGGCGCGTAAAATCGCGTTTTCTTGGTGGGAGGACAAGGATTTCGCGCCCGGAAGCTCCGCGCTTTCGCGCCCCGATAATGCCAAACTAGGCTCTCTCACTCGCGACTGCTAGCGCCTGCTCGATAGTGAACTGCCCGGAGTAAAGCGCTTCTCCTACTATTGCGCCTTCAACCCCGATATTGGTGAGCTCCCGCAGGGTGCGCAAATCTTCCAGGGTACTCACTCCCCCACTGGCCACTACCTTAGCTGAGGTGGCTGCACATACTTCCTTAAGTAGCTGGGTATTCGGGCCGGTCAAAGTCCCATCGCGCATCACATCGGTAACTACGTAGCGCGCGCAGCCGGCTTCATCTAGGCGGGCAATCATTTCAAAAAGATCACCGGCATCCTTAGTCCAACCGTGAGTGGACAGGGTATGTCCGCGCACGTCCAGACCCACCGCGATCTGATCACCATATTTGGAGATCACCTGGCAGGTCCACTCCGGTTTTTCAATCGCCGCAGTTCCCAGGTTTACCCGGCGCGCTCCCGCCGAAAGTACCCGCTCCAAAGATTCGTCGTCGCGGATCCCGCCCGATACTTCTACCTGCAAACCGACCTGTTCGACGATTTCCTGCACTACCTGGGTGTTGTTTCCCCGTCCAAAAGCAGCATCTAAATCCACCAGGTGTAGCCAGCGAGCTCCGGCAGCCTCGAAAGTACGCGCCGCCTGAAGGGGAACTCCGTAAACTTTTTCACTGCCCGCTTGGCCCTGATGCAGGCGTACCGCTTGGCCAGCGACAACATCTACAGCCGGTAAAAGTTCTAACATTTTTCTCCCTTAGAAAGTTTGCGTCCAGTTGCGAAGTAGTTCCATCCCGGCGTTGCCGGACTTTTCGGGATGAAACTGGGTGGCTGCTAGCGGCCCGTTTTCAACCGCGGCGATAAAACGTTCACCATGAGTTCCCCACGAAAAAATGGGGGGTTTCATCCGAGAAGCTTGCCGGTAATGCTCCGCCGGATCGGCGGTTACCCCGTAAGAGTGCACGAAGTAGAAACGCTCGTCCTCAATCCCGGAAAATAGCTGCGACCCCTGCCCTACCTGGATTTTTGACCATCCCATATGGGGCAGAATCGGGGCGCGCAACTTCTCCACCGTTCCCGGCCATTCGCCCATCCCGGCGGTGTCTTCCCCGTGTTCAAGGCCGCGTTCAAACATGACTTGCATCCCGACACAGATTCCGAGCACCGGCCTGCCACCGGCCAACCGCCGGTCGATAATCGTGTCACCGCGCCGAGCGTGCAGATCCTTCATCACCGCGGCAAAAGCCCCTACTCCCGGCACCACCAGGCCGTCAGCGTCCAGGCAGGTAGAAAAATCACTGGTCAGATTAGCATCGACCCCGAGGCGGCGCAGGGCGTTAACCGCCGAACGCACGTTTCCGGAGCCATAGTCAAATACTGCTACCTGTTTAGTCACCGCCCTTTTCCTCCCGGTTTTCTGGATCGTCCCTACGGTTAATATCTTCTTGCAGTCCCCGCAGTTGTTGTAATAAAAGTCCCGGCAAATCCCGCAGCCGTGGCGGATGGATCTGCGGGTAGTCCTCTGGGGAAGTCCGTCCCAGAAGCAGATCCTCGATGCGTTCATCGGCGCAGGAAACCAAAGGACCTGCGGGAATAGTGCGATCAAAATGGCCATCATAGTAGACGCGCGCCGTGATCTGTCCTTGCACCCCGGGATCGTCATCAGAATCCGAACGCAAAGTAGATACAAACAGCACCGCCCCATAGGGGGTGATTTTAGAAACTGCGAGCGCCAACTCCTCGGCCTCGGCAGATACCGGCCTCTCTTCCCCCAATAGCGCCTCTAATTCATCATCGGGGGTAGGGGTAAGGCGTTTCCACACCACGCACCCGGACTCGGTTTCCACGATCCGGGCATCGATTTCGTGAGCCGCCATCATGGTGGCCAGGGGCACCGCCTCTAGCAGGTTGGTCAGCACCAAGGCCACATCTCCGGCTTCGGGAGGCAGCGCCTCTAAATGCTGCCAGGCCTGTAAATCCTGGTCAACTTCTTGGCCGAAACCGTCTACGTCCTCGCCGCTAATCCCTGACTGCGCGATTACTTGGTCGAAGTAGTCTTCCGGTTTAGCTTCGGGGTCTTTATTGCCCGCCGGGTCCTGTTCACGGGGATCTTCATCGCGAGGATCGTCCTCTTCCGGAAAATTTAAGCCGTTCACAGAGCGCCCTTAGTGGAAGGAATCCCGCTAACCCGAGGATCAGGCTCTACTGCCCCCCGCAAAGCCCTGGCTACTGCTTTGAACTGTGCCTCTACAATATGGTGAGGGTCGCGCCCGGAAAGGACCTCGACGTGCAGACAGATGCCGGCATTATAGGCAAAGGATTCCCACACATGGCGGGTCATGGACCCGGTAAAGTGGCCGCCGATCAGGTGATATTCCTGGCCGGCAGGTTCACCGCTGTGTACGCAGTAGGGGCGTCCGGCCACATCGACTACCGCCCGAGCCAAAGCTTCATCAAGGGGAACGGTAGCATCGGCGAAGCGGCGAATCCCTGCCTTATCCCCCAGGGCTTGACGCAAAGCTGTTCCCAGGCAAATCGCGGTGTCCTCGACCGTATGATGCACGTCAACATCAATATCACCGCGGGCGGCAATATTCATATCGATCAAGGAATGTTTCGATAGCGCGGTGAGCATGTGGTCATAGAACGGAACCCCGGTGCTAATCTCGCTCTTACCGGTGCCATCTAGATTGAGCTCGACCGTGATTTCTGATTCCGCGGTTTTTCGGGTTACTTTCCCGCTACGACTCATTTGGTTACCTCCTCGAATGCTTGACGAAATGCTTGATCCTCTTGGCTGGTGCCGATACTTACCCGCAAGAATCCCTCCGGTCCAACTTCTCGGATAAGGACTCCGCGTTCTAAAAGATCGCTGAAAACCTGGTGCCGATCTTTAAACGGCCCAAAGAGTACAAAGTTAGCTTGGGTTCTCGGCACCGTGTAACCTTTCGATTCCAGCCAAGCTGCCAAGGCATCGCGGCGCTCGCGTAGCTCCGCCAACTGGAGCAATTGCTCTTCGGCGTGCCCTAAAGCCGCAATCGCGGCCGCCTGGGTAAGGGCAGAGAGGTGATAGGGCAAACGAACCCGCATAATATCTGCGATCACCGCGGTAGAAGCCACCAGATATCCCAGACGCAGCCCCGCCATCCCGAAAGATTTCGACATGGTACGGGAAACCACCAGGTGCGGGAATTTTTCTAAGAGGGCGAGGGCGCTGGGCTGGCCCGGGTCACGGAACTCCCCGTAGGCCTCGTCAACTACCACCACCGTAGCGGTGGGTCTACCATTTATCACCGGCCCCGTTTCTCGGGCTTGCTGCAAAATTTGGATGAGCTCGGCTTGGCTACTGGCGGTGCCCGTCGGGTTATTCGGGTTCGCCAGCAGCAATACGCTAGGTCGCACTGCCTGCAATCCCTGTAGCAGCGCCTCTACATCAAGATTCCAGTCACTTTGCCGGGGAACCGTAACATACCGCGAGTGCGCTCCCCGCACATACTCCGGATACATCGAGTAGGAATACTCGGCCCCCAAAACTGTACGTCCCGGTCCTCCGTAGGCGCCCAGTAGCTGCGCCATCACCTCATTGGAACCGTTAGCAGCCCAGATTTGCTCGACCGGAAAGTCTAGGCCAGATTCGCGGCGCACATAACCAGCTAAAGCCTCCCGCAGGGCGGTAAAATCCCGATCCGGGTAGCGGTTTAACCCTGCCGCCGCCTCGCTAACCGCACGGGTAATATCGGCGATCATCTCCGGGCTGGGCGAATAAGGATTTTCATTCACGTTTAGCCGGGCAGCCACCTCCAATTGCGGCGCCCCATAGGGGGTAACCTGCGCGAGTTCTTCTCGCAGCGGCAGCAAGGGGGACTGTTCCATAAGTGTTGGTTCCTTTCTCGCTCCCATTCTAAAGGCATTACCCAGATAATGTTTTGCCCTCGCCGCTTAGCGGGTTTCGGTTTTTCTAAGGACGAAACCGGGCCAAAACGGCGAGGGCAAACACTCGATTGCTTAGTCAGAGGCCGAAACCATAGTTTCGGCGGTAGCCATGGCATGACCTTTTTCGCTACCCAGTGAGCCGCCCGCCAGCTTGTTTACCACCAGGGCGATGGCGCCGTCACCGGTTACGTTCGTGGCAGTACCGATAGAGTCAATCGCCACATACAGAGCCACCATCAGGGAGTAAAGCTCCGGGGAGAACCCGAGGAAGCCCATCAATACGCCTTGAGCAGCTGCGATCGCGCCGCCGGGAACGCCCGGTGCCGCCACCATGGTGATCCCCAAAATAATAATCGCCATCGCCATTTTCCCGAAGGTAATGGACTGCCCGGTCATCTGCATGACTGCCAGGGCAAACGCGGTGATTTTAACCGTGGAGCCACCCAGGTGAATAGTGGCGCACAGCGGAATCGTAAAGCCAGCAATCTCAGCCGAAACCCCGTTGTTGCGAGCACACTGATAGGTCACCGGAATCGTGGCCGCCGAAGAAGCAGTACCCAGCGCGGTAAAGTAGGCTTTCGCCATCCTCCCGAGTGCCACAAAGGGGTTAACTTTCGCAATTGCCCCTGCCACTGTGTATTGAATCAGCAGCAGCACCACAGTCAGGATTACCGACACCAGGATGACTTTGATCATCACTTTGATGACCAGTGCGATCTGCCCAGAGTAGGACATATTGAGGAAGGTGCCGAAAATGAATAGCGGCAGCAGCGGAACGATTGCCCGCTTAATCATCAACATGGTGATGTCCCGGAACTCCGAGTAGGCGCGATGCAAAGTGGGAGTATTCAGCGCCGCCATGCAAATACCCAGGATAAAAGCCAAAATCAAAGCGCCAGTCACATCCAGTACCGGGGTGATGTTCAGATTATCGCCCAGCAGGGAGGCCACCGCGTTCTTGGGCTCTTTTAGTTCGGGAGCCGATTCGGTCAGGATCCGCGGGAAAACCACCGATGCAATCCCGTAGGTGCCGAACCCGGCAAAAAGAGTAGATCCGTAAGCGATTGCGACTGTGGCCAATAACCATTTGCCGGCTCCCCGCCCTAGATCTGCTAGCGCCGGCCCTACCAGCCCCAAAATAATCAGGGGAATGCAAAAGCTCAAGAATTTTCCGAAAATATCGTTGAAGGTAGCGAAGGGGGTAATGAATCCTTTAGGAAGTCCCGGAATCATACCGATTAATGCACCGGCGACAATCGCGACCAACACCCAAAACAGCAGCTGCCTAAAGACGCTGGGGATCCTAATATTATTTTCTGCCATCGTTATTCCTATCTGTCATTTATTTAAATCGGCAGTTCACGGCTTGTTCGTGCGCCGGAAGATCTTCGGCGTCCGCAAATGCGGTTAACGGACGCGCCATTTTTGCGAGGGCCTCGCGCTGGTACTCTACCTGCTGCACCGGTTTGAGATACGCCATTACTGAAAGGCCGCCCTCATAACGCCCCGTACCCCCGGTGGGGAGGACGTGATTAGAGCCCGCCAGGTAGTCCCCTAACGGAACCGGGGTATAGGGACCAACAAAAATGGCGCCGGCGTTACGAATTTTTTCCGCAACTTCCCCCGCTTCTTCGGTATGAATCTCCAGATGTTCGGGCGCATAGGCATTGACTGCTTCAATTGCGCTAGCCAGATCGGCTACTAGCACGATCCCGGACTGAGGGCCACTTAGTGCCTGACACACCCGCTGGGAATGTTTAGTGGCCTGCGCGGCGGGAACGATTGCTGCTTCTACCGCGTGGGCAAGTTCCTCCGAGTCGGTAAAGAGTACCGAAGCGGCGTTGGGGTCGTGTTCGGCCTGGGAAATCATATCTGCAGCCACCAGGACCGGATTGGCGCTGCTATCAGCAATAATCCCGATCTCGGTGGGACCGGCCTCGGCATCAATTCCGCAAACCGCGCGCACCAGGCGTTTGGCGGCCGCCACATAAATGTTGCCCGGACCGGTGATCACATCAACTGGCTGGCAAAGCGGATCGGGGTCTACGCCCTCTTCCCCGCTAGCCCCATAGGCGAACATGGCAATCGCTTGGGCTCCGCCTACGGCATAAACTTCCTTTACCCCGAGCAGCTGGCAGGCGGCCAAAATCGTGGGATGCACCCCACCTCCAAAGCGGGCTTGCGGCGGAGAGGCAACTGCAATTTCGCCTACCCCGGCTTCCTGGGCGGTGACCACGTTCATGATGACCGAGGAGGGATAAACGGCCAAGCCGCCGGGAACGTAGAGCCCTACCCGCTCTACGGGAATCCAACGCTGTTTTACGATTCCGCCCGGCATAATGTCGGTTACCCGCTCAGTGGGTAACTGTGCGCGGTGACCGGCGCGGTTATGTTCGATAGAGATTTCCATCGCTTCGCGCACCGCCGGATCAAGTTGCTCGAGTGCCCGAGTAAGTTCCTGCTCTGGAACTCGTAAATGCTCTGGCCGCACCCCATCAAACTTTTCCGAAAACTCCCGGAGGGCGACGGCACCGCGGTCTTTAACCTCACGCATCAGGGGGCGAATTTTTTCTGCCGCCTCCTCTACGTTCATTTGCGCGCGCGGAAGCGCCTGGCGCAATTCCATCCCCGTGGGCATGGTGGCGCGAAAATCAGTAATTGAGAGCATGGGGATATGTTAGTTGTTTTGTGTAGATCAATCGCCAATTAGTCCAGTAAATAAAACATTTTGACTTATCTAGTGAAATTACTTTTGAGATTTCTTTTGTAAACTGCGCATTACCCAATCTCGGAATCCCCGATAGGTCAAGTAGAGTAATACCCCGCTGATCAGCCACAGTATCCAGGGATACCAGGCAGGCATCGGCGCCACCAGATAGAGCGAGGCAGCCACCACAATCAGTCCCGCGAGGAATCCACAGACTACTCCCAGCAGGGTTCCAGTGAGGAAAGTATTGGATTTTTCTTGCGCATCCCCCTGATACCAGGTGATTAGCACCAGGGCAATCACCATCACAATCAGGGAACCGATCCGCAGCCCCATCGACATTCCAAAGCCGTTGAAAACCATTACTCCGGCCAAAGACAAGGCCATCAAGGCATCCAACCACCAGGGGGTTAATGCTTGTTGATACAAAGATTTGTGGATCTCCGCCACCGACTCTGCGGCACCACTCTTCGTTTTTGTGCTAGCCACGGCAGTTTCGGTGGGTGCTTCGGCCACGTTTGGTGGTGCGGCAGAAAAATTCTCGCTGTTAGACGCGGAGGCTTCCGGCGCTGCGGGAACGGGATCTGAGATCGGGGAAGCTGCTAGCGGCTCGGCAGGGGCAGTGGCACCAGGTTGCGCCGCAGGCACAGCATCCCCGCTGCTTACCGGCTGTGGGTCTACCATCTCCGGGCGAGCAAATGCGGGACCGGCTGATGCCGGCGCATACTGTGCTCCCTCAGGTAGCGGATTTCCCTCCGCGTGCGGGAGTTGTTGGCTGTATTGGGGAACTTTTTGCGCCGGAGGAGCCGCAGGAGCAGGAAAAGCCGGACGCGGCTCGGACACGGCTGGTTCTCTCCCGGGTTCTGCATACTCTGGTTTCGAGGCAAAAGGCCAGTTTGCCCCACCTTCTGGGTCACCTTGCGGGAATCCGTGCGGTTCGGGGTTGCTCATCTAGCTCCTCCAACATGCGCCAATAAAGTCATACTGCTAACAGTTTAGTATCATTTACTGCGTGGCAGACAATAACAGCGCATCTTTACCGGCTATTCCGGTGCGCGGAACCATAAAGTTGGGCCAGTTTTTAAAGCTAGCGAACCTGGTAGAGGACGGCGCCGAGGCGCGGGTGTTCATCCAATCCGGTGACGTTACGGTTAACGGCGAGGTAGAAACCCGCCGCGGTAGCGCCCTCTCCCCCGGCGATATCGTGCAAATCAACCTCCCCAGCGGCACCACCACCGGAGCCCAAGTTACCCGTTAATTCCCCCGCTAAAAACTCCGCCTCGGTAGGGCTCAGCGCGGGGAAGAAGTTTTTCCTCCTGCCCAAAAATTTGGAAAACGTGGCGACGTTTTCCAAATTTTGCGCCCGCCTAGCCGACTCGGATAAAACTTCTCCCCCGCGCACAGGGTCGAGCCGTAAAAGATGCGAGAGGGGGCTTGAGTCGAGCGAAGCGAGAATCACTGGGGTCCCCCGAGCGCTTTTACGGCCCGACCCGCACCGAACGTTACCGATTGACTCGCACGGGAGGAAAAACCTAGGCTCCGCGCATGAGAGTAAGGAAGTTATTTGCGCTTTTCTAGGCAGTGGAGGCCGAGTAGGGTTTTTAGCTGCGCCGCCAAACTCGAGCCGCGATTTACCCGCAAATCATCGCCAAGCTGCACGATAGTAGTACCCTTGGAGCTGCGCAGATGCATCCTAACCTCACTTTGCCCCGGGCTAGAAGCCAGGATTGCCCGCAGCTGCTCCGCTACCTCCTCGGTAAGACGATTGGCAGAGATGTAGATATTTAACGGCCCGCTTGCTACCCGGCTAATATCGGGCACTGTCATTTCTTGGGCATATAGCGAGGCCTCATCATCGCGAATCCGCACCCGGCCACTAACGCTGATGATTTCGTCTGTCACCAGGTCTTGCGAATATTTCTGGTAAGTCTGCGGGAAGAATAAAACATCGGTGGAACCAGAAATATCCTCGATGGTTACAATCGCCCACAAGTTGCCATCTCGTTTAGTAGTTTTACTCTGCACCGTGGTGATCAGGCCGCAAATCTGGATTTGCTGTCCGTCCCTCACCCCACCTTCGGTAGAAAGATCCACGATCTCGGTATCCGAATTGTGGGCGAGGATCGCTTCCATACCTCGCAAGGGATGATCGGAGACATAAAGTCCTAACATATCCCGCTCAAATTTGAGTTTTTGCGGTTTATCCCATTCGGGTAAATCCGAGATTTGCACGGTGAAAGTAACATTTGCGTCGCCGTCCATCATCCCGAAAAGATCTTCTTGTCCTCTAGCGGCGTTTCGTTTCACATCGATAACCGAATCGACAGCTTCAATATGGATGGCCTCTAGCGGACGGCGGTCATGCCCTAGCGAATCGAAGGCACCGGCTTTGATCAGGGATTCTACTACCCGTTTATTGCACACCTCGATCGGGACTTTATCCAGGAAATCCGGGAAGGAAGTGTAAGCACCTTTTTCTTTACGGGTTTTCACGATTCCGGCTACCACGTTAATACCGACGTTGCGCACGGCGGACAGGCCAAAGCGAATAGATTCGCCAACTGCGGTGAAATCAGAGTCGGAGGCATTCACATCCGGAGGCAGCACCGAAATATCCATGCGGCGACATTCTCGCAGGTAAAGACCGAGTTTATCTTTGTTATCTTTAGTGGAAGTTAGCAGCGCCGCCATAAATTCGGTGGGATAGTTAGCTTTCAGATAGGCGGTCCAATAGGAAACTAATCCATAGGCAGCGGAGTGCGATTTATTGAAGGCGTAGGACGAGAACGGCACCAAGATTTCCCACAGTTTACTGACCGCATCTTCGGGATATCCGCGCTCAATCATCCCGTCGTGGAAGCGCGAATATTGTTTATCCATCTCCTTTTTCTTTTTCTTCCCCATGGCGCGCCGCAAAATATCTGCCTGCCCCAGGGAGTACCCGGCTACCTTTTGCGCGATCGCCATTACCTGCTCTTGATATACGATCAGGCCGTAGGTTTCACCCAAAATATCGGCGAGAGCTTCAGAAAGCGCGGGGTGAATGGGCTCAATTTCTTGACGCCCATTTTTCCGCAAAGCATAGTTAGTGTGCGAGTTTGCCCCCATAGGCCCGGGGCGATAGAGGGCGCCGACCGCAGAAATATCCGCGAACTCGGTGGGCTTCATCAGCCGCATCAGCGACCGCATCCCCGGTGAATCTAGCTGGAATACCCCCAGGGTTTCCGCGCGTGACAACAGGTCGTAGGTGGGTTGATCATCGAGGGGAACTTGCTCTAAATCTAGGGGTTCCTTCCCGTTAGCCACAATATTGTCGAGGGCATCCGAGATGACCGTCAGGTTGCGCAGCCCCAGGAAGTCCATTTTCAACAGTCCCAAGGTTTCGCAGGTGGGATAGTCAAATTGGGTGATAATCGCCCCGTCGGCCAGGCGTTTCATCATGGGGACAATATCGGTTAGATCATGGCTGGACATGATCACGGCGCAAGCGTGAACTCCCCATTGGCGGGTGATCCCCTCCAGGCCCTGTGCCATTTTAATTACTGGCTTTACTTCGCCCTCATTATCGGAAACGTATTGGCGAAATTCGCTGGCTTCTCCGTAGCGCGGATGTTTGGGGTCGTAAATCCCAGATAGGGGAATATCTTTGCCCATAATCGCCGGCGGCATTTTCTTGGTGAGCTGATCGCCCAGGGCATAGGGCTTGTCCATGATCCGACAGGAGTCTTTTAAGGCCTGTTTGGCTTTGATCTTGCCGTAAGTAACTACCTGCGCGACCCGGTCTTTCCCGTATTTTTCGGTTACGTAATCGATGACTTCCCCGCGGCGACGCTCATCGAAGTCTACGTCAATATCGGGCATAGATACCCGCTCGGGGTTGAGGAAACGCTCGAACATGAGCCCGTGTTCGAGGGGGTCAAGCTCGGTGATCCCCATCGCGTAGGCCACGATGGACCCAGCTCCCGATCCGCGCCCCGGCCCCACCCGGATGCCTTGTTTTTTTGCCCAGTTAATATAGTCGGCGACCACCAGGAAGTAGCCGGGGAACCCCATTTGGGTGATGATCCCACATTCGTAGTCGGCCTGTTTCTGCGATTTTTCGGGTATGCCTTGCGGGTAGCGTTTATGTAAGCCCCGTTGGACTTCTTTCACAAACCAACTGGTGGTGTCTTCCCCGGCCGGCACCTCGAACTGGGGCATATAGTCGGCACCCTCAGCGGTGGTTTGAAAATGCACCTCGCACATTTCCGCAATTTTTAAAGTGTTATCGCAGGCCTCGGGAAAATCGGAGAATAGTTCCCGCATTTCTTCTGCGGTTTTCAGGTAGTACCCGGAGCCTTCGAAACGGAACCGGTCCGCATCGTTGAGACGCGAACCCGAGTTGATACATAGCAACGCGTCTTGGGTGGGTTGATCGCTTTTGAGGACGTAGTGCGAGTCGTTGGTGGCCAGCAAAGGAGCGTCAATAACTTTCGCCAGTTTCAGCAAATCGTTGCGCACTCGCCGCTCGATTTGCAGGCCGTGATCCATGAGTTCGACAAAGAAATTTTCTTTCCCGAAAATATCCTGCAGTTCCCCGGCGGCTTTCTTGGCTTCTTCCCATTGCCCCAGGCGCAGGCGGGTCTGGATTTCTCCCGAGGGGCAACCGCTGGTGCCGATTAACCCGGTGGAATAGCGTTCCAACAGATCTCGGTCCGCGCGCGGCCATTTTTGCATCTGCCCATCAATAGAGGCCAGCGACCCTAAGCGAAACAGGTTATGCATCCCTTCGGTGGTGCGCGAAAGCAAAGTCATATGGGTGTAGGCACCGCGCGCCGAAACATCATCGCCTTTTTGATGCTCTTCTCCCCAGCGCTGCCGAGTCTGGTCAAAACGGGAAGTACCGGGGGTGATATAGGCTTCCAGACCGATTATGGGCTTGATTCCCGCTTCATGGGCAGCTTTATAAAACTCGTAGGCGCCAAAAAGGTAGCCGTGATCGGTGATAGCTACTGCCGGCTGACCAATCTCTTTCGCCCGCTCTACCAGTTTTCCAATCCGAGCCGCCCCATCCAACATGGAATAGTCGGTGTGAACATGAAGATGAACAAAATCTTTCGCTGGCGCCATGCCCACCAGTCTAGCCT
>CAMYFZ010000009.1 GCA_947255165.1 uncultured Varibaculum sp.
CTGGCACATCGGTAATGTCACCGACTGCGTAAACATTTTCCATGTCCTTGACCCGGAGGTGCTCATCGACCATAACCGTACCGTTGGCATGCATGACCTGAGAATACGATCCGTGGAGGTAACCGGAAGAAGTCTGCGCTCCGTAGCAAAGGAACCACATATCGGCTTCGATGGGCACTCCTGCCAAGGTCTCTACCTGGAAGGTGGAGAGCATTCCTACATCTGTAGGCGGCATATAAGCTAAGGGCGCCCCCAGTACCAGTTCGATACCACGGTCTTCCATCTGGGTGGTGATAGTTTCCCGCAAAGAGTCCAGGTACCCAGGAGTTCCTAGGATATAGGGTTCTTTGTCGACCATAATGATCTTCATATCCGGGTAAGTGGAGGTTAACTCACCCGCAAATTCTACGCCGACGGTGCCGGCTCCGACCAACATTACTCGCTTGGCCCGCGCCAAGTTTTCGCGAGTTTGATCCAGACGAGCTTTTGCCACCGAAGCTTGCGACACCATGTGCTTTGCCGGGAAGGGGTAGGTGGTTCCCGTTGCTAACACCAAGAAATCTGCCTCGATGGGATCATGACCAGCCACATAAACGGTGCGGCCATCCACTCGCATACAAGTACCGTGGACGACTTTGCCGCGATCTAGCAGCCGACTGTAAGGCATAAACACCGTATGCCCCCATACAGAATCCACCGCCGCCCGAAGCGCCGCCGCGTGATGCACAAACTGGTCTTTTTGTTCGACCAGCGTGACGTCAGCTACGTCATCCAGGCCACCTGCAACGGTGATGCCACCATAACCGCCGCCAATGACTACTACTTTAGCCACGCTACCTCCCCTTTTATCAGCCTTGGATAGTTCCAAAGCCGATGCGAGCTAATAAGACTAGCAGCTACCATCGGCCACCCAATCGAGCGACTAGATGAAGGCTTACCAACCTAACGATCGTTCCTTTGATAATACTGTATCTTACGGTATCAAAAAAGAATTACTCTTTAGTAACCATCCTACTCAGGAATAAGAGTTTTCAGCGCAGTTTTGATATTGGGAGGGAAGAAATTTTCCCCTTTTAGCACCTTGCCGTCCTCACGATAGATAGGCTTGCCCTCTCCATCCAGTTTAGACAGGTTAGAAGCCTGCACTTCCTTCAGGACTGCCGGCAGCGAAATCCCGCATTCCAGCGCCATACCATAAATAACGTAAATCAAATCTGCGAGGGCATCGGCGGCCTCAATCGTGTCTCGGGTACCATCATCCGGCAAGGAAGAAATAGCTTCTTCTAGGATGCGACGCGCCTGGGTCCCATAAACCGCGCCGGTAAGCTCGCTGACTTCCTCATAGATGAGGCGCATGCGCATATGTACCCGTTCGCGATCGACTTCCGCCTGGTCATGCTGAATCGGCAGCCCATAAACCTGGTGAAATTGGCGCACTAAATCTTCGGGGCGATGAGGGTCCGGGATCTGATATTGGGGATGCTCATTACCCGCTTGTCGGGCTTCCTCGTCCTGGTTAATCAAAATTTGTCCTTTCCTATATCGGTTGCTCCTAGCAGCCTGTTTTGTAGTTCGGATACCGAAGTAACCCAGGGCGCTCCCGGAAACTCCTCCCGGCTGCCTGCTCCCCAAGAAACCCCGATCACATCTATACCGATATTACAAGCAGCTTGATAATCATCTTCCCGATCGCCCACCATAACTACTCGTCCGAGCGGACCGGGTGCAGCTAGCTGCTCGAGGGCATAGCGAATAACTCCCTCTTTCCCCCGTCTTAGCTGCGGATTGGCCACATCCCTGGGATTCTCAGCGCTAGTTCCGGATTTTTCTTGGGTACCGGCAACGCAATCCAAATAGGGGCTCATCCCCGTCGCCTGCGCAATATCACGTACTAGTTCTTCTAATTTCGAGGAAGCGACGGCAGTTTTTACTCCTTTGGCGCGCAGACGCTGCAACAGGTTTTCTATCCCCGCGAATAAAGGCACCTGGGTCATGCGAGGTCGATAATAGCTCCGGTAAACTTCGACCGCCTCATCTAGTAGTTCCTCGGGTAAATCTAGATACTGTTTAAAACCGATGCGTAGCGGTGGCCCTACGAAACGTTTCAGTTCTTGCGGAGTTTGTTCCGCTAGGTGATAGTGGGAAATAACTTCCACCACCGCCTCGGTTATCAGGGGAACCGAATCGGTCAAGGTACCGTCCATGTCAAAAATCACGGTGTCAAAATAACGCTTCCCCATAAAAATCCTGTCTGTGCCCTCTAGCCTTCTATTTCTCAAGGGCACTACGCCCCGCCCTTATTGTAGGCAACTTTCCTTCCCGCCAACTCCTGGCTGTTTAACCGCCCATTTTTCTTTTCGCTTTTTTCTGCCAGCTCCAAGATGTGCTAATCTCTCAGTTGTCCTCGAGCGCGGGTGGCGGAATCGGTAGACGCGCTAGCTTGAGGTGCTAGTGGCCAACTTAACGGCCGTGAGGGTTCAAGTCCCTTCCCGCGCACCAGTGATTTCTGGTATTTTTCTCGCTCGTTACCATTTCAACTATTAAGGGCTGATGCCCGTTATTAACCACTAATACCTGCGAATACCCGGTTTTCCCGCTATTGACTAAGTGGAACATCCCGCTGCCTCTAGGGATGCTTGGATAAAAAGTTCCTCGGCCTGTGGGGGCTGTTGGTGCCCCATACCCGCAACCAAATGCAACCGGGAATGGGGAATCAAGCGGTGTAGTTGTTTACCTGCCGCTACCGGGATCACCGGGTCTTCCTCGCCATACACGATTGAAACTGGCACCTTTATTTCCCCTAGACGCTTTGCCCAAGGATCAGTACGCTCCATCGCTTGGCGTTGTCTTTCTAGCCCTTCCCAGCTGAAACCGCGTCTCCAGTTACTGGCAACCAGTTGTTTCAGCTGCTGCTCCCCCCAAGGGTACTTAGAGCCTGCAATCTTATTAATCTGCCCAAAATGCCATTTTTTAAACTGGCTAACGGAAGCATAAGGGGCCTGCCGAATCGGATTTACCGCGGAGGCGGCGCTCTTAGCATAGGTAAAGAACAGCCCTAACCCGGCGACCATTTCCGGGTGTTCTAGCGCTAGCAGCTGCGCGATCGCCCCACCCATCGAGCGGCCAGTAACTACCGCCGGCGATCCGTAGGCGGCAATCAGCACGGCTACATCACTGGCCATATCGCGTAAATCGTAGGGGCAAGGTACCCGCGAGGAGCGCCCCACATCCCGGTTATCGAATCTAATGATGTGGAAGCCAGCTTCTGCTAGGCGCTGACAGTAACTTTCTGGAACCGAGGTGAGCTGCGCCCCGTGTCCTTCAATATGAATCATTAAGGGGGCGTCTGGGTCTCCGAACTCTTGGACACAGATAGTAATTTCCTCGCCTACCGCAACCCACTTTTCCACGCCCTCAGCCTACTATGCCCGCAGGCTCCCTCCTGAAGAATCACCCAGAGTTCTAAGCCGGCTGCCCAGTTAAACGCTCCCGCGCATGTCGCTATCAATAAAGGAAGTCGCCCCTTACGTATATCCCTAAAATTCCCCTCTAGGACTTACGTCACCAAGAGACTTTTATCCTCTAAAGTACGGAGCTTTCAGCTGTTTATCGTCGAAATTTCGGGTAAATATTTTTTAAATTCAGGTTTCCAAATTTTCGTCTTTCCGGGCATACAATGAGTGCGAGTTCACCAGTGTGGGTGGAATATTCAGATGCGGCAAGGAGAAAATGATGGCAGCGAAGCAACCGGCGAATATCCGTCCTTCTCGACGTACTTTCCTGAAATGGTCAGCAATCGCTGGCAGTACTACCGGACTGGTGGCCTGTGCCACTCCTTCTCCTTATTCCCCCGACAAGAACGGAAAACTGGTAGCAAACGGCACCGGACGCACTGACGTAGATAAGACCGTCTGGTCAGCTTGCACTGTCAACTGCGGGTCCCGTTGCCCAGTGCGTTTGCAAGTCAAAGATGGCCGGGTAGTACGAGTACTGCCCGATAACACCGGTAACGATGAGCTGGGCAGCCAGCAGGTGCGCGCCTGCCCCCGTGGTCGCGCTATTCGGCACCGCATTTACAATCCCGGTCGTTTAAAGAAGCCCATGAAGCGCAAGCCGGGTACCAAACGCGGCGAAGGACAATGGGTGGAAATCTCCTGGAAGCAAGCCCTTGATGAGATCGCTGAAAAGATGAAGGCTTTGAAGTCCAAGTACGGCAACGAATGCTTCTATATCCAGTACGGCACCGGGGTTCTGGGTTCCGCTATGGCTTGTTCCTGGCCGCCCGAAGCCAGCCCGATGGCGCGGATGCTTTCGCTCTATGGCGGTTATCTCGATCACTACTCTGACTATTCCACCACCAATATCACTCAGGCTTACCCCTATTTCTATGGCGACTGGGTAGCTGGCAACAGCTTCGATGATGCCGCCAACTCCAAGCTACAGGTGATGTTCGGCAATAACCCCTTAGAGACGCGGATGTCAGGCGGGGGACAAACTTTCGTAACTCAGGCTACTAAACGTAAATCTGGCGTTAAAACCATCGTTATCGATCCGCGGTATTCGGAAACTTCGGTAGCGCTCGGGGACGAGTGGGTGGCGCTGCGCCCGGGCACCGACGCTGCCCTAATCGCCGGCATGATTTACGTGATGGTAGCAGAGAACCTACACGACCAGGCATTCTTGGATAAATACTGCGTAGGTTTCGATGAAGCGCATATGCCCGAGGGCGCGCCTAAGAATGCGTCCTATCTTGCGTACCTACAGGGCAAAGGAAAAGATAAAACGGTTAAAACCCCCGAGTGGGCCGCCCGGATTACCGGGGTGCCAGCCTCGGATATTCGCCGTCTTGCCCGGGAAATCGCTACCGCTAAACCCTGTACTATCACCCAGGGTTGGGGGCCGCAGCGGCACGCTAACGGGGAAGGCATCGCTCGCGCGATTTTCCTGTTGGCCTGCGTAACCGGAAATATCGGCATAAAAGGCGGCGGCACCGGCGGACGGGAGGGCGGACAGGCGCTGCCAATCACCCGAACATTCAACACCGAAGTCGCTAACCCTTCCGAAAAAATCATTTCCGTCTTCAGCTGGTTAGATGCTATTGACCACGGTCCCAAGATGGATACCTTCAACGCCGGAGTGGGAGTTAAACCAGAACCGGGCGTACGCGCCCTAAAGGTACCGGTAGATGAAGCCGGTAATCCCACCAACACCAAGTTGGAGGTTCCGATTAAAGCGGTCTTCAACTATGGATCGAACTCGCTGGTAAACCAGACCGGAGACAACAACAAGTCTGTAGAGATCCTGCAGGATGACACCAAGTGTGAACTGATTGTTACCTGCGACATTATGCATACTGTCAGTGCCCGCTACTCCGACTATCTGTTACCGGGCACCTCTACTTCCGAAGAATCGGACTACCACAGCGGGGAAAATGCCACCCCGATGGCTTACGGCATTGTTTCCCAGCAAGCTATCAAGCCGCTTTACGAGTGCAAATCTATTTTTGATATTTGCACCGAACTGGCCGATCGCCTGGGGGTTAAGGACAAGTTCACCGGAGGTAAGACCCGGGAGGAATGGCTGAAAGAAATCGTTGAGACCGGGCGAGAGGAAGATCCCACCCTGCCCACTTATGAAGAGTGGAAGAAAGTGGGGATCGTCCGCCGCAACGCGGGTTCCGATATTCCTTTGGAAGATTTCCGTAAAGACCCGGCGGCAAATCCGCTCAGTACTCCTAGCGGCAAGATTGAGATTTATTCCCAGCGCCTAGAAAATATGGCGAAAAAATGGACCTTCGGAGATTTCCGTCCTCGCCTAGACGGTGACGAACTTTGCCCCATTCCCGCCCACCTAGCAACTTGGGAAGGCGCCGAGGACGCTGCCAAGAATAAGAAGTATCCGCTGCAGGTAATCGGGCATCACTTCAAGGCCCGTACTCACTCCAGTTACGGCAACGTGGATTGGCTCAAGGAAGCCCATATCCAAACCGTGTGGATGAATCCGAAAGATGCCGAGGAACGCGGGATTAAGAACGATGATTTGGTGTTCGTCTACAACGAACGCGGCACTTTACGTTTGCCTGCCAAAGTGACTACCAGGATCGTTCCCGGAACGATCTCGGTGCCCCAAGGTGCTTGGTATGATCCCAAGCCGGATTCGGAAGTAGCTCCTCCCGAGGGCGCAAATCCTAAGAAGCCGGTGGATGTGGCCGGTTCGGTTAACACTTTGACCTCTTTGCACCCGACTCCGATTGCCAAAGGTATGGGGGTTCATACTGTTTTGGCGCAGGTCGTAAAGGCATAACTAACCGGAATATTCATAGGTAAGAGGTAAGACGTAATGTTTGGAATCAGCGGAAGCGAATTCTTGGTGCTGGCGGTGATTGCTGCCCTGCTTTTGGGGCCGAAGAACGTGGCGCAAGGATTAACGGCGCTACGCAAAGCACTCACCAGTTTTCGGGGCTGGTCAGCAAAGTTGCGCCAAGAAACCTCCGGGGATTTTTCGGGGCTTACTCCCGAGGATCTAGAAAACCTGAAAGTTTTGCGGAACCTTAACCTCTCCAGTTATAGCCCCAAGCAGATGATCCGCGAGACCATTCAAGAAGAAATAGAAGCCTGGGCACAGTCAGCTACCCAGTCCGGGGAGGTGTTGAAAAATGCCGGCTCCCTAAGCGAGGAAGATTCCAAATAAATTAACAGAACCTGATCAATAAGAAATATTTTTTGTAGTAACCGGGTAAATAGAGTAAATATTTATTTCCCTAAAAGACTAAAACCATTTCGCATTATCTGTGAAATAAACCAGCAGAATATAACATTAAAAAGGGGCAGCAAGTGGGGCTGCCACTCGTATTTACCACAGTCTTTGCAAGGAGGACGCGATGGCCGACGATGCGATTCCTACTCCCAGCAGGAACAACACTTTAACGGAACCTTTAACCAAAAAAGGTGCCGAGTATGGGTTTGTTTTCAATCAAAACCTTTGTAACGGTTGTAAGGCCTGCCAAATCGCTTGTAAAGATAAGCATGATTTGCCGGTAGGTATGACCTGGCGGCGGGTTATTGAATATACCGGTGGCTCTTGGAAAGTAAATGAAACTGACGGGACTTTCCGCCACAATGTTTTTAGTTACTATACCTCTATAGCTTGCAACCACTGTGAGAATCCGATTTGCGTGCAGGTGTGCCCAACTACTGCCATGTCCCAGCGCGAAGATGGAACCGTCTATGTAGACCAATCTAAATGCGTGGGTTGCCGCTATTGTCAGTGGGCCTGTCCTTACGGCGCTCCCCAACTGGATGCCCGCAGTGGCCACATGTCTAAATGCGATTTGTGCTATGACTATCGCAGCCAGGGACAAAATCCGGCTTGTGTAGATGCCTGTCCCACCCGCGCGCTTGGTTGGGGCCCCATCGAGGATTTGCGTAAAGAATTCGGAGAAGAGGCCGGGATAGCCCCGCTTCCTGACCCATCTATTACCCAACCACACCTGGTAATTAAGCCGCACCGTGATGCCCAAGAGTGGGATAAAGGCAGCGGGATTATCCAGAGTCCCAAAGAGATTTAAACATTGAAGATTTTATTCACCCGCTAGGTTAAGGAGCATCATGCATATCGGCGAGCTGCCCATGATTATCTTTACTACTGTCGCTCAAATGTCAGTAGGGGCATTTTGGATCCTGGGAATTATCCAGCTGATTGGTCGGCGGGCAGGCGTTAAACAGTCTGCAATCGACAGCCTGACCAACGCGGGGTTGTATGCAGCGGGGCCGCTGCTGATCCTAGGGTTCTTTGCCGCGTTTTTCCACCTCAACGACCCCTTCCATGCACCATTTACCCTGTTGCATCTGGGATCATCCTGGCTCTCGCGCGAACTGATCTCGGGGGTGCTTTACGCCCTGTTTGGACTGATCTTCGCACTGACCCAATGGTTCAACCGTTTTAGCCGCACTACTCGTGACATATTCGCGGCACTGACCGCGTTAGCGGGCCTTTGCTTGCTGATATCAATGTGCGGAGTCTATTACTTTACCGGCACCGCGCCTGCCTGGCATTCCTGGTTCGTATGGGTCAGTTTCTTCTCGTCTGCTTTCTTCACCGGGTCCCTAGCGGTGGCGATCGCTCTGTTAACCACTTGGCGGATGAAACAGCGGGGAGCCAGTGATAAAAACTTAGATGCGAACAGTAAGGGCCTTAAAGCTGCTCTGCGCCGGGGGCTCTTTCCGCCTGGAAAACTTCCGGAGGGCCTAATCGAACTAACTAAACGGTCTATGCGGATTACCACCGGTATTGCCGCGTCTGCCGGCCTGATTATTTTGGTGTCCTACGCGTTCTTTATGACCCAGCTTGGTCTCGGTAGCGCGGTAGAACGACAAGTAGCACAGAATATGACTGCTCATGGCTACCTACTGATCCGATTGCTTTTACTGGTAGTCACGATTTTGCTGATCGCACTGGTATTGCGCAACTATATTTCTGATTCTGCTTACCCCAAGCGTTCCCTGGTCATTACTCTGTGGGTAACCTTCCTCCTGGCCTTTGCAACCGAGCTGGTCGGACGGGGCCTGCACTACGAAGGCTTGGTACGCGCGGGTATCAACACCTTATTGGGATAGCATTAAATCTATGGAGCCAAAGGTACTAGATTCTTACGCTGCTGCTTTTTGTTTCCTGGGTGCTCTGCATCTAAGCCCTCCCAATGAGGAGGTGGTCAAAGATTTTCTAGCAATGACCAATCAGTGGCCCCTACCCCTAACCTCGAAGGGGGAACAGGCCCTAGCAGACCTGCGCGCCGAGCTATCCCCCGACCTGAGTGCAGAGGACATTTATGCCCTCTGGTCAGATCAAAATGATCTGTACGGAATCACGGGTAGCGCCCAGCTACCTCCATTTGAATCGGTACATCGCTGCGACGATGGCTTGGTATTTGACCAAGATACCGTGGAAGTCCGCAAATATTATGGCGCCATGGGATTCCAGGCCCCCCATCTAGGCCAGGAACCTGACGACCATATCGGACTGGAGATGGACTTTGTCAGCAAATGTTTACTAAAAGCTGCAGACGACTTCGCGAACGGTAATCAAGAACGCGGGCGACAAACTCTGGGAGTACTGTGTGGCTTTAGCGGCGAACACCTGCTAACTTGGGCTCCAGATTTTTGTCTCGAGGGGGAAAAACTAGCAAAAACGCAGTGGCTTCGCACCGTCCTGATTCTTTCTGCCCAGACGCTTTCGCAATGGGAGCAGGAGCTCGTGGCTGCCGGTTATGAGCTAAAGATTGCTCCCCGGCTACGTCCTCCCCAGGAAGAAGATTTTTCCGGCCCCGTCCCCGTGCCCTTAACTCGCCGTCCGTTAATTTAGGGCAGTAAGCTTTGCTTCCTACTAAGTTTTCGTCCTTACTGCGTTGGATTAGCGCCCAAGATCCCATAAATACTCTGGTGATCAGCTGTGAAAATCTGCCCGCCCTGAAAGTTGGAAAGAAAGATGCCCACCTGTCTTGGCAGGGCTGCTTAGGCGAAAGCTTTAATGCCGATTTAGCGGCGCAGCTGCTAGCAAGCGAGATTCAAAGCCTGCAGATTTTAGGGTGTGCTCAGTGCGCGAGCAGCCTCGATGAAAGCTTGTCTGCGGCCCGGACTCGTCTTGGAGAACTGATAATTAGTTATGACCCGCCCCGGAAGGCTGCCCGCCACCCGCGGCAGGTCCTGCTGGGGGCGGTTCCCCTCCCCCGTCGCCTCTTCCTGCCGGTATCAAATAGCTCCTACCTGCAGCTGGGCGCCTCCCACGCAGTGCGTACCTTCCAGGCTTACCATTTACTGGCTGGGCAGCGGAGAATCAAAAATAGAGTAGTCGGCGCTCCCGCTGCCGATACCGATGGCAGTAAACGCTCTTTAGGATCCGAATCCTCGGGGGCTAATACTGGCAGCGAAGAGCTCCTCCCCTTGCTAGAACGCGTTGATGCCATCCACGTCTTGCGTTGTAATGCCTGCCGTTCACAAATCCGGCGGTGCCCCGAAAATAAAGATTTTAAGCTGTCAGCAGCCGGCAGCAATTGGCACCAGCTGTGCCCCGCTTGCCGCTTGGCGGTGCGTTACTGTCCCGAGCACTCTGAGTCAGAAATGGCCAGCCAGCGTTCTCTCGAGATTTTCACCGCCCTCAAAACCCAGCAAAGCCCCCAGGAAATGAGGGAATGCAAACGCTGCCGCAACCCGCATCCGAAAAGCGAAGGCGAGCTGTGTAAACTCTGCCGCTACCAGGAAGAACACCCGTTTTCTGCGGCGATGCCGCAATCGGTACTTAAGACGCTACCGGCCGAGTTACAAGAAAAACTGCGCGGAGTTTAACCCGGTTAAGGGCGAGACCGCAGAAAAATATATGCCGCCCCAGAACTGGGGCGGCGAGAGTGGGCGATACTGGACTCGAACCAGCGACCTCTTCCGTGTCAAGGAAACGCGCTAACCAGCTGCGCCAATCGCCCGAGGTGGGTACGGGATTCGAACCCGTGTACACGGCTTTGCAGGCCGCTGCCTAACCACTCGACCAACCCACCATAATCAAAGAGCGCCGCGCTTGGCGACGCCCTCTAAATCGAGCGGATGACGAGACTCGAACTCGCGACCCTCACCTTGGCAAGGTGATGCTCTACCAACTGAGCTACATCCGCGTTGCGTATGAAAGTATATCTATAAAGACCCAAGGTTTACCAAACTAACTCTGAGTGGGTCTGCTCACAACTGCTGTGATCTCGTATTTTAGGCTTCGAACTTTATGACCTACCGTCAGTACCTGCAAAGGATAGCCGGTTGGCGAATTGTTCAAAGCGCGCACCGCAGACAGGGTTGATATTCGGGCATTAGCCCTGATATTCTCTGAAGACCTGCTAAATCAGGATTATCTCTTGGGGGATTACGCATAATGGGTTTTTTAGGGGGCAGCATGATCGTATTTTTACTACTGCTATTTTTGATTGGCTATTTCTTGTTCTCCGCTATTTTTATTGTTAAACAGCAGACCGAGGCGATCATTGAACGCTTCGGAAAGTATCGCCGCGTATGTCCCCCCGGTCTTAACATTAAGATTCCAGTTATTGACCGAATTGCCAAGATTGTAGAACGCCGGATTCAACAACTCGATCTGGTAGTAGAAACCAAAACTAAAGACAATGTGTTCGTAGCCATCCCGGTTTCGGTGCAATTCCAGGTGCAAGACTCGGCTGCCTCGTTCTATTCGCTATCCAACCCTGCCCAACAGATCACTTCCTACGTGTTCGACCGAGTACGCTCTTCCCTCTCGCAATTGAACTTAGATGAGGCCTTCTCTTCGAAAGACACTATTGCCCAAGAAATTGAGATTTCCTTGGGCGAACAGATGGCGCGTTACGGTTTTAGGATCGTGAACTCGCTGGTAACCGATATCAATCCGGATGAGCGAGTGCGGGATTCCATGAACTCTATTAACGCTGCCCAGCGCGAACGAGAAGCCGCCATTCAGCTAGCAGAAGCCGATAAAATCAAGCTGGTTAAACAAGCGGAAGCAGATGCCGAATCCAAGCGCCTCCAGGGTGAAGGTATCGCCTTGCAGCGGCGCGCCATCGTAGAAGGCCTGGTAGAGCAATACGAATCTTTACGCGATGCCGGTATCGGTGACCAGGCACAACAGATTCTTTTGATGACCCAATATTTTGATACCCTAGCCGAGGTGGCAAAGCATTCGAACACTCAGACCCTGATGTTGCCGTCTAATCCCACCGGGGTTACTAACACGATGGAGGAAATCCGCACTTCTTTGGTAGCGGGCTTGAAGGCAGCCGGACAGCACCAAAGCTAAGCAAACAACTGGTTTAGATAGTTTAGATAGTCGCAACAGGCGGTAGCACGGTCGCCGGTTAATAACAGATAACGAATATAGCTAAGTATGACTAAGAATAACCAGAATAATCAGCAACATCACCCAGAAAAACGACCGCGTATCTTCCGATACCCACGGAAAAGGCATCCCGGGCGAGGGGAAGAGCTACGCCTCCTCCTAGAAAAGTATGAGCGCCGGATTTCCCAGTTAGAACAGTCTGATCGTGAACGCGATAGCCAGCTGACGTTACCAAGGAAACGGTTGCGCAATAGGTTAGCGCGAAAGATTTTTTCCAGGAACGAAGCATCTGCTACGCCTGAAGAAACCGCTAGCGAAGAAACCGCTAGCGCTGCGGTAGCGGAAACCCCCGGCGCTACTCAGCCCAACGCTTGGAAACGCGGAACCCAGATCGCCCGGGAACAAACCCAACATTTGCTCCACAAGGTACCTTATCCGCATGGCATGCACCCCGGACTAGTCCGCGGAATCGCGATTGATGAACAAATCATCAAATACCGCACCGATAAAGTGGTGTTCCTGTGTACCGGAACATTAGTGTTAGCTTTCATCCTTTGGGGGATAATTTCTACCAATTCCTTGCGCACGGTTTCTGATGTGGTTCTGCAGTGGGTGGTAGATAATACCGGTTGGTTATTCTCTATCCTAGCGGCCGTTATTTTATTATTTATGCTGTTTATAGGGCTTTCACGCTACGGAAATATTCCCCTAGGACGCGATAACGAGGAACCCGAATATTCCTATGGCTCTTGGATCGCTATGATGTTTAGCGCCGGTATGGGGATTGGGTTACTGTTTTTCGGCCCCTATGAGCCGATGATTTATTTTACGAATCCCGCCCCCCACTCCAATGCAAAGCCCGGCAGCTATCAAGCCTTAAATGATGCGATGTCGCAAACGATGCTGCATTGGGGATTAAACGCTTGGGCGATTTATGCCCTGGTGGGATGTGCGATCGCCTACGGCACCTACCGGCGGGGACGGGTTCCCCTAATCTCCTCGATTTTCACGCCGTTACTGGGACACAAATTTTCCAAGGGTGGGATTGGGCAAGTAATCGATATGTTGGCGATTACCGCTACTCTGTTCGGCACCTGTGCCTCCTTAGGGATGGGCGGCATGCAGATTACTCGCGGCATTGAAATAGTCGGGGGAATAGGCAAAATTGGTAACGCGGGCTTAATAATCATTATTTCCCTGCTGACCGCCGCGTTTATCGCTTCCGCAGTTTCCGGGATTTCACGGGGAATCCGGCTACTATCCAATATCAACATGACCTTGGCGTTTTGCTTAATGGCCTTCATTTTCTTCGCCGGCCCCACCGTGTTCATCTTGAATCTGATTCCTTCCACCTTGATGAACTATCTGTCTGACCTATTCGGCCTGCTAGCAACCTCTCCCTCCTATGGGCCCCAGGCCGCGCAGTTTGCTTCTAGCTGGACGGTGTTTTATTGGGCTTGGTGGATTTCCTGGTCCCCCTTCGTGGGACTATTTATCGCCCGGATTTCACGCGGACGTACTCTCCGCCAATTCGTGACTGGCGTTTTATTGGCTCCCACTCTGGTTTGCCTGATTTCATTCTGTATTTACGGGGGAACCACCATGTATCTGCAGATACATGGAACGGATATGCAGCTAAAAGAAGGGGCAGAAGTAATGTTGTTTGCCCTGCTAGGAAATTTGCCTCTCGCTAAAATAACTTCGGTAGTAGCTATGTTCTGCTTGGCGATTTTCTTCATTACTTCCGCAGATTCGGCCTCGGTAGTAATGGGCTCACTGTCTCAGCAAGGAAAGCCGGTTCCGGATCGTAAAATCACGGTATTTTGGGGATTGTGCTTGGCAGGTATCGCGGTAGTCGGGATGCTAATAGGCGGCCAAGATGCTCTGCAAGGCATGCAGAACTTGATTATCGTGGCTTCGTTGCCTTTCGCGATTATCATCGCGGGAATTGTTTTTGCGCTGCTGAGGGATTTATCGCGTGATCCTTTTACTATTAGAAGTAAATTTGAACGGGCAGCTCTCTCTAAAGCAGTAGTAGGCGGGCTGAAGAGCTACGGTGACGATTTCAAGATCGTAGTGGTTCCCACTAAAGAAGGTGAGGGAGCGGGCGCAGAATTTGATTCCACTGCTCCTGAGCTCACCGAATGGTATCGCCGCACCGACACCGAAGGCAACCCCATTAACTACGATTATTCCTCCCAGACTTATCTTGATAGGCAGGGTAACCCGGTCTATTGGGATGAGGAAGAAGAAACCTATAAAGATTCCGCGGGAAATCCGGTCCCCTGGGACAGCGTGGAAGATACCTCTTCTGATCCGGAGGCCGCCGCAGGCGGAGATACCTCTGCAGAGGTGGAAAATCCCGCTGAGGCCGGGGAAGAAGCCAAATAGCGGGACCGGATTTGTAGGTCGCGACCCGGAATTCGCAGCGTCATTAAACCGAATCATTGAGTTAGACACGAAAGCTCCCTGTCTTCGCGCCTCACAGCAGCCACCCCACCCGGATACAGCTTCAGTACCCGCCCGCTAGTTGCCAAGTGCCTAGGGCGAGTAAGAATACCGAAGCTGGCGGCAGCAAACGATGTAACCACAGTTTCCAGGCCGTAGGGGGCGCGGAAAGGATTTCGATTTCTTCCAACCGCGCTGGCGATGAAGATTCTGCAGATGACTTATTGCTAACTTTTTCTTTTAACCTGATCCAGGCCGGTTTAACCAGAGAGGTTTCACTTGCAGAGGCGGGAGCGCTGGCGAACTTCGGACCGAAGCGATCACCAGGAGGGGGCGGGGCCATTTTTTCGGGAGGGGGCTTCGGGGCAAAGGCCGAAAACGGCGCGACCGGATGGTGGTCAGCAGAGAAAGGATTTTTTCGGGGGCGACTGAGCGCACCCCGGGCTACAGTTTTAGGTTTTCCGGCAGGCCGGAGAATTGTTTGCTTAGCCTTCCCAGTAACTGAGGGGCTGCGAACAGCAGTGTTATCTGCTTTGGGAGTTAAAGCGACTCTCAGCTCTCCTCCAGCTTGAATAGGCAAAGCAATCGAAGCTGTAGTTTTAGAGTCGCTAGCATCTAGTTTCTGTACCGGCTGCTGAGCGCCAAATCCCGCGATTTTTACCGTTTTTCCCCGTGGAGACCAAAACGATTGCCCTTTATCTTTTATAAGCGGCAGTTTCGCACTACTGTTTCCACTTACTAGTAAATTTTTCGCGACATCCGGTCGCACCAGCCAGTTTTTCCCTTGCTCATCTGCTACCAGATGGGGACAGGGGAAAACGGTTTGGCCCCGCGGTACTATCAGCTTTAAAACCGCCAACTGATCATCGTTGACCGCCAGGGCAATCCAGTTGCTGCCGACTGCGTCTACAATATTTTTTTCCTGCGTGAGCGAGGGGAATCCTGCTATTTTTAAGCTCTTTCTACTCTCCATGTCTTTACTTCAATGCCTGCAAACTTTTTTGTCACCTTATTTTCCACAACCGCCAGCGCCGATTATCTCGCCCTTACTGTGGGGATAACTGCGCAATATACGGTTTGAGTGATTTTTCGATAGGCTTAGAGCATCATGACTACACAAAATGCCCCGCAGAAAAAGAAGCACTGGTGGAACAACTTTGCGGATGTTTACCGGGTAACTAAACGCTCCTATCCCTGGATCGGTTGGGCAATGCTCACCGTCCTTTTGGCAGTCCCGCTAGCAATGCTGATGTTTTGCTTGGTCGCCAAGGTCAGTGTGGGGCGCACCGTCTTCTATCTGATTATTGCCGCCTCCGCAGGAATGCTGCTAGCTACTACCCTGCTGACCCGCTTAGCTAATAAAGCTATGTACAAGCAGCTAGAAGGCGTCAAAGGCAATGTGTATGCTATTTTGCGTTCGATTAAACGGGGCTGGATTGTCGAAGAAGAGCCGGTAGCTTTTAACCGCAAGCAAGACATGGTCTATCGCTTGGTGGGAAGACCGGGAATCGTCCTTATCTCCGAGGGTCCCTCCTCGCGCGCTGCCGAGCTGCTGGGCGACCAAGAGCGCAAATGCCACCGGGTGGCGCCTTCGGTACCTATCCACAAGATTCAGTCGGGACAAGGAAAAGATCAGGTTCCAATCTCAAAGCTACTTAAAACCATTAACCGTTTGAAGAAACAGCTTAGTAAGGACGAGGTTCCCATCGTAGGCCAGCGGCTGCAGTCTTTGCAGAATAAGGCCTACCGTCTCCCGGGTGGAGTCGATCCGAACAAAGCAAAGATTAATCGCCGGATGTTACGCGGGAAGTAATAGCTACCGTTAGGTTTAGCCTCTGAACAGCTAATTCAGCGGTAATACGGTAACTTACTCAGTTTTTCCTTGGGGAGTGCCGAGTACTTTATCTAGTAGCGCTTTCGAAGGACGCAGTTCAGTTACGCTTTCGTCGACTTCCCATTCTCCTACGGGACGCGACGACCAGATTTTAGCTGAGAAATTTCCCGGCTCTCCCTCAAAAACCGACAGTGAAGCGTTCGAAACTGGCTTCGTGGCCGCCAGTGCAAAAGTAATCTCCGGAGTGCTCATATAGGACCAATACCGAATAATCGCGCCATGCGCGACTATCACCGCACAGCCACTGGGGCCCACCTGATCGGCGGCGCCCGCAACCACCCGGTTGAAACGCGCTAAAGTTTCCGCGCCACTTTCCCCACCATCCATCCGCACCTGGGTGTCCCCTTGCATCCAAGCGCCAATAGTACGCACATACTGTTCTACCGAAGCCATATCGCTGGCCATTTCCAGCTTGCCCGCCTGGACTTCGTTAGCTTCCCCATTTTGCGTCCGAGTGAGGCCAAAACGTTCCTCGAGAGGTCGGGCGGTTTGATGCGTGCGGATCAGATTCGAGGTCACAATGAGTTGCGGATCGGGTAGGCCGAGTTGCTCCCAAGTTTCCAATGCCGCTTCTGCCTGTCGCTGCCCCTCCCCATTAAGTGGGGCGCCCGGCTCGGCCGTGTCCAGCGCGCCGGTAATATTCGCGCTAGTTTGCCCGTGTCGCATCAAAACCAGTTTCATCTTTCCTCTTTCTTAGGAGTTATAGAAAACCCGCTCCATCACTGCGCGGGCGCGACGCGCCCGGCGTAAATAATCTTCTCGTAAATCATTCTCTTTGCCGGGAGCATACCCCAGCAGTCGCGCCAGGGCATAGGCAGGGGCCGCAGATGTAGGTAAGTAATCCAATTTATTACCCCCCATGCGGTTAGTAACCAGCACGTTTCCGCAGCGGATCCGGCACGCTAACTTCCAAGCTTCCACCAGGACCTGGTGATCTGTTTCCGATAACATTCCTTCGTCAGTGGCAACTGCTAAGGCTTCCAAAGTGCCAGTCACCCGCAACTGCGGACAGGTAGCCGTCCCTTGTAGCTGCAACAATTGCGCCACCCACTCCACATCACTTAATCCCCCGGGCCCCAATTTTACGTGTAGGGAGGCGTCTTGCCCGCCCGGGATTCGCTCATTTTCCATCCGGGCTTTGAGCAAGCGAATTTGCCGGGTGGAAGCCTCGTCAATCGGTGTTAAGTAGCGAATGGGGTCAATCGCTTGGGTAAAACGCTCCCTCAGGTCTTGGTCCCCGCAAAATGCTCGCGCCCGCAGCAGCGCCTGCAGTTCCCAGGGTTCTGCCCAGCGCTCATAGTAGTCACGTAGGGAGGTTAAAGACCGAGAGAGGACCCCGTCCTCCCCTTCGGGACGCAGACCGTAGTCTACTTTCAAGCTGGGGGCAGCGCCGTGGCGACTCATCTCTTCCTGCAACCGCGTGGCGAATAGGGCGGCAATCCGAGAAGCCTCGGACGCCGGTAGTTTAGCGTTCGCTCGCAAGGAAGCGTTAGGGGGAGTATCTCCCGTTTGAGGTGCGGGGATGTTTTCTACCGCTCCCGGCGCGCTCCACCGCGGATCTACTAGAGCAGAGTGGACAACTAGCAGGTCGGCATCAGAAGCATAGGCAGATTCCCGTCCTCCTCCCCGCCCCATCGCTACCAGGACAATCCGCGGAATACTCTTTTCTTTAGCCGCTATTTCGCGCAGAATCACTTGGCTGGCAGCAGCAATAGTTGCATCGTTGATATCAGTGATTGCCGCCTGAGAAGAAATGGGATCTAGGTGGTTAATTACGTCCCGCAGGGCGCAACGTAGCAATTCGCGACCTCGGGTCTGGCGAATCAAATCTATCGCTGTCGAAGCGTTGCGGTGACGCCGAGACAAAGCTTCCATCTCGCTATAAAGCTGAGCATAAGTGCGGGTAGCGAGCTTTTCATCATCATCTAACCACTGCACCGCTTCCGGTACGTGTTCGAGACGCTGAGCGATATAGGGGCTAAGCGACAAAATAGTACACAGGCGGTGAGCCACTCGGGAAGAATCCCGCAGCAGCCCCATATACCAGTGGGACTTTCCGATTGACTCTGATAGCCGGCGAAAACGCAACAATCCGGCATCCGGGGCAGGTCCTTCGGCTAACCAGCCGAGCAGCACCGGCAAAATATGACGCTGGATTTGGGAGCGGCGCGACACCCCCGCGGTCAAAGCCGCAATATGCCCGAGGGCTCCGCGAGTGTCCCGGTATCCGGCCAGGCGGAGGCGATCGGCGGCAGCCTGCGGATTTAGGGCAGCCTCGGCTTTGGAAAGTCCCGCGGTTGCCGGCAGCAGGGGGCGGTAAAATATATCTTGTTGCAGGGCGCGAATCTGCGGTTTTAGCTTTTCCCAATAGCGAGTTAATTCCCCGCGCTTACCAAAACGCTCTGGACCAAGGGATCTACCCACTCGCCGTTCATCTTCAAGGGTTTGTGGGAACAGGTGGGTGCGCGCCATCCGCTGCATCTGCATCCGGTGTTCCACTACCCGCAAGAAACGATAGGCATCTGCCAGTTGCCGCGCGGAATCGCGCCCGATATATCCCCCCTGGGCCAGAGCTGCTAGGGCCTGCAAAGTAGGGCGCACATGCAGACTTTCATCAGTGCGTCCATGCACCATTTGCATCAGCTGCACCGAGAACTCAATATCCCGCAGTCCTCCGGGCCCCAGTTTTAGCTCTCGGCCGGCTGTGGGACCGGGAATTGATTCTTCTACCCGAGTTCGCATAGCCCGAGTGTCGGCGAAAAACCCTTCCCGCTCCACAGCCGTCCACACTAAAGGCCATACAGCCTGCATATAGGCTTGTCCCACCCGGGGGGAGCCTGCCGCGGGCCGTGCCTTTAAGAGTGCCTGAAATTCCCAGGTTTTCGCCCACTTTTGGTAGTACTTGGCGTGAGCAGCTACGGTGCGGCAGGTGGCTCCATCTTGCCCCTCCGGGCGCAGAGCTAAATCAATTGGCCACAGCGGCATCTCAATTCCGGGCCCGCAGCAAACCTGCGAAATTCCGATTGCCAAGCGGGAAGCCACTTCCAGGGCTTTAGTCTCGCTAAGACTGCCCTCTTTAGCTGGTTCAGCAGCATAAATCAGGTCAATATCGCTGTGATAGTTAAGTTCCCCCGCTCCAGTTTTCCCCAAGGCGATCACCGCAAAATCTACCTCGCCGGCCGGGTCGTATTTTGCGCGTGCTAGGGCGAGGGCGCCTTCTAAAGTAGCATCGGTAAGGGCGCTGAGTTTGCCGGCCACTACCGAAAAGAAAGCTAAAGGGTCGGGGTGCGCGGCGTCCTCGGCGATTATTTGTAGCAGCTGAGCGCGATAGGCACGGCGCAGGTCATTAAGGTCGCTGCCTGCCGCAACCCAGGCTCCTGCCCGGGTTTCTTGAGCCCGGAGGGCATGCAAAATTTCTTGGCGTACCCGCTGGCGGTAGCGCTCAATTAAATCCAATTCCTGGGAAACTAGGTAGCGGTTTCCATCCCAATAGGCCTCTTGGTCTGAGGCTTGCAATTGGGAAAGGATCTGAGGATGCGAGACCAGGTAATCGCCTGCAAAACGAGAAACTCCGCAGATAGCGATCACTAAGGCACGCTGACGGGGATTATCTGCCAGGAATTTTCCGGCCTCGTCCACTGTCTCTAATAGGTTCATCAAACACAGCAATACCTGGTCCGGGTGGGCAGAAGCCCCCAGTTCCCGCCAAAAGTCTTCATTTTGTACCAGCGGGGCAAAGGCCGGGGTACTTACCCAGCTTTCCGCGCGCGCGACTTCGGTAACCCCGCTAGAGCGCAGACGGGAAGCAAGAGTAACTGTCCTGGCCATGACTATACTCGCAAGAACTTTGCTAGTTCGCCTCGGGTGATTTGAGCCGAATATTCACGCCATTCCCGCTCTTTGTTACGGAGCACGTAGGCAAAAACTTCCTCCCCCAATACCTGAGCCATGAACTCGGATTTGCGCAGCTCAGATACGGCTTCTTCCAAGGTTAATGGCAGTGCGGGGATACCTTGGGCACGACGCTCCTTATCCGATAGACGCCACACGTCATCCTCGGTTTCTAAGGGGAGTTTCATATCTTTTTCAATCCCGTCTAGCCCGGCTGCCAGCAGCGCGGCATAGGCTAAATAGGGATTGGCAGCGGGGTCGGTGCCGCGATATTCAATGCGGGCATCACCGGCTTTTTCGGGTTTATAGAGCGGCACCCTAACTAGCGCCGAGCGGTTATTGTGTCCCCAACAAATATAGGAGGGAGCCTCCGAGCCTCCCCATAGCCGTTTATAGGAGTTGACGTGCTGGTTTACTACTGCCGAATATTCGCGGGCATGGGCAAGCAGCCCGGCGGTAAAGGCCTGTCCGGTGGCCGAAAGCTGATAAATTTCACTGGAAGCATCATAAAAGGCATTTTGCTCGCCCTCAAACAGTGACATATGGGTGTGCATTCCGCTGCCGGCCTCACTCGCCATAGGTTTGGGCATAAAGGTGGCCACCAGATTGTCTTGCATCGCGATCTCTTCAATCAGGATGCGGAAAGTCATTATGTTATCGGATCCAGTCAGAGCATCGGCAGCGCGCAAGTCGATTTCATTTTGCCCCGGACCATTTTCGTGATGCGAAAACTCTACCGAAATTCCCATTTCTTCCAGCATCGCCACTGCCCGGCGTCTAAAAGAGTTATCCCCGCCATTAGGAACATGGTCAAAGTAGGAGGCATTGTCAATAGGACGCAGGGGCTCATCTAGCGAAGTTGGCGGCTCCAGCAGGTAAAACTCAATTTCGGGGTGAATGTTACAGGTAAAACCCAGATCGGCAGCCCGTTCTAGTTGCCGCTCTAGCACCCGGCGGGGATCGGAACGGGCGGGCTGTAGATCCGGGGTGTAGACATCACAAAACATCCGTCCGACTTCGCCGTCGTCACCTCGCCAGGGCAAGATTTGGAAAGTAGAGGCATCGGGGCGCAGCAACATATCTGATTCGTAAACCCGGGTAAAACCTTCGATCGCGGAGCCATCGAACCCGATCCCCTCGTTAAAGGCATCCTCTAATTCGGCGGGATCAATCGCCACCGATTTCAGGGAGCCCGACACGTCAGTGAACCAGAGGCGAATGAACTTTACCCCTAGTTCCGCAATCTTTTGCAGTACATCCTCTTGTGCTGAATCCACGATTTTTCCTTACTGTTTACCGTATTTTGGGGTCTAAAACTATTGCTTCCCGCTTGGCTAGCTACTGGGCGTGCGCCCACCAACGTCCATCGTCGCTGCGCGCGCATTTAAGCGGCAGACTAAACGCTTCTGAAAGATTTTCACTGGTCAGCACCTGGTCAATCTCACCGCTAGCCATGATTTTACCTTCCTTCATCAGAGCAGCGCGATTAAAAGATGCCGGTATTTCCTCTAAGTGATGGGTAACCATCACGATCTGTGGTGATTTTGGATCCGAACTGAGTTCGTCAAGGGCGGACAATAAAAGCTCGCGAGCCTGCAGATCCACGCCCGCAACCGGTTCATCCAGTATCAAGATTTCCGGATCGGCCATTAGGGCGCGGGCAATCAGTACCCGCTGGCGTTCCCCATCGGACAATGAAGATAACCTGCGGTCTTGTAGAGCTGCTACCCCGAAGAGTTCCATCAGGTTGCTTCGTCGCTGATAGTCAATATCCTCGAAATCTTGATCTCGTCCGCGCACCATAGTGCCATAGGCGGCCGACAGAATCAGTGCCTTCACGGTTTGCGAACCCGGGATTACCCGCAGCACCGCGGTAGAACACAGGCCCACCCGTTCATGCAGTTCTTGTAC
Organism: uncultured Varibaculum sp.; assembly: GCA_947255165.1. The sequence goes on from CAMYFZ010000009.1 coordinate 22,007, forward strand.
CGGCACCGCTCCCAACCGCTGCCCTAAGATTTCCGCTTCCCCGCTGGAGGGATAGTTTCGGGCCGCCAAAATAGAAATCAGAGTAGTTTTTCCCGCTCCATTAGGACCGAGTATTACCCAGTTTTCACCCAGTTGGGATTGGAAGGAAACATCCTGAAGGATGGGGTTTCCCCCACGCATGAAACTGACGTGTTGCAATCGGAGCAGAGTATCCATATTTCCCATCTTAAACAGTGTGGCTACAGATAAGTGGCGGGGGCGAGCATCTTCCCCAAAGTGCTCGCCCCCGCCGCAGCTATTACCCTTCTAGCTGCCTATTGTTCTTATAAGAGGGAACGGTACAGTTCCACAGTTTTATCGGCGACTGTCTGCCAGGAGAATTTTTCTTCCACCCGTTTGCGTCCGGCTTTGCCCATCTTCTTAGCCAGTTCCGGCTTTTCCAGCAGGGCGGTAATCCGCTCGGCCATATCCCGATGGAATTTATCGGGATTCGTGGGGGTACCGCTGCCGTCAGATAGCTGTTCGATCGGTACTAGGTATCCGGTTTCGCCCTCGGCAATGCAGTCGGGAATCCCCCCGGTTGCGGTGCCGACTACCGGCAGTTCCATGGCGGCGGCCTCCAGATTGACTATCCCCATCGGTTCGTAAATCGAGGGAGTAACAAAAACATGCGCTGCCGACAAGATATTCACCAGCTGGTCGTGCGGGAGCATTTCTTCGATCCAAATGATGCCGCTGCGCCGAGCAGATAGCCCCTCTACCAATCCGCGTACTTCTTTTTCAATCTCCGGGGTATCAGGCGCCCCGGCACACAGTACTACCTGGGAATCTGCCGGAATCTGCTCGATTGCCTGCAAGAAGTGCGGCAGTCCTTTTTGCCGGGTTATCCGGCCCACGAAAACCACAGTCGGGATATCGGGATTAATACCATATTTGGCCAGGGTTTGGGCAACCGCTTCCTGGTCGGTAGGTAGCGCCCAATCAGTTAGATCCAAACCGTTATGGATAACGTGAACCTTATCTGGGTCTATCTGGGGGTAAGCACGCAAGATATCGTCCTTCATTCCGTGGGAGACCCCGACCACCGCATCTGCTGCCAGATAGGCAGTTTCTTCTGCCCAGGAGGAAAGATTGTACCCGCCGCCTAGTTGTTCGCGTTTCCAGGGGCGCAGCGGTTCGAGAGAGTGAGCGGTCACCACATGCGGGATTTCGTAAAGATTCTTTGCCCAATGACCGGCCATATTGGCATACCAGGTGTGCGAATGTACCAAATCAGCCTGGTCACAGTGCTGTGCCATCTGCAGATCAATTCCCAGGGTACGCAGCGCGGCATTATCCCCGTCCTGCTTGCGGCAATAGTCATATCCCGTAACTCGGATCTTCCCACCGTCATCCGGTCGGGGGCCGTCAAAGCAATGCACTCCCACGTCGATTCTCTCTGCCAACACCTTTGCCAGCTCAGTGACATGGACTCCAGCACCGCCGTAAACGTGGGGAGGATACTCGCGGCTCAATAAATCAACATGCATTTCGGGATCCTTTCTTAAGTGACCTTTGGGTTTGCTGCTAGTTACTAGGTTAGTTGAATCGCGAAGGCAAGGGGCAGAAACGAGATTCTTTCCCGCTACTATTGCTAGGTATGGTTTGTAAATTGACGTCTAGTTAATCAGTTCAAAACCCCACGCCACACCCCAGTACTGACCTATGCTGAGGTTATGGCAAAAAATAATGTATTAGCAATGATTCTGGCCGGTGGCGAAGGCAAACGCCTGATGCCCCTTACTCTAGATAGGGCGAAACCTGCGGTTCCCTTTGGGGGCACTTATCGCTTGATTGATTTCGCGCTTTCCAATGTGGTTAACTCCGGGTATCTACGCTCGGTAGTACTCACTCAATACAAATCGCACTCTCTGGACCGCCACTTGGCGACCACTTGGAAGATGTCCGATTTACTGGGTAACTATGTGGCACCGGTGCCCGCCCAGCAGCGGCGGGGCAAACACTGGTATCGGGGCAGTGCAGACGCGGTCTACCAGTCGTTAAACATCGTGCGCGATGAAAATCCGGATTACATCTTGATTATCGGCGCGGACAACATCTACCGTATGGACTTTTCTCAAATGGTCGATGACCATATTAAATCCGGGTTGCCATGTACGGTAGCCGGGATTCGCCAACCGATTGAGCTTTCCAGTGCTTTTGGCGTAATTGACCAAACTGGCGGAACGATTAATCGCTTTATCGAAAAACCCGAAACCTGCGAGGGTCTCCCTGATGATCCCACAAAGTTCTTGGCTTCAATGGGTAACTATGTGTTTACCACTAAAGATCTAGTGGCAGCCCTACAGGCAGACGCTGAGAATGAAGATTCTAAACACGATATGGGCGGGGATCTGGTTCCTTACTTCGTAGAGCATGGCGGGGTTAACTGCTATGACTTCATTGAAAACGAAGTTCCGGGTGCCAGCGACCGCGACCGCGACTACTGGCGCGATGTCGGTACCATTGATGCCTTCTACGAGGCCCACCTGGATCTGTTGTCAGTGTCTCCGGTATTTAACCTGTACAACTTTGACTGGCCAACCTACACGAAGCTAGACGCCTGGCTACCCCCTGCCAAGAGCACCTTTAGCGATGAGAATCGCCGAGGCATGGCTCTGGATTCGATTGTTTCTCCGGGAGTAATTATTTCCGGGGCGCGCGTGGAACGCTCTATGCTCTCTCCCATGGTGCATCTGCACTCCTTCGCCTCTGTCGATGGCTCGGTGCTGATGAATGGCGTCGATGTGGAACGCTCCGCGGTGATCCACAATGCCATCTTGGATAAGAATGTGCGCGTAGCAGAGGGCGTACAAATCGGCGTTGATCACGACAAAGACCGCGAACGCGGATTTACGGTTTCCGAGGGCGGGATCACTGTAGTACCCAAGGGGACAGTGGTAACCGAATAGCCTCATCAAAGCTAAAACCAAAAATGGGTGTCGGGACATGTTTTCATGTTCCCGACACCCATTTCTTATAGGTATTAGCGTTTGAGAAAATCGCGCCGGATTTTTCCTACTTACATACCGGAGTACATCATTCCGCCGATAACCGCATAAAAAAGAACATAGAAAAGTACCGTCGCGACCACGCCAGCGATGAAACCGTTACGGCACTGGATTGCCGTCTTTGGCTTGGTATTCTTCCACACCAGCCAAAGAACCAACCCAACAATCGGAATGCAGAAGCCCAGAACTGCCCATCCAAAACTACCGGTGTCCTCTGGGTTTGCGCTAGACACTCCTTGATTTTGATAGTACTGCGCAGGAGCCTGCGGGAAAGGTCGCCCGTAGGCCGGCTGCTGCCCCATTTGTGGTTGCCCATAGGGCGGCTGCTGTCCCATTTGCGGGGGAATCGGAGCCGGCTGTTGCCCCATTTGCGGCTGCCCGTAGCTTGGTTGTTGCCTCATTTGCGGTGGAACCGGAGTTGGCTGCTGATGGGGGTTTGGAGATTGGCTGGGATCGGGATTGAACTGGCTCATGATCTTTCTTCCTCTTGATATATATGTCAGAATTATTTTCTTATAACACCTTGGATATGGGTCAACTCTTATTCCTGGGTTAATTCTAGTACAGATGCTTTATATAGAAGTTCTTTTCCCATTTTTTAGACTTGTCCGGCACATCTAGCAGCTGCCGTAAATATTTTTCAATGGCTTTACCCCTAGTGGCTAAACCCGATACTTCTAGCGTAGGGGAGCGTGAATAACTCCAGATAATTCCCCGTTACCAGGGACAAGATGAGTAAAGCCGGAAACTTGAAAAGCAATAGCGGTAGCGGTGGACACTCCGTAGGGTGCGCCTCCGTTTTCCGGGGCTAGCAGCTGGGCAGTCATCGAGATTATGGGCTCATGGCCTACTACTAAGATGGCTTCACCACCTGCCGGCCCGTACTCCCCCACTAAACGCAGCAGCCGCTCCGGGGAGCAATGATAAAGCTCGTCCTCCGCGAGCAGTTGCGCCCCCCGATAAGCCCTGCCGATCTGCTGGGCAGTTTGGGTGGCGCGAGCCGCCGTGGAATGCAATATCAGCTCTACCGCTACCTTCTCTTTAACTAGAAGCGCCCCCAACTCCTGCGCCTGTCGCACCCCCGCTGAGGTCAAAGGACGGGAGTGGTCGCCCCGGCCATAACCAGCCTGGGCGTGGCGCACCAGCGTTAATACGTAGCTCATACCCCCATCCTAGCTAAGCCTCTAGAATGAAAACTAAAGACAAGGAGGAACATGGCTTTAGCTAAAGGACCAGAAGACAATATCTGTTCGGCGCGCGGATGCGAAAACCCGGCAACCAAAGCGGTACTGTGGCGTAACCCTAAGATTCCTCGTCCCGTACATAAAACCTGGCTGACTTGCGACGAACACGCCGATTTCCTGCAGCAATACCTGGCGTATCGCTCTTTTCCCACCAAGGTGGTCCCTTTTAGCGAGGTAGATACGGCAACTTTGGATTAGCTGCACTTACCCGGCCGCTCTCTTCTATCCAGAAGATTCCAGCCTGAGGGCTATTCCTGGTTTTCTAGGTAAGCTCCACCAGATCCAGGTAGTCATCACTCCACAAATCTTCGTCCCCATCGGGCAGCAGCAGTACCCGCTGCGGATTGAGGGCCTCAACGGCTCCCGGATCGTGGGTCACCAGCACTACTGCCCCCTCGTATTGGTCGAGGGCGTGCAAGATTTCTTCTCGAGACGCCGGATCTAGGTTATTGGTAGGTTCATCTAGCAGCAGTACATTGGCGCCGCTAACCACCAGGGTGGCCAATGCTAGCCGGGTTTTTTCTCCCCCCGAAAGCACACTGGCCGGTTTAAAGGCATCCTCCCCCGAAAATAAGAACTGTCCCAAAATATTGCGCACATGGGTTTCATCTAGATCGGGAGCCGCCGCGGTCATATTTTCGTAAACCGTGCGGGCGGGATCCAAGGTTTCATGCTCTTGCGCATAGTAGCCCAATTTGAGGCCGTGACCGGGGACAACTTCCCCCGCATCTGCGTCCTCGATCCCATTTAATAGTCGCAGCAGCGTGGTTTTACCGGCTCCGTTTTCCCCCAAAACCACCACTTTGCTGCCGCGATCGATTGATAAATCTAGGCCGCTAAATACCTCCAGGCTGCCATAGGATTTCGCGAGGCCGCGGGCATTCAGCGGCACTTTGCCGCAAGCTAGCGGAGTAGGAAAGCGCAGGCGGGCAACTTTTTCCGCTTTGGTTTCACTTCCGGCTTCTTTTACCAGTTCTTCGGCTCGGCGCAGCATTTGCTGCGCCGCGACTGCCTTAGTGGCTTTGGCTCGCATTTTTTCGCCTTGCTCGCGCAATGCCTGTGCTTTCGCTAAGGCGTTTTGGCGCTCCCGGCGCCGCCGCGCCTCATCTTGGGCGCGCTGCTTCAGGTAGGCGTCCCATCCTAGTTTGTATTGATCAATCACCGCGCGGGAGGCATCCAAATACCACACCTGGTTTACCGTGTCTTTTAGCAGCGCCGTAGAGTGGGTGACCATTACGAAGCCGCCAGCATAGGTGCGTAGGAAATCGCGGAGCCAAATAATGGAGTCATGGTCTAAGTGGTTGGTGGGCTCATCTAAAAGCAGTACGTCCGGCTGAGAGAACAGTACCCGCGCCAGTTCGACCCGGCGGCGCTGCCCTCCGGAAAGGGTCGCCAGTGGCTGCGTGAGCGCGCCTTGGTCAAGCCCCAGGTTATGAGCGATCTGCATGGCTTCGGAGCGGGCAGCATACCCGCCGAGGCGGGTGAATTCTTCGTCCAGGCGGGCGTATCTTTCTATCGCTTTAGCCTGAGTTTCCCCACTGGTGGTAGACATCTTTTCTTGGGCGTTCTCGATTGCCCGCAAAGTGCGATCCAAATCTCGCACCGCCATGATCCGGGAAATCCCGTCCTTTTGTTTCACCCCGACCACCGGGTCTTGTGACAGATACCCTACCGACCCGGAGGAAGTAACTTTTCCATGAAAATCGATATTGTCGATTAAGTCTTGGGCTTCTTCTTCGCTGAGGGAACCGCTAGAGCGGTGTTTACCGAGAGCCACTAGCGCCGCAATTAGGCGCATAGTAGTGGTTTTACCAGCACCATTGCGCCCTACTAGGCCGATGCGCAGTCCTTTACCGATACGCAAATTGGTGCGAGATACCAAGAGCCGCTGCCCGATCCGCACTTCCATATCTTGCGCATTAATCACCCCGCGATTCTACCCAGCTGCTGCCAGTAGTTAAAACTGCTGAGCCTATTGCCTGCCCCGCTACTTTCCCGTAATTTCGAGGATAGAAGTAGGTCGGAGCGAGCAGCAGCCTCGGCAGAGCAGGTGGAGGTGAAGAATAACTATGTATTGTGGCTTCTATATTTCTCTACTTGGAAAGCCAGGTGACCCCCTACCGGAGATTACAGAGGGTAACGAACCGCTGGTTAATGCTATCTACGCCTGGCAGCACACTTTCATCGCGAACTTTTCCCAGCGCTATGATCATGGAGAAATATGGCACGTTGCAGAAGCTACTGTAAAACCCGGACAGCAGCAGATTGAAGCAACCGCATATTTTATTGCTCCCAGCTTTACGTATACACCAGCTGCTATGTCTCAGATGCTTGAGGCATTCTGGAAAGCTACTGAAAAGCTTTACCAGCTCCAGATTTCAGAAGTTATTTTTCAGTTTGATCCCACTACCAGCGCAGATTTTTCCCAGCTGGCTCCGAATTTCAACAGCTACCAGGGAGCCGCGCAATGGATGGCTTCCGAATTCATTCCTGCGACCACCACCGTCATTTTATCTGTCACCGCAGATACCCGGTTACCCGGGGAAGTTGCTAGGGAAACGATAGCTTTTATTAACTCCTGTGGGGTTTCCGTAACCGGTGACACTTCGCGCGGTTCCCTCCTCCCTAAAAACAGCAGCGCAAAAACATTTGAGGACAGTTACCGGGCACTTATTCCGGGCTGGGATTCCATCAGTGTTTCTTGGCTTTTGGCGGCGCTAGTAGCCAGCTATGCCCCGAAGATTCGGGAAAAGCTTACTATTTGTATTTCGTTACCAGCCTTGGTCGGCGATTTAAAAATGATAGATATAAACAAGCTCATTTAATACGCAGTGGACGCACAGTTTTTGCACGTAAATGCAGTGCGCTCCCTTGCAATAGCCTGTTTTGATGTTGGGGCACCTTTAGTGAGGTAGCGTCCTTGCTACCTTGCGAATACCCTCAAAGCAAACCTGTCGAAATTCCCGACAGGTTGCCTCCAAGTCGAGCAATTACCAAGAATTGATTGACACTCACCCGGAAGCATACTGGGTAACAACGCGAGCATTCGCATTTCGGCGGAGTTACTTCCTCCCGCTAGCGCACAGGTTTACAATAGTGCTTTAGCAAAGGTGCCGTAGCAAAGGGAAAAGTCATGCCCGTAAATTTGAGTCGCAAAGACATTCAAGCTATTGATGCCGCCAAAGCCTACTATGGGGGTCTTCCCCAAAATGAAGTGGCGGCGCGGCTGGGAATCTCCCGTCCCACGGTTTCTAAACTGCTGCGCTATGCGCGCGCCAAAGGGTACGTGAAAATCACGGTAAATGATCCCCGACTAGCAGACTCGTCGACTGCGAAGGCTCTGATTTCGCGTTTTGGTTTAGAGGACGCGGTGGTGGTTTATCCCAGCGCTCCCTCCGATATTGAAGTCCGCAAAGCACTGGGGGAAGCCGGAGCCCGAATGGTGGAAAAGGTGATTAAAGATGGTGATACCGTGGGAGTTTCCTGGTCACGGACCGTCGAAGAAATCTCTAAGAACCTCACCGCCCAGCCTCGCAAGAATGTGGAAATAGTGCAGCTGCGCGGAGGCGTAGGCGGGTTTGCGCGTGGGCAAAGCGAGATTGAAGCCGTAAATCGTTTTGCTGAGGCTTTTAGCGCTCAGGCGCATCTATTGGGAGCGCCCACCGTTTTTCAAAGTGCGGAAGCCAAACAGGCAATGATGAAAGAAAAGCAGGTCGCAGCAGCCTTGAAACGAGGGCGAGATTCTCGCATAGCTGTCTTTACCGTGGGGGATGCGGCAAAAAGTTCCTATCTTTTGTCCCTGCCCACCCTCTCGCGGGATGTGAAACTGTTTTTAGAGCAGAAAGCAGTCGGCGATATTTGTTCCCGATTCATCGATACCCACGGCAGGGTGTGTTTGCCGGAACTAAATGACCGCACTATGGCAATATCTTTGGCACAGCTGCGGCGGATTCCCGAAAAAATTATGGTTGCTGGCGGGGGCGCGAAAGTAGCGATTATTAGGGTCGCCCTGGAACATGGATACGCTAATCGGCTTGTGATTGACGCGGCTACTGCCGCGCAAGTACTGGATATGCGAGTGAACTAGCTAGCAATGCGGCGGAGCCCGATGCGAAGTCTTCCAGAGAGCCTACACCTGCCCGCACAAATTTAAACATGCGGTTACCGAATTTATAACTTCGCTAAAACCATCCCCTCCAGTTAAGCGAGGTAGGTCTCTACGGTGTGAAATGCGCGGCTATCAGGGCTTTAAAGATTTCTATTAAGAGGAATTACCCTTAAGCTTAAAGTATGAACAATAATAATAACTTGCGTAAACCCAAAGCCTGGATGAGCGACATGGATGGCGTGCTCGTGCACGAATCGCTGGCTTTGCCGGGCGCGTATGAGTTTATCGAAACTCTTAAAGAAAAAAACACTCCTTTCTTGGTACTGACCAATAACTCTATTTTTACCAACCGCGACCTCTCGGCACGTTTGGAAGCCTCGGGGCTAGAAGTTCCCGAAGACCATATCTGGACCTCTGCGAACGCTACCGCCGAGTTCTTAAACAACCAGTCCCCTAACTCTCGGGCTTACGTGATTGGAGAGGCGGGACTGACCACTGCGATCCATGAAGCCGGTTATGTGATGACCGAAAGTAACCCCGAGTTTGTGGTGTTGGGAGAAACCCGCTTCTACGATTTCGTAAGTATCACCAAAGCCATCCGCCTGATCGAAAAGGGCGCCAAGTTTATTTGCACGAACCCCGACACTACGGGTCCTTCCGAGGACGGAACTCTGCCAGCAGTGGGGTCAGTGGCTGCGATGATTACCAAAGCTACCGGACGTAGACCCTATTTCGTGGGTAAACCAAATCCGATAATGTTCCGCGCCGGGCTTAATAAACTAGGAGCCCACTCCGAAGAAGCAGCGATGGTAGGTGACCGGATGGACACCGATATTCATGCCGGGGTAGAAAGCGGAATGGATTCTTATTTGGTGCTATCGGGGTCGACTACCCGTGAAGATATCAAGAAGTTCCCGTTTAGGCCGAAAGCCGTTTTCGACGGCATCGGTGACCTATTACCCCTACTCTGATAGCGGGTATCACACCGAGAATTTGGACTATATTTTTTGGGGGCTCCCTGCCGCTAGCAGGGAGCCCCCTTCCATACAGCAGGCGATAAGGCTAATCAGCTAGGGTTCCCAGAGTTGCTACCATCACTGCTTTAATGGTGTGCATCCGGTTTTCTGCTTGGTCAAACACGATAGACCGCTCCCCGGAGAACACTTCATCCGTCACTTCCAGAGCCTCTAAACCGGTTTTTTGGTAAATATCCTCCCCCACGGTGGTACCGCGGTCATGAAAAGCGGGCAGACAGTGCAAGAATTTTGCCTGCGAACCGGCTTGTTTCATGAGCCTGGCATTGACCTGGTAGGGCAATAAAAGCTTAATCCGCTGATCCCACACTTCTTTCGGCTCCCCCATCGAGACCCAGACATCGGTGTACAGAAAATCTGCACCCTTAACCCCGGCCGCGGGATCATCGGTATGGGTGATCTTCGCACCACTTTGAGCTGCGATTTCATGGGCCTTGTCGATCCAGCGCTGCTCATTCCAGAGTTTCCTGGGGCCTACGATCCGCACATCCATTCCCATCATCGCCCCCGAAATCAGCAGCGAATTCGACATATTATTGCGAGCATCCCCCAGGTAGGCGAAAGAAATATCACTCAGTTCTTTATCCGAATGTTCCAACATAGTGAGCTGGTCACAGAGCATTTGGGTAGGATGCCACTCATCAGTGAGCCCATTCCAAACGGGGACTCCCGACAGGCGCGCCAAAGTTTCTACGTCCTCTTGGCGGCGTCCTCGAAACTCTATCCCGTCATAAAAGCGCCCCAGCACTTGTGCAGTGTCTGCCATGGATTCCTTATGGCCGATCTGGGAGGCCACCGGATCCAAGAAAGTGACGTTAGCGCCCTGGTCATAGGCGGCAACCTCAAAAGAACAGCGGGTGCGAGTAGAGGTTTTTTCGAAAATCAGGGCGATATTTTTACGGTTTAGATAAGGTTTTTCGGTTCCTGCGCGTTTGGCCGCTTTTAGCTGCGCCGCCAAATCTAGTAAGTAGCGCCACTCCTCGGCGGTAAAATCAAGTTCTTTTAAGAAATGGCGACCAGATAGTAAAGCCACAGTTTAACCTTTCTATTTATTCTATTTCCCCAGTCTGCTGGGACTTTAAAGCTAGTTGTCGATTGCTTGCCGCGATAACGGACAGGTCATACACCGCGGTCCCCCGCGTCCGCGGCCTAGTTCCGCGCTGGGAACTTCCAGTACTTTAACCCCCTGAGAGCGCAAATACTCAATGGTTTGCCAGTTGCGATCATAGGAAGTCACTAAGTTTTCTCGCAGTGCCAGCAGGTTACAGGCATCGTTCCACTGTCCGCGCTCTGCCCCGCTATCAGACTGGGGGGTCTGCAAAATATTTACTGACGGCACCCCACTGGCCTGCGCTAACACCTGATGCATTTCTTCTGCGGGATAGTAGTTCCAGGAGATCTTCCCATCCGCGCCGGCACGAGCAATCACGCTGGGCAACATTCCCAGGTTCTTGTACTTATAAAAGGTATCCCGGTTAATCATGGTCAGCACGGTATCCAGGTGCATTTGGGCACGCACCATCGGCATTAAAAAGCCGGTAACCATTTCTACGGATGAGGACGAATCTAGTAAGAGACGCGCAGCGAGGCGTTCGAAACCGGCCGGACTGGTGCGCTCCCCCATTCCCACCAGTACCGAAGTTGGAGACAAAATTTCCACGTCCCCTCCCTCGCAAACGGCCGGGCTATCGGCTATCCCCGAACCAAACTGAGTAAAATTATCGTTAAAATCAGGGTGAAAATGATAAATGGCCTGCAGGTTTAGAGTTTCGCGGCGCCGAGCAGTCTTTTTCATAGCTGAGAGCATTACGCCCTCGCCAATCCAGGCGGAAGTATCCCGGGTAAACAGGTGATTAGGCAGCGCGTCCAAAATCAAATCTTCACTGCCTACGCGGCCTAAGACTGCGGAGGCAATCGGCCCCAGCTCCGCTTCGATTTCGGCGCGGGTAAGCCCGCTAATCAGAATCTTGGCCAGCTGCTTGCTTGTTTGCCCCGCCAGATATTCCCGGAGCGGAGGGCTAAGCACCACCCCGAAATAACGCTCATCAATAGTGTGTTCCAGCAACCATTTTCGTGCCGGTTCCAAGTCTAAAGTTTCGGCTAAGAGATCTTGCAGATAAACGACCTGGGCACCCTGGGAAGCAAGCGTAGCGCTAAAAATATCGTGATCTTCGCGCGCTTTTTCCAGCCATAAAATGTCGTCAAACAGCAGTTCTTCGCGGTTAGAGGGAGTCAGCCGGTCAAGCTCCCTGCCGGGGCGGTGTACTAAAACCTTTTCTAGTTTCCCGACCTCTGACCAGACTCCCCGCACCATGGAATTCTCCTTGCTAGATTTTCTGCAAGCCTATGTTATCCCATTAAACGTTGAAGCCCAGAGCGCGCAGCTGTTCGCGCCCCTCCTCGGTAATCCGATCCGGTCCCCAAGGAGGCATCCACACCCAGTTAATGCCTACGCTAGTGGCCATAGCACTCAACACCCAACGGGTTTGTTCTTCCAACATATCGGTGAGCGGGCAAGCCGCAGAAGTTAGCGTCATCTCGATAGTCACTGCCCCGTCGGGATGGATTTCTGCCCCATAGACAAGTCCCAAATCCACGATGTTAATTCCTAGTTCGGGGTCGATAACATCCTTGAGGGCTTCAAATATGTCCTCTTTAGTTACCTTCGCCTCAGCAGGTGTAAGCGGCGTTGAGGGGTCAGAAAAAGTTTGCGCCTCTGGCGGATTATCGCCGGATCCTTGCTTATCTTCCACGTTTAAAGCCTCCGCTCCTGGTGTTTGATCCGGAGCAGCCTCGGCATGCTGATGGGTTTTAGAGGGCTGATAGGGGCCGGCATCTTCATTTCCGGCAGCAACTTCCTGAAAGCGCTGCGGCACCTCAGTCCGATTCTCCCAGGGACGTTCTTCACTCACTTTCTTGCCTCGCTTGCGTTTTGGCGATTGATTCTCTCAGTGCCATCCACCCCAGAAGGGCGCATTTCACCCGGTTGGGAAATTTGGAAGTTCCCTGCAGGCTGGCCGCATCTTCCAGGGGATCTAGTATTTCGTCGGGAACTTCTTGCCCTCTAGAATGCATCATTTGGTCAAAGTCGTTCCAAAGCTGCTCAATATCGGCCAAAGATTTTCCTGCTACCAGGTCATTCATCATTGATAGCGATGCCTGAGAAATAGAACAGCCCTGCCCCTGCCAGGCCAGACCGGCTAGGGTATCGCCCTTCAAAGTAACCTCTAAAGTAACCTCATCCCCGCAGGTAGGATTAACTTGATAGGAGGAGGTATCCGAGGGTTCTACCTGAGCGCTGCCGTGTTTTTCGGCGGCGTGATCCATAATCACCTGCTGATAAAGCTGATCAATAGCCGAAACCATTACTTCCCCCTTAAAAAGAAACTACGAACTACTTCTAGGCCTTCGATTAGGCGATCGATATCGCCGCGCGAAGAAGTAAGCGCCAGCGATGCCCTACAGGATGCCCGCAGGCCGTAGTGGGCGTGCAGCGGCAGGGCACAGTGATGACCCACCCGAATCGCCACGTCCTCGGCATCTAATACCTGACCCACGTCATGGGGATGAATCCCCGCGAAATCAAAAGCCGCTAAACCTACTCGCTCCCGGTAATCGGCTGGCCCCAGTAGCCGCAGGCCTTTCACGGTGGCTAACCCTTCCAGTAGGTACTGGGTCAAAGCTAGTTCGTGGCTACGGATCCGCTCCATCCCTACTTCCTGCAGGTAATCCAGCGCTACTGCCCAGGCGTGAATCTGGGCAACTGCTTGCGAGCCGGCCTCAAAACGCTCCGGGACAGGTTGGAAAGTGGTTTTTTCCATGGTGACGTCAGCAATCATAGATCCGCCTGCCAAGAAGGGGGGCAATTGCTCTAGCAATTCGCGGCGACCGTAGAGCGCCCCGATTCCGGTAGGACCAGCCATTTTATGGCCAGAAAAGCAGGCGAAATCCGCTCCTAGAGTTTTAACATCTAGCGGCATATGAGCGCTGGACTGGCAGGTATCGAGCACTACCCAGGCTCCCACATCGTGGGCAGCTTTAATGATGGGGGCAATATCGGTGATCGCCCCAGAAACATTAGAGGCGTGAGTTACCGCCACTACCTTGGTATTCGGGGTGATAGCATCCAATGTTTCTAGATCAATCCGCCCTTGCGGATCTAGATCCAGATAGGCGAACTCACAGCCGGTACGCTTGCTTAGCAGCTGCCAGGGCACCAAGTTGGCGTGATGCTCCGCTCGGGTAGTAACTACCCGATCTCCTTTTCCTACCAGCGAAGCCCGGCCCTCTATCCCGGGATTAGACAGGGCGTAGGCCACCAGGTTTAGGGCCTCGGTCGCGTTCTTCGTCCACACGATTTCTTCCGGGGAGGCCCCAATAAAGGTAGCCAGTTTGAGGCGCGCGTCCTCGAAATACTGACTAGATTCATCGGCCAGCAGGTGGGTACCCCGATGCACAGCCCCGTTAGATTTTTCGTAGAAAGAGCTTTCGGCCTGAATAACGGAACGCGGTTTTTGAGAGGTGGCCGCCGCATCTAAATAAACGATCGGTTTTCCTCCCCGGCCAGGGCGGGAAAGAATCGGAAAATCGGCGCGCAGGCGCGTCAGTTCCCTATCGGTAAATGGCGAATCCATTAGCTTTCTCCTCTCAAAAACCAGCAGGTATTGCTACAAAAAGGGAGATTACAGGTAGGAGTCGTATCCTTCCGCTTCCAATTTGTCAGCCAGTTCGCTGCCGCCGGAATCTACAATCTTTCCATCGGCGAATACGTGCACGAAGTCCGGTTTAATGTAGTTCAAGATCCGCGAATAGTGGGTGATTACCAGCAGGCCGCAGCCTAGTTTTTCATGGGCATGGTTAACTCCGGCAGACACGGTGCGCAAAGCATCAATATCCAGACCGGAGTCGGTTTCATCCAGAATGGCGAACTTGGGATGCAAAATCTGCATCTGCAAAATCTCTAAGCGCTTCTTCTCTCCACCCGAAAAACCAGCATTAAGATCCCGGTTAGCGAACTGGGGATCTACCCGCAGGTCTTCCATGGCTTCTTTAAGTTCTTTTACCCAGGTACGCACCGGCGGAGCCTGCCCATCAATCGCGGTGCGGGCAGTGCGCAAGAAGTTAGATACTGTTACCCCGGGAACCTCCACCGGGTACTGCATCGCCAAGAACAAGCCGGCACGGGCACGATCATCTGGGGAAGATTCCAGGATATTTACCCCGTCCAGCAGCACTTCCCCGCCCTCGATATGGTAGCCGGGGTGACCGGCAATCGAATAGGCCAGGGTTGATTTTCCAGAACCATTCGGTCCCATAATCGCGTGCTTCTCCCCGGAATTCACCGTTAGGGAGGCGCCCTTTAGGATGTGCTTTATCCCTTCGGGAGTTTCTACCGAAACTTTCAGGTCTTTAACTTCTAGTTTCCCCATTTATTCTTTTCCTTTACTGCGGCTGCAGGCGTCAACATAAACCGCCTGTCCTTTGATTTCAAGCTGATAACAGTTAACTGGCTCGGTGGCCGGCATAGTAGGTTGTCCGGTGTTGAGATCAAACTGGGCGCCGTGACCCCAACATTCGATCGCGCATCCTTCTACGTCGCCCTCGTCTAAAGCTACGTCTCCGTGAGTGCAAAGGGCGTCGATGGCGTGCCAACCGCCGTCCTCGTCCCGCACCACCGCGATTGGGATCTTATCCCCCCGCTCATCGGTTACTTCGGCGCGCAGTGCCTCGGCGGGCTCCAAGGCGCTGATCTCGCAAACTTTTTCTAGGCTCATAGCGGATCCGGGCCTTTTTCTAGGCGGGCATCAACCGCTTCCAGCAGATGGTTTTCGATTTCTTCGATTCCGATCTGGCGAATGACTTCCGCAAAGAACCCGTGAACCACCATTTTCCTAGCGATATCTTCGGGGATACCCCGCGAGAGCAGATAGAACAGTTGTTCTTCATCGAAACGTCCGGTAGCGGAGGCGTGCCCTGCTCCCGCAATCTCCCCGTTTTCAATTTCCAGGTTCGGTACCGAATCGGCTTTCGCGCCCTCGTTCAACACCAGGTTGCGGTTTTGCTCATAGGAATCAGTGTTAAACCCGTTTTTGCCGATTAGCACGTCCCCGATCCAAACCGCGTGTGCCTGCTGGCCTTGCAGCGCCCCCTTGTAATGCACATCCGAGCGGCAATTTTCAGCGCTGTGATTAACGAATAGGCGATGTTCCTGATGCTGCCGGGTGTCCGTGAAGTAGACACCGTACATCTCCACATCCCCACCCGGTTTATCCAAGTCAATATCGGGACAAATCCGCACCAGGTCGCCGCCCAGAGTAATCGCAATATGCTTAAGCTTCGCGTCTTTTTCTACGCTCATGCGATGGTTACTGGCGTGAACTGCCGCTCTATCCCATTCTTGGATAGATACGAACTCTAGCTGCGCGCCGGATTCCACATCGATTTCAATCCCCTGGTTCAACTGGGCATTGCCGGTGTGTTCCAGGATTACCAAGGCTTTCGCATCTGGTTTCACGTCGATACAGATATGCTGGGCAGCTGGTTCCGGGTTTTCCCCGATCACTTTGATGCGTAGCGGTTCGCTGAGCTGCTCGGTGATCACTACGTTTACCAGGTCACGGTGATTGTTCCACTCCACCACGGCGGCGCGATCTCCCGGAGCCCCCACTTTTCCGTGAATATCGCTGCCGGTAGCTATTTCCACATAGGAGGAGGCGCCCAGATTTATCCGATTATCAGCCCCTAAGAGCTCTCCGCTGACCTCAACCCGGGGAGCTGCCCCCTCTAAAGTATCCGTGAGTAGCATCTTTATCCGGTCGAGAGGAGTGAATCGCCAATCTTCCTCGCGTCCGGTAGGCATCGGGATATCTGCAAGGTTAAACGAGGTGGGACGATCTGCCCGGGAAGGAGCCGCAACTACTTTATGGCCTGTCTGCTTTACCATCTCGGCCATTACCCCACCGATCCTTCCATTTGTAGTTCGATTAGGCGATTAAGCTCCAGGGCATATTCCATCGGCAGCTCCCGAGCAATCGGCTCGATAAAGCCACGGACAATCATCGCCATCGCCTCAGTTTCACTCAGTCCCCGGCTCATCAAATAAAAGAGCTGGTCAGCACTAACTTTAGAAACGGTAGCCTCGTGCCCCATCTCTACGTCATCGGTTTGAATATCCACATACGGATAGGTATCAGTGCGAGAAATCTGGTCAACTAGCAGTGCATCGCAAACCACGGAGGCCTTTGAATGTTTAGCCTCCGGCGTAATCTGCACTAGTCCCCGATAGGAGGAACGCCCACCGTTACGGGAAATAGATTTCGAGACAATTGAAGAGGAAGTATTCGGCGCCAGGTGCAGCATTTTCGCCCCGGTATCCTGGTTTTGTCCCTCACCAGAAAACGCTACCGACAGAGCTTCTCCCCGGGCGTTCTTGCCGGTCAAATAGACAGAGGGGTACTTCATATTAGTTTTTGACCCCATATTGCCATCTACCCATTCCATAGTGGCGCCTTCTTCGCAGATCGCCCGCTGGGTCACCAGGT
>CAMYFZ010000010.1 GCA_947255165.1 uncultured Varibaculum sp.
TGTCATAAGGCTGGGTTTGGTAACGCACCGAATCGAAAAGATAAAACTCGGCTTCAGCACCAATAAAACAGGTATCGGCGATTCCAGTAGAGCGCAGATAGGCTTCCGCTTTAGAGGCGACCTGACGAGGATCGCGCGGAAAAGGCGCATCGGTGAAAGGATCCACGATGGAACAGTTCACCGCCAAAGTGGGGCAGGCGCGGAAGGGATCCACATAGGCGTCAGACACATCGGTTATCAGCTTCATATCTGACTTGTCTATCGAGGTGAAACCGCGAATAGAAGAACCATCGAACATCAACCCGTTTTCCAGGGCGTCCGCGAACTGGTCGGCGGGGATCGTGAAATGCTGACTGGTACCAATCAGATCGCAAAAACGGATATCAATCAGTTCGATACCCTGGTCGGCAACAAATTTTAGGGCTTCTTCGTGGGAGTTAAACAATTGTTCCTCCTTGGCTTAGCCGTGCGGCTTGCGGATAAGAAAACTAAAAAAAGCATACCGCGCCGGGACGCTGCAGCGAGATTCCCGCCCAAAACCGTGAACAGTTTCGCAAATATTTCCCGAGGGCGCGGTGCGGTTTCTCTAAAGTTGTTGCCGCTTTCCCTAGTTGCGATGTCCAAGATATGGGCGGGGTAGCGCGGAAGAGAAATCACTCATGCCATCATCGGGGGCTGGTGCTCACATTTTTATGCAAGGCACCCGCCGAGACGGTAGCTACAGGTACCTACGGAAAACACCAGCCGTTACCTGCCGACCCGGTACTTGCCGATATCTTTCAGTTTGACGTTCTTAAATTCAAAATCGTACTTAATGTCTTTACCTGAAAAATCTATATTTTTCAAGGTCGTGCCCTTTGCAAAATCTATGGGAGTTTCTTCGTCGCCTTCAATGCCCAGTTCAGCGGGAGTTAACTTTTGCCCCATGAACTCTTCGCTACCGTTAATCGTAATCTTGTCCACAGTCTGGGAAATTTTCGCAGATTCCCCGCTCTTACCGGGTTTGAAGTGCAGAGTCATAATCACCTGGAATTTTAATCCTTCTTCTTCACCCGCGACGGTAATTTTATTCCCTTGGCGATTTACGGTCATACCCGCATCTTTAGCTTCTTTCAGCATACCTTTATCGAAGTCTTCACCCGGAATAGCATAACTCGCGGTGCCTTTTTCAATGACGGGGTTATCTCCCCCCTTGAAGCCGTAAACATCAATCTTTATGTCTTTTACTCTACGAAGATCTGGGGCATCTTTTTTAGCCGATTTGTCCTCCGTAAGCTTCCCCTCTGAGGCGGTGATGGTGGCATGCCGGTAATAGTCTTTAAAATAGCTGACCAGCATGGGGCTAGAGTCAATCTCTGCCTTAACATTCGAGAATCCCTCTTTGCTGAACTGCTCTTTGAGCCAGTTCTCCTGGGCTCTGCCTACTACCGCATTAGCGATAAATAACCCGACCAAAGTGACAACCAGCACCGCCACAATCACGATGGTGACAATCAAACCAGTCTTGCTCTTCTTGGGAGGGATAGCCGGCGGCATGGGTGAGGCGGACATTTGCGGGTTTACCGGCGAAAACTGGGGACTTTGGGGTGCCGGAAAACCTTGGGGAACGGGATTTCCACTATTAGGCTGGGGTGAATAACTCATATCTTATTTTAACACATGTGGTCTAGGTAACACCGAGGAATAGATATATTTTATACAAATGTTACATAACGGATTATTAACGTTAACCAAATTTTTCAAATCGGAACTGCTAGTGGCTTTGCCGACCCGCGATTAGGGTGCCAGGCAGGAACGTAGCGCCTCAGCCAGCCCGCCCGCATCCGGAGTCTTAGCTACCGCGGCAACTGTTAACCCTAACTCTCTCGCCACCTGGGCAGAAGGCTCCCCGATACAAACCAGGCGGGGGAGGGCGCGGGCAGGGGCAGCGGGATCCGAACTAAACACCCCAAAATCAACGAGGGCACGCAGATTAGAACCAGCGGTAACCGCCACCGCATCGGCGTGGAAATATTCTTCCGGACAGGTAGAAACCGGGCTCATCGTGTAGAGGGGGCAAGTATCGACCTGGTAACCCAGGTCGCTTAAAGCTGCCGCGAGGTCGGGTTTACTGAGCGCCGATCCCGGCAAGAACACCCGACCCGGGGAGGAGCCGCTGGGAGTTAATTCCGCAAAGCGGCCTGCTAAATCTGTGGCATTACCGCCCGCCTGCAAGGCGACATTCCAACCAGCCCTACTCGCCGCTTGGGCGCTAGCCTTACCTACTGCCGCCACCTGCGGAAACGTAGCTAAAGGCGGCTCTGCAGCTAACAGCTGCTGTAAATACTTGACGGTGCGGGCAGAAGTAATAATCACCCAGCTATATTCCATGCGCTGTAAGCGCTGCTGGCAGACGGGAAGTTGCGGAGGTGAAACCGGGCGCGAACGGGTGACCGGCGCGCCAACTACCCGGCACTCGGGCAATTCCGCCTGCAGCTTTTTCGTAAGCGGACGAGTTGCTGCGGCAGTCAGTGCCACCGTAAACGCCATCGTCGCCCTCCGAAAATAGTTTCCCGTTGCCCGTTTCTAGCCGCGCACCTTAGCAGCACCCAGGTCAGCGAGCTCGCCGCCGCCTGCCTCCAAGAGGGCGCGAGCCACGCTTTCACCGAGTTCGCGCGCCTGATCAAGCATCTCGGCAAAAGTTTTCTCCGGATCAGCCTGCAAAGAGTCACTGATGCGCACCTCGCGGGTACCATCCAAGGAAATAATCGCGGCAGTCAGCGTGAGTATCCCCCGTTCCATCTGCGCAAACGCCCCCACCGGCGCGGCGCACCCGGCGTTTAGTTCCGCTAAAACTGCCCGTTCCGCAGTAGAGGTAAGCGCAGTTGCCAGGTCATTAATCTCTTCCAGAGCAGCCGCTAAATCGGGGTGGGCTTTAACTGCCGTCTCCGATGCCTCCACCGCGAGCGCCCCTTGTGCCGGAGCCGGCAGTACCTGTTCGGGATCGAAACGCTCGCTGGCGTAAGCGCCCAGCCCGATCCGATCCAAACCTGCCGCCGCCAAAATCACCGCATCCAAGTCATGGGCGCCCTGCGAGATTTTTTCGCGCGTCTCCCGGCCATCAGTAAAGTCGGCCTGCGGAGCACTAATACCTTTCACTCTGCCCAGGCGGGTAGGAACGTTTCCGCGAATATCCACGATCTTGAGGTCGGGACGTAAAGCCAGGATTTGGGCGGCGCGGCGCGGAGAGCCCGTCCCCACGGTGGCGCCTGGCGGCAAAGTTTCCAAAGTTAAACCGGGAGCTGCGCACAGGGCGTCCCGGGCATCCGCGCGGCTCGGAATCGCGGCCACTTTTAGCCCCGAAACCGGCTGGGTAGGTAAATCTTTGAAAGAATGCACTGCTAAATGGCAGTTTCCTTCCAAGAGTGCCAGGCGTAGTTGCGCGGCAAATACGCCCACTCCTCCTAGTTTTTGTAAAGAGGCGCGGGAAATATCGCCGGCCGTGCGCACTTGCCGCAGCTGCACTTTTAGCCCATGTTCACGCAAAGCGCTAGCTACGGTTTCCGATTGGGTAACTGCCAGGCGAGAGGCGCGAGTTCCCAAAACCAAGGCATCGTCCTTCGCCTCGCTAATCCAGCCGGTACCGCGCAATTTAATGGTTTGCGCCTGGCGCACTACTGCGGCAATCCCGGAACCGGCAACCCAGGAGCCCGCCAGCTCCAGACCGGGGTAAGCGCGCACATCTTCCAGTAGCTTGGCGGTCATTTCCCGATGCTTGGGGGTGAAGGGCGGCAGGGAGCCATCCCAGTGAATAATCATTGAACCCAGCAGCTGATCCGGGGAAATCTGAACCCCTAGTAGCCGGGAAGCATCCTGCAATGCCCCCTCAACCGATACTGGAATCTCCGGTCCATTCGCCCAACCATAAGACACGCGGAGCAGATGGCGACCTTTACCGGCAGCTTCCTCCGCCCACGGCCATTTAGAAGTGTAGTGGGTGATCGCTTTCGCCCCCACGCAACCATTTTCAATATCTTCACTGCTCGGACGCTGGACTAACATTCCCGAACCACGCGGATGAGCATCTAAGGCCGGGCAGTCCACAAACAGAGTTACGTGCGCGATGGGCCCGCCCTGCGGGAGCTCACCGACTGCAATACCCGGTACTTTGCTAAGCATCGGCGCCGCTAAATAGCCTGGTAGTGCTACTACTACCTGCGGCACGGTGACGGTGACCGCCTCTCCGATATTTATAGGGCTCGCCCCCGGGGTTGGCCCCGATTTAGTGTTAGAAACCGTTACCTTCCAGCCTGCCAAGCCGTGCTGATTTGAGCCTGCGGTAGCGGGGCTGTCAGCGGCGTCAGATTCAATTTCAACCGGTTCCAGGTCGAGGGCGCGCACATGGGGCAAAATCAGCCCCCCGCCCTCTTCAATACGCTGCGCTAAGGTTTCTACCAGGCGGAACATTCCTCCCTCAGGGGCAAGTACCGCCGGTTTACCCGGCTTCAGTCCGCGCAAAGCTGCGACTGCCTTCACCAGGGAACCGTGTTCTTTTAGCGCCGGGCGCAGACCGCGCAAGGTGGTGTCGGCGTTTAAGCGGTCGGTGCTGGCAGAGTGGATTCCCCCGGCCACGGGCGCGACTACTTTCTCTAAAACTGCCTGACCTAAGCGGGCAGTTACCAGACCGGAGACGGTGGCTTCTTCTGCCCCCACCTCCGGACCCATAGTTAAGTCCTGGCGGGCGCGCTCCATTTCTGCTTCGCTAAGCGCCCCCACAATCCCGGGATCATCCAGGCTGGCAGGAATCCCCAACATTCCGTGGGGAATCGGAAGGGCACCCTCGGGAATGCCTGCACGTTCATGGTGGAAAATCCAAGATTTACCGCGGGGAGCGACCAGCGGCAAATCTAGTTCGCCGCACAAATCTTTAACTTCTTGCGCCCCTGCCGCGAAAGCCTCAGCGCCAATATCGAAGGTGAAGTCCCCGAAACGTCCCGAGCAGATTAGGCCGCCGGGGCGTCCTCGTTCCTCGATCACCGCCACCCGCGCGCCCTGTTTTTGCAGAGTATAGGCGTTGGTTAATCCGGCCAGCCCCCCTCCGATAACCAGAACATCATAATCGGCTAGTCCAGCTAGGTCGTGCATTGCGTCTCCTTGCCCCAAGCGGTTTTCGAGGCGCTGCGCCCCGGGTAATCCTTCAGCATAGTCGTTGGTGATTAGTTTGATTCATGTACCTGGTCGACGATTTCTTGTAAAACCGCCGGGTCGGCATTCGGGGGTACCCCGTGTCCCAGGTTGACGATATGGGCGGAGGCTTTCTTGCCTTCCGCTAAAACCTGATCGACGTGATCACGGCGCACCTGGCTAGAGGCGAACAAAATCGCAGGATCTATATTTCCTTGCACCGCAAAGCGGTCACCAGGCCCATGTTCGATTTTCTGAACGGCTTCACCGAGGGGTAGTCGCCAGTCCACCCCAATACATTCGGCGCCCGCATCGCGCATTAAATCCAGCAAGGAAGCGGCCCCCACCCCGAAATGAATCACCGGTACCCCGCGGGCATGGGCGGAATCAATCACTACCCGGGAATGCTCCCAGCAGTAGGTTTGATAGTCAGCGCGTGAGAGGTCGCCTACCCAGGAATCGAAAACTTGGGCAGTACGCGCCCCACCCGCAATTTGGGCCGCAAGGAAAGCCGCCGACATATCCGCGCACCAGCTGGCCAGCCGGTTCCAGGCATCCGGATAAGAATGCATAAACGCCCGCGCCTCCAGGTGATTCTTCGAGCGGGTTTTCCCAATTAGATAGGACGCCAAGGTGAAAGGGGCGGCCGCAAAAGCAATCAGGGGGGTCTCTCCCAGCTCAGTGCAGGCAATCTGGGCGGCTTCGGTAATACAGTCCGGGTCAAAACTCTTATAGCTGGTGAGGCGATCTACATCCTTGGGGTCCAGGACGGGGTCGGCGAAAACCGGGCCTTTACCGGGGACTATCTGTACGTCTAAGCCGGCCAGATACAGGGGGGTGACAATATCGGAAAAGAAAATTGCGGCGTCTACCCCGTAACGGCGCACCGGCTGTAGGGTGATTTCGGCGGCCAGGTCGGGGGTGGTGCAGGCGGTGAGCATATCGTTATCGGCCCGCAGGCGGCGATACTCGGGGAGGGAACGCCCGGCTTGGCGCATAAACCAAACTGGAGTTTTATCGGGGCGTAGGCCGCGAACTGCTTTTAGAAAAGAATTTTGCTCAGACATATTTCCATCATCGCCGGCATTTTCGGCTGGCGCAAGCAAGTGCAGCAAACGGCGGAAGGCGGGCTATTACCCGGGACCGGGAAACCGGAAAGAAGGTTTTTCTGACACATTTTCCGCATCTGTCTGTTGCGAAAAACGATGTTTCTTAGTGACACTCTGGCAGATTATTTTTCCTTGCTAATCCTCTGGACTGCGAAAATAGAAAAAATTGGGGCGTGACTAGGGGTAAACTGGGCGGTTCTTTTAGAAAAATAAAAACATGGTCTAATGAGCCCGTGGGTCTTTCTTCCTATTCGGTACATCATCTCCGGCACGGGCTGAGCGCCGTGGCGGCAGCTTCCAGTACCACCGAGGGGCTCCCGCAAGATCTTTTGCAACGCCTGCCCGAAGTACGGGGAGTGCTACCGCTTTCTACCTGCAATCGGGTAGAAATCATTATCGAAACCGCGCCTGCGCTCTCCGGAGAGCAACAGGTAGGGGTAGATCGCTATATTCAATCCCGGTTAGGCACGGATTGCGAAACCCGCCGCGACCGCGAAGTGCTGGATCATCTTTTCCAGGTAGCCTGTGGACTGGACTCCATGGTGGTGGGGGAGCGAGAAATCTCCGGACAGCTGCGCCGGGCTCTACGGGTCGCCACCCAGCAGCGAATATCCTCCGCCACCATTACCCGCGCCTGCCAAGGAGCGCTAACCACTTCCCGCCGGGTCGCGCAGCTGACCGGAATCGCCTCCCAGGGGCGTTCGGTAGTGGCTTGCGGCCTCGAAATCGTAAGTGAACGGATAAATCCCCTGGCGGGAACCCCCACGCTCTTGATTGGCACCGGCTCTTATGCGGGAGCGGCAGTCGCGGCGCTACGCGCCAAGGGGGTGCAAGATATCTCGGTATATTCCACTTCCGGGCGGGCAGAACGTTTTGCTTTCGGACACGACTTGCAGCCGGTAGCCAAAGATCAGCTAGTCGCGGCTTTGGAAGCAGCTACTTTAATCGTTTCCTGCCGCGGCATGGGCTCTCCGGTACTAACTAAAGAGGAAGTCCAGCGGGCTTTAGCGCTATCTAACGGCGAAAAAACGATTCTGGATTTGGCCTTACAAACCGATATTGAGGACGGGGTCGCCGCTCTAGAGCGGGTACGAGTAATCAACTTAGAAGAAATCAGTGACCGGGTACCGGAGGCGGGGAAAGCCCAGGTAAAGCGGGCAGAAGAAATCGTGGCCGAGGGTGTAGAGGAAGCCGAAGCGCTGCTCGCAGACCGGCAGATGGACTCGGTAGTGGTAGCGTTGCGCGACAGCTTCCGACAGGTGCTGGCTGATGAAGTTGCGCGTCTACCGAAGGGGGATAGCATCCCTCGCGAAGACGTGGAATACGCGCTGCGGCATCTGGCGGCGCGCCTAGCCCATATTCCCACTATCAATGCCCACCGCGCCGGACGCGAGGGGATGGGGCGTGAATACGTAAACGCCCTCCAGCAAGTGTGGGGATTAGATCTGGATATTCCGGCGGAACCAGGAGATGTAGAACCCGCCTGTCCGGTAACGGGCTTGAAAGTTGCTGATTTAAAACAGGACTCTGCCGGCGAAAAGGAGGTTCGGTGAGTAAGATTTCCGCCCAATACGATGCGGTGATGTTGGTCAGCTATGGGGGGCCGCGGCAAATGGAAGACGTGTTGCCCTTTATGCGCAACGCGACTTCCGGGCGGGGAGTTCCCGATGAGAGGCTAAAACAGGTTTCCACTCACTATGGACGTTTCCACGGAATCAGCCCCATAAATGCCCGCAACCTCGAAATTCGCCGCGCTCTAGAATTGGAACTGAGCCACCGCGGAGATGAAATCGAAGTAGTGATCGGCAACCGCAATTGGCATCCCTTTATTCACGACACGCTTTGTGACCTGGCGATGCGGGGACTTACCCGGGTGCTGTGCGTCTTTACCTCCGCCTACGTGTGTTACTCCGGGTGTCGGCAGTATCGAGAAGACTTAGCGGCGGCGCGCGCCCAGCTTGAAGCGCAGGGGCTAACCCTGGAGCTGGATAAAGTGCGCGCCTACTACACAACCGAGGGCTTCGTGAGCTCCTATACGAAACGCCTGGTAGAAGCGGTGCGCACTATGGAGGAACGTAGCGGACGCCTGCCCTATATCGCATTCGTGACCCACTCGATTCCTCGCGCCATGCAGGAATGCTCCGGCCCTGCCGATCATTCTCGCCCTGATTATCACCGTCAACACCAGCAGGTATGTGCCGAGGTAGCGACGCGAGCCAGTAAAGAACTAGGGCGAGAGCTACCTTGGGATTTGTCCTTTTGTTCCCGCTCCGGACCGCCGCAAATGCCCTGGTTAGAGCCGGATATTAATGATCGGCTGGCGCAGCTGAAAACAGAGGGGATAACCGATGTAGCCTGCGTACCTATCGGGTTTATCTGTGACCATATGGAAGTGGTATATGACCTGGATACCGAAGCCCAAGAAACTGCAGAGCAGCTAGGGCTTAACTATTTGCGGGTGCCTACAGTGGGTACAGATCCCGACTTTATCGGGGCGCTCGCAGACTTGGTGAGCGAACGCGCCCAGGAAAAAGCGGGTGGCCAGGTCACCTACGCCCAGGATGCCTTGGGACCTCGATGGCCAGCGTGGGCACCCCCAGAAGATTCCCGGGTCAGCAAGCACGGTGCTGACCTGCCAGTAGAGTTTGAAACAAAGTAAAATTAGAAAGCCAAAGGAGAAAATTATGGCTCATCCGATGCCCAATGACGTGTCCCCCGATCCTCGTGATCACAAGGTGGATCCTGACGAAGTAAATGCGCGCAATAACTTCTCTTTGCACGCAGTTTTCGAGCTGGCCTTGCCGCTGCCTGCCGAGGAGGCCGAACGGGCAGCTATGGTGCGAGAACTCGAGGAAAAAATCGCTGAGTTGGGAGTGACCGTGCGCGGCTGGTATGACGTTGCCGGTTACCGCTCCGACGCGGACCTGATGTTCTGGTTCCTGGATGAATCCAATGACAAGCTGCAAGATGCCTATCACGCGGTGTTGAATTCCCGCCTAGGCGCCCACTTGGTGCCGGTGTGGTCCATTATGAGCGCTCATATGACTGCCGAGTTTAATAAGCCGCACCTGCCGGCTTGTTTCGGGGGTTGGGCGCCGCGTGCCTATGCCGCCGTTTACCCCTTCGTACGTTCCCTCGAATGGTATTACCTGCCGAAGGCTAAGCGCAGCGCTATGCTCGCGGAACATGGCCGCAACGGTGCTGGTTACCTAGATGTAGCGGTTTCTACCCTGGCGACTTTCGCCCTCAACGATTACGAATGGTCAGTGACCCTAGAGTCCGATGATATTAACCGGGTGATGGGCGTGCTACGTCAACAGCGTGATTGTGAAGCCCGCCTGCATGTACGTCAGGACACCCCGTTCTACACTGGCAAGCGGATGGAACTATCCGAGTGGGTTGAGCGCCAGACCACTGAAAAATAGTTATTCCTCCCTTGCCTAAAACCTGGGATATTTCGGGATTGAAGTCCCAGGCGTAGGCTAGTTTTCCAATAACGGCGTAGTATATCTAAGGCGCGCCCCTTATTGGGTGGCATAAGTCACAACAAACGAGTACTGTTAAGACGGTATGTATCGTTCGATGGTTTTCGAGAATTTTTGTGTCAAGGAGTGATTGGTTTGGATTCGTCCTTTTTAGCTAGGGTTCCTCTCTTTGAGGGACTGGATCAGGAAGCGCAGATGCGGCTGTTTTCAATGATGGGGCAAACTACGTTGCGCCGGGGGGAAAACTTATTTGAAGAGGGCGATGATGGCGACCGCTTGTATATCGTAGCCGAGGGGAAGATAAAACTTTCGCATCAGTCCCTTGATGGCCGCGAGAACCTACTGGCAGTGCTCGGTCCAGGGGAGATCCTGGGTGAACTCACCCTCTTTGATCCCGGGCAGCGTTCCACTACCGCTACTGCAGTTTCGCCTGCCCGCTTGGTGTTTTTGAACCATGGTGACCTAATGATGTTCTTAGAGGATAATCCGGCTTTAGCGAAGCATATGCTCAAAGCCTTGGCGAAGCGTTTGCGGCGCACTAATGAGTCTCTTGCTGACCTGGTGTTCTCGGATGTGCCGGGGCGGGTGGCCAAGGCGCTACTGGATTTGGCTGATCGCTTCGGGATTCGCACCGAGGACGGAATCCATGTGCCCCACGATTTGACTCAAGAAGAGTTGGCCCAGCTGGTAGGGGCCTCGCGGGAAACCGTGAATAAATCTTTAGCCGAGTTCGTAAACCGCAACTGGATTCGCCTGGAAGGGCGAGCAGTGACCTTGATTGACATTGACCGCTTGGCGCGGCGCGCTCGCTAAAATCTGTCGATAAAGATAGCTGGGGGAGGCAACCGCACGGTTGCCTCCCCCAGCTTTCTTAAAGCACCAAGGCCACCAAGGCTAACCTCCCGGCCAGAAATCAATTTTTATCGCTGGCTTATGGAGGGGCGTGCAAGGGTTTGCGCAGTTGACGCTGGTTAAAGAGAACACCAAATTGGCGCCCGGCTAGTAACCTAGCAAAGCTAGTGTTTCTAGTCTTTCTGGTCTTTGTGCTCTTTCTTCGGGCTGTTATCGGTAGCGGCCTTGACCTTCCGTTCGATCAAATAATCCTTGCGACCGGCGCGGCGCGCGCTATGTGCCAAAAAGGCCACAGCTAGCAGGGAAAGACCAGCTAATAGCAACATCCCAGAACCGCCCGACCAAGCCAAATGATGAGCAATATTGGAAGGTAATGCCTGATAGAAGTGGCCTTGCTGGCCGGCATTATCGAGGGCAGTTAGCAGCGGCTTCAAAGCGTTAGCAGTTTGTTCTGGAACCACCAGGAAGAAACCGCCCCCCACGCTCAGCGCTAGGCCGCTAATGAAAGCACCCAAAGAAGAGAACCTAGCTATCAGGGCCAGTAAGAAGACCATGACTACCGCCACCACAATTTCTATCCACTGACTAGCGCTCAAGGTGGAAGCGGGGAGTAACACATCCCCGCCGCGAGTGCGTAAACGGGTGGCGACATCCAGAACCAGGTACCAGGTGATCGGGACCATCACTAAATAGAGCAACAGCGACCAGACATGAGCTGCTGCCCGCGAAGGTATCGTCGGTTTAACCGTGGCTCCCTCGAAAATAGTTTCTTCAAAACTCTTTTGCCGCTCGGCGGTAGTCAGCACTTCCTCGGGCTCGGTTTCCTCTACCGAATCCCAGTGGGGGGCCTCCTCCGCGACTGGTTCCGCCTGCTCTTCGGAGCCGTTAATCAAGGAATAACGGCGGTCAGCGGTACTTTCTACCTCGCTGGCGGGAGCGGAAAGAGAATCATCTGCATCGACCTCCTGATTACGCTCGATGAGTGATTTACGCTCCGGTGCCGAGGAAGTATTGCTAGCAGAGGATTCGTCCTCAGCTAGCGGCTCGTTAGCGGTGGCTGGTTCTTCCTCGTCCGCGGGGATCGCATTGGCATCTTCCGCACTGCCTGCGATCGCACTGTCGGTATGATCTAGTTGCCCTGCGGGAGCCTGCTCTTCGCTGGTAACAGCCGACTCAGATTTGAGGCCATCCCCCGCGATTAGCGAGTCATTACCAGAGCTGGCAGCGGCGTGATGCTCGCCGGGGATCAAAGTATCTTCGGGAGCCTGTTTCTCTTCGTCTTCTTCTCCCACGAACCAGGTGCGGGTAGTGAAGTCGTTATCCGGCTCGTTCTTACTCATCTGACCTCCAACGAAATCGCGTAGTCTATACAACAGCCACGATAGATTATGGGAGCGGTTTTCAGCGCAAACCGCGCCGCGCTACCTAGAAATAGTCGTGTCAGATGAGCAACTTAATGCCAGTGAAAACTAATCCAGCAACTGATGGCGCACGATAGTTTCTTCGCGGTCAGGTCCTACCCCGACTACGCTAATGCGGCATCCGGAGAGCTCTTCTAGGCGATGAATATATTCCTGTGCCTTTACCGGTAAATCTGCGAAGGTCTTGCAGGCGCTGATATCTTCGTGCCAGCCTGGCAGCATTTCGTAAATCGGCTGGGCATGGTGGAAAGCAGTCTGATCCGCGGGGAGATCATCAAAACGCTGACCATCAACGTCATAAGCTACACAAACCGGAATTTCGTCATACCTAGAGAGCACATCCAGCTTGGTAATCACCAAGTCAGTAAGCCCATTGACCCGAGCGGCGTAGCGAGCAACTACCGAATCGAACCAGCCAGTACGCCGCGGACGTCCGGTAGTTACCCCGAACTCTCCGCCTGATTGCCGCAGTTCTTCGCCCTCTTTACCAAAAAGTTCCGTAGGGAAAGGTCCTTCGCCTACGCGAGTAGTGTAGGCCTTGGCAATCCCGATAACTCTGTTGATGCGAGTCGGCCCGATTCCCGACCCGGAGCAGGCACCGCCCGCGGTACAAGACGAGGAGGTCACGAAGGGATAGGTGCCATGATCAATATCCAACATGGTGGCCTGACCGCCCTCTAAGAGGATAGTTTCCCCACGATCTAGAGCCAGGTTGAGCTCTGTGGTGCAGTCAAAAACCATGGGGCGTACTTTATCGGCATAAGAAAGCAGCTGGTCAGAAATAGTTTCGGGATCGATAGGTTCTTCACCGAACTGTTTTTCGATTACAAAGTTCTTACCCGACAGAGCGGAGCGAACTTTCTGACGCAAAATTGATTCGTCAAATAAATCCTGGATGCGCAGACCAATCCGGTTCATCTTATCTGCGTAAGTTGGACCAATCCCGCGTCCGGTGGTACCGATCTTGCGCTCCCCCAAGGAGCGTTCCGCCAGTCCATCCATCACCTTGTTGTAGGGGGGAATGATGTGGGCGTTGAGCGAAACCTTTAGCCGCGAACAGTCGACCCCGGCCTCTTCCAACATCTTGATTTCGGCGAACATTACTTCCAGGTCAACTACCACTCCGTTACCGATTACCGGGGTGACCGTGGGGGAGAGGATACCGGCAGGAATCAGGTGTAAACCAAACTTTTGATCGCCCACAACAATGGTGTGACCAGCGTTATTGCCGCCATTAAACTTCACCACCCAGTCAACGCTCTGGCCAACTAGGTCGGTGACTTTACCCTTTCCTTCGTCTCCCCATTGGGCTCCGACAACAATCAGTGCGGGCATGAATATTCCTCTCGAATAAGGATTTTTGCAAGGTCGCGGACGAGATTTACTCGGCAGCGTTTGCACTCTTACTATCCGAGTTTATCCGTCTTGCGCTCGAGTTGGTAGCCGCCGGCGTATCCGGTGAAATCTTGCGAGGATTAAAAGATAAGAACGCGGGTAGGAAAACCGGGGGAAACTTCGGGCAAGGGGGTGCTTGCCGATACCATGGGAACATGAGCCTTCGAATTTATGATTCCGCCCGTCACCGCATCGTGGACTTCGAGCCGGTCAAGGCCGGACATGTAGGAATTTACCTGTGTGGAGCCACCGTGCAAGGGTCTCCCCACATTGGACACGTGCGTTCGGCAATCGCTTTTGATGTGCTGATCCGGTGGTTGCGCCGCAGTGGCTATCAGGTTACCTATGTGCGTAACGTGACCGATATTGACGACAAAATCTTAAATAAATCCGCCGAGGCCGGTTGGGATTGGTGGGCGTGGGCCTATCGCTTCGAGCAAGAGTTCGCCGCTGCCTATCGCGCCCTGGGAGTGCTGCCTCCCACCTATGAACCGCGTGCCACCGGGCAGATTCCTGAACAAATCGCTCTCACCCAGCGTCTTATCGATGCTGGTCACGCCTATAGTGACGGGAACGGAAACGTCTATTTCGATGTTAAATCTCTCAAGGATTATGGCTCGCTGACCCGGCAAAAACTTTCTGATATGCGCACGACCGAGGACGAAAGCCAAATCGATAGCCAGATTGAGGCGGGCAAACGCGACCCGCGCGACTTCGCTCTCTGGAAAGCGGCAAAAGAAAGCGAACCGGAAACCGCCAAGTGGGATTCGCCCTGGGGCAAAGGACGTCCCGGCTGGCATCTAGAGTGTTCGGCGATGTCCCGGCGCTACCTGGGCGAGGCTTTTGATATTCACGGTGGCGGAATTGATCTGCGATTCCCGCATCATGAAAACGAACAGGCGCAATCCCATGGTGCCGGTTGGCCCTTCGCTAAATACTGGATGCATAACGCCTGGGTAACCATTAAGGGTGAAAAAATGTCGAAATCGCTGGGCAACTCGCTGGTGGTTTCCGAAATCTTGAAAACTACCCCGGCAGCGGTGTTACGGCTGGCTTTGGGAACTACTCACTACCGTTCCACCGTGGAATATTCCCCGGAAACCCTGGAGCAGGCCGGCGAAACCTGGAATAAGTTTGCTACTTCCCTGGCACGTTTTGCCCAGGCGGCTCCCGAAGTCGCTACCGCCAGCTCCCAGGAGCTAGCAGGCGCCATCCTCCCAGAGGCTTTTTGCGAAGCTATGGACGACGATCTTAATATCGCGGCCGCCCAAGCGGTGATACACGAAAAAATCAAGCAAGCTAATAACGCTTTTGAATCTGGGAAATCTGACGAGGGCGCGCAGGTAGCGATCCAGATTCGCGCCATGCTAGAGATATTGGGGCTCGATCCTCTCTCGGCGCAATGGCGGGAAGCCGACAGTGGTAACGATTCTGCCGCCGCCGCTGCCTTGGAAAAGCTGGTTGCTGACCAGCTGGAACAGCGAGTTCAGGCTCGTAAAGAAAAAGATTGGGCGCGCGCGGACGGGATACGCGACCGCTTAAGCGCGGCCGGGATAGTTATTGAGGACGGAGCCAGCGGCTCCACTTGGCATTTAGGTTAGGGGTTGGCATGGCAGTTCGCGGAGATCACCACGGCAGAATGAAGCGTACCGATAAGAAGGGCGCACCTAAAGGTAGCGGGGGCAATAAACGCGGCTTGCGGGCGAAAGGACCGACCCCGAAAGCAGAGAATCGCCCGTATCACGCAGCTTATCGCGCTCGTATCCAAAAAGAGCGGCGGGAAGAAACCCAAGCAGCCCAACGCAAAGCGCGTGCCAAACGTTCCTTAATCCAGGTGCGGCGCGGACACCAACTAATTGCGGGACGCAATCCGGTATTGGAGGCCTTACAATCGGATATCCCGGTGACCCGGGTATTTGTGGCAGGCAATCTGGCCGCTAATAAGAAACTCTCCCTGCTGCTTAGCAAAGCCAGTGCCCAAGGGGCGCCTATCGTGGAAGTACCGCGCTCCGACCTGGATTTAGCTACCGAGGGCGCAGTCCACCAAGGCGTCGCCCTGGAGGTGCCTGAGTTTGATTACACCGATCTCGCTGAGCTATTTGAAAATGCCGAAAAAAATCACACCAAGCCTCTGATTGTGCTGCTAGATGGGGTAACCGACCCGCATAACCTAGGAGCGATTGTGCGCAGCGCGGCGGCTTTTGGCGCCAGCGGCGTAGTGATTCCCGGTCGGCGTAGCGCCTCGATGAATGTGACTGCCTGGAAAGCCTCTGCCGGGGCGGCGGCGCGCCTCCCGATAGCCCGGGTATCTAACCTGGTAAACGCGATTCGGCAGTGTAAAGAGCAGGGCTGTTTCGTGTTGGGGCTAGATGGTGGCGGAACTTCCTCAGTGCGAGAATCAGATCTGGCAGATGGTCCTTTAGCGCTAGTAACCGGAGCCGAAGGTGACGGGATTTCCCGCTTGGTGAAGGAAAACTGCGATCTGCTCACCCGGATCGAGATTTCCTCCGAAGTGGAATCTTTAAACGCCGCAGTTGCCACCGGGATTGCCCTATTCGAAGTGGCGGCAGTGCGCCGGGAAAAGGCCGCAGAAAACTAGGAAGACTAGCGGCGCCCTGCCACCCAAAATCCCGTGCGAATAGGGTTTGTTTCCGGCGCATCCTCAAAAATGAAACTGTAGCTTTTGCCCGAGATCACCCCAGACTGACTGCGGACAGAAACTGGTGATCCTAGGAGTTGTAACCCAGCAAACGGAGGGTGGCGACCACGGTACAGACAATCGCAAACAGGGTAGCCAAGGCACAGAAGACGCTAGGCCATCGGGGAGAAATTTGTTTGTGCCAAAGGTAAAACAGCAGCACCAAAGCGAAGATCCCCAAAAAGAACCCGAGGGGAACCAGGAGTGCGGTGGAGGCGCAGGCTACGCCAAAGGCAATGGGCAGGAAATAGGCGAAGAAGTTGTGGCGGACGCGTTCCGAATTGACCAGCGAATCAATTTTGCTGTCCAGTAAATCCGGTTGTACGGGTGCTGCCGGCACGGTTTCTCCCCAACCTACCAGTTGACCATATTTGCGCAGTCGCCGTGCGTCCTCGGAGCGCACCTTGGCGGCGGCCTTTCCCCAAGGCACTTCGGCGAAGTTAGCATTCTCTGCCGCTTGGATAACTTGGGTGCCGTTCCCAGCCTTAATCACGGTTAGATCCGCATCCGCTATGGCCACCACTTGTTCGGGATTACCTAGATAGGCATAAAGTTGCTCCCGGGAATAGGGAGCAGGCAGGGCGGAATCTTCTTCCATTTCCATCACTGCGAGACGTACAGCACGAATTATTTGGTTACGGCGCAGGATCGGGGCAAGTGATAGCAGAGCTGATAGTTGCTGGAAATACTCATCAAGTGGGGGAAGCTGCTCTTCGGTCTGCAAGCATCTCACCTCACCTGGACATTTGTAAATATGGCCACATTTAAAAGAACGAACACACTGCTTAACACATATTAACCCAGTATCTAATAGAGAAAGAATATTTTGAATCGGGGCCAGGTTTTGCGACACTAGAACGGTTGAAAAAATAGAGTGGAGATTAGTAAGCCATGAATAGCAAGACACGTGTTCGCAATGTGGTGGTAACTGGGCTGGCGTTGTTCGCCATGTTCTTTGGTGCCGGCAACCTGATTTTTCCGGTAATGATCGGAGTGAACTCAGGAACGCAACAGGTACCCGCCACTATTGGTTTTATGCTCACCGGGGTGCTGCTGCCGATGGCCGGTATGATCGCGGCCGCTACCTCCTCCTCGGGGGTGCTGGGGATTATTGAACGGATTGCTCACTATCCCGGCCTGGTCTTTTGCTGGCTGATCTTCCTGTCTACCGGGATGCTGTATGCGATTCCGCGTACGGGAGCTGCCTCCTATGCGATGTCGTTCCAGGCGACTGCAGGTGACTCCCACCTGTGGTTATTCGTCTACACTCTGGTTTTCTTCGGGATTGCTGGTTATCTGTGTCTGAATCCGCGCAACGTACTGGATCGTATCGGAGGTCTTTTGACCCCGGCGCTGTTGATTCTGCTGGCAGTAATGA
Organism: uncultured Varibaculum sp.; assembly: GCA_947255165.1. The sequence continues at coordinate 17,502 of CAMYFZ010000010.1, forward strand.
TTATTACTGCGGTGGCCACCATGTTGCCTTCGGCGGCTGCTCCGATGGAAGATTATGCTTCCACCCCCACTTTGAAGGGAATTTTTGACGGCTACGGCACTTTGGACGCCATCGCTTCCTTCGTATTCGGGGTAGTAATTATTAGGGCGCTGCGGCAGAAAGGTTTCCAACCTGGCAAACAACTTTTCGGAGTTACTGCCCTGTCTGGTGTAATCGCGGCTTTCTTCCTGGGGCTGGTTTATTTCGGCCTGTCGATGGTGGGATCACGCGTGGGGCGGCTTAACCCCGACGTTAAAGACGGCGGGGAAGGCCTGGCCTTTGCGGCGCATCACCTGTTTGGAGCGACTGGCGCGGTAATATTGGGCGCCATCGCTATCTTGGCCTGCCTAACTACCGCCATTGGGCTAGTCGAGGCCTCAACCCAGTTCTTTAGGGGATTGTTCCCGAATGTTTCGCGTCCAGTATGGGTGATTCTGCACGTTGTAGTATCTTTAGCGATCGCCAACTTGGGCCTAGACTTGTTGATAAAAGTCATCATTCCGGTGATGATGTTCTGCTATCCCGTAACCATCATGCTGGTAGTTACCTGCATCCTGGACATCTTTATTCCCGGCCATATGTTCTGGGCTTATCGTTTATCGGTGTGGGTAGCCGGATTCTTCGGCCTTTTCGATGGTTTGAAAGCTGCCGGGATATTGGAGAATTGGATTGATAACACCATTCCGTTGGCTTCGCTAGGGCTGGGGTGGCTAATCCCCTCCTTCGTTATGCTGCTGCTCGGTCTGGTTATCGATTTCGCGCAGGGCCGGATGAAGCGAGCATACGACTATGATGCGGTGGCGCGGGAACGCAACCAGTCTCTAGTTAGCGCCGGCCTGGCGTTCAATGAAGAGGAATTAGATCAAGTCGCCGCGCCGCAGGAAAACGCGGCAGAAAAATCCGATTCGGACAACTAAAGATTTTCTAGGCCTGCCAGGATTACCGGCACTATCCCTAACAGGATAAATGCTGGTAACTGGCAGATCCCTAGGGGAATAACTAGGCGTACCGAGAGTTTTTGCGCAGCCTGGCGGGCGCGCTGATCCTTACTGGCGCGCACCCGCATCCCGGTACCTTTTAGCAAAGCCTCGGGCGCAACTCCATCCTTCCAGGCTGGCTCGAGTGCCGCAGATAGATACTTTGCCCATTCGGGGTTATTGCCGCCGTGCCTAAGTAGGCTCCAGGCGCTCTCCCAGGCAACCCCGAAAATCAACGCGCGTGAAACCCCTGCTAAGCGCGGTTCCCGGCAGGCAGTAGCCAGGGCGGAAAGTACTCGGGGGATCGAGGCGCCACCGGCTAGTCCCGCACTGGCCAAATCGAGGATCACTGCCGGATCAATAGTGCGGTGCTGATCATTTTTAGTATTAGGCTTGGGCGGCAGATCCGCTGGTAAGAACCAGGGAAGGACACCAAGAAAAACCCAGGTACCGAGGATAAACATATTCAGGCCTGTTCAGCGCGAGCAACTAGCCGAAACATCCAAAACATTCCCGCTAATAGGGCAATAAGACCGGCAAGAGCACTGATAGTGCCGAGGCCACCAGAAAAAATGGCCTGCAGGGGATTGGCTCCTAAAACTGAGCCCAGGGCGATTCCTCCTAACGGTAAAAGCCCCAAAATAGTGGCCGAAGCTTTCGGGGCAGTAAGCGCGAGTTTGCGCGCACGAGCGGCATTTGACGCTTCGGTGAGAGAGTCGGCACAACCGGTTAATACCTCGGCTAAGGGGGCGCCGACCGCCTCGGAAAAACTCACCGCTGCTAACAGTCCGGTCAAAGATGCTTGTTCCCAAGTCGTTAAATACGGTTTGATAGCGCCCCGCAGATCTGCGGGGCTTGCGGTTTTGGGAGGGGAAAATCCGTGCCGCGGCAAACTTTTTATCCAGGCCGAAGTGGGATCGGCCCCGGCGTTTAAACGACTGGCGACCTCAATGACTGCCGCCGCTAGCTGAGGCCGGGGGCGGAAACGACGCCTTAGGAAAGCTGGTAAAGGATAACTGGTGACAGCTACTTTCGGCAGGAGTAAGCGCCGGTTTCCCGGAGGGAGAGCATCAGGTAAATGCCAAGGTATTCCCGCAGCCATCAGCAGCAATCCCAGTAAAATAACAGTTTTCCAGCTCACGACACTTCCTTAAGAGGTTCGAAATCCATATCTAAAAGCTGCGATAGTTTTTGCTGGCCCGCACCGCGTAGCAACTGCCCAGCAGGAGTAACTTTCAGCGCCAGCTGCGCCACCAGGTGGGATTGGTCCCAAACCGGTACTCCTACTTCGGAAACATAACGCCGAGTTCTTCCTCGCTCGGTTAAGCGACGAATCTGCAAAAAAGCATCGACCCCGGCGACGACCTGTGCTGCGACGGTAGATTCTGGCATTAACGCCAATGCTCCTAGCGCCACTAGGCGGGCAGGGACCTCCGTAACCGCATTGGCATGCACCGTTGCCCAGGTACCTTCGTGACCGGTGTTCATTGCAGAGAGGACCTCGCGTACCTCTGCCCCTCGGCATTCACCCAGTACAATGCGATCCGGGCGCATCCGCATAGCTGCGCGTACCAAAGACGACATGGGAACCGCTCCTGCCCCCTGTACATTGGCGCTGCGTTCTTGCAAATGAACCAGGTGGGGGTGGGCGGGGAAAAGTTCGGATACTTCCTCGATACATACAATCCGTTGATTAGCGGGCACCAGTTCCAGCAATGCAGAAAGAAGCGTTGTTTTCCCGGACCCGGTCGCCCCGGAAATAAAACAAGAAGCTTTCCGGGCGATTAATCCTGTCACCACCGGTGCTAAGGGGGCGGGTACAGTTCCAGATTCCACCAATTGGGCAAAGTTGAGGCCTTTGGCTCGCGGGCAACGCAAGGAGATCGCCGGATAGGGAACCGCTAGGGGAGGCAGGACTGCATGCAGACGAATTCCGCCAGGAAGAGTCCCGTCGGCAATCGGAGCCGCATCATCTAGGCGTTTTCCGGCGGCGCCTGCCAGTCTGACCGCCAGGGCTCGCAGGTTGGCAGAGGAACCAAAATCCAGTTTTGTTTTACAAAGACCGCCGCCACTGTCGACCCAAACTTGTTGCGGGCCGTTAATTAATACGTCGGTAACCAGGGGGTCTTGCAATAGCGGAGCAAGTTGCGGGCCAAAACCGGCCAGTTCCGCATTTATAGTTGCCAAGTCACCTAGCAGATGCGCCGTTCCCGACGCAGGCGGGCTGGTCCCCCGAACTACTTCTGCTGGAGATGCTCCCGCTGCGACTTGTAAGCGCGGATCAAGTTCGGTCAAGGAGAGCGGGGGCTGCGAGTGTAATCCTGGTACCAGTTTTAATAGCCGGGTTATTGCGGTTTTCATGATTGATCCGTCAGGAGGCTTCGCAGTATGTGTGCCAGCCTTGCTTGAAAATGTTTTGGTAAGTAAGCACCCAAGCCCTGATTTTGCAACCGTTTTAGCTCGCGGCAATGGGGCACTAGGAATTCCCAATTTCTAGTGCTGCCGAGGAACAGCCTATTGGGGACGCGATTAATAACTATCGGTATTCCTTGGTGACGGAGCTGCGAGATTAGCTGCCGATTGCTAGGCGATTGGGTAAAATCGCTGACGACTAAGGTTTGCCCGGGCAAATATTTGAAAACTTGCGGAGAGCTAACCGGCCCCCAATCCACTACTACCAGTGAAAACGCTCGCATAAGGAGGGAGAATATGCGGGAAATATGATTGGGGTTAGTGCTGTGGAGCTGAAGAAAACGCGTATTTTGCACTGACGGCAGGATCTCACGTAACCGAGAAGCCAATAGGTCCGTTTCCAGGTCACAGGAAGAAAAGTTGGTAATTGCGGTAAAACCTAGCTTGCGCATCCCCGGCGCATAGGGGGAGAGATTTTGGTCTTGAGGGGGACAGGTCGCATCTACAAAAACTGAGTTCTTGGCATTGTTCGCCAGTCCGAAAGCAATGGTGGAGGCGCCACTTTTCGTGCCTAATCCGAAGATGTTGAGGATACGCCCTCGCGGGGGATAGCAGTACTGGTCGACTTGAGCCAAGAATGCTCCTACCTGGGAGGGAAGCCAAAAAATGGAGGGTGTTTGCGAACTAGTTGGTGGTAGGGTGCAGTTACCTTTAGATTCAGGCCTAGGACTCCCCGAAAAAGTAACCCGGATGATCGGAAGCGTAGGGCACGACCAGCTCAAATCAGCCGTCGCTGGCCCGATAACCGTTCGTAAGTTAGCGGCCGAAGTTGGCGGGTGAGTGAGGAAATGAATGCCTGAAATCCCCAACATCTGGGAGAGGAACTTCAGCTGTCCGGGGAGAAATCTCCACAGCAGGCAGGTGGGATCGATAGACGCAGATAGTTGCGAACCATGGGCTTGGGATTGTAATACTTTCGACACCGCCGACTCCTGGAGGTTTAATAGCGAGGTTTATCCCAGGTTTAGAGGTCTGCAGACAGCGGCGACAAATATTAATCTTTGTCCCCTAGGACGCAGCGGGAATATCTACCCCTGGGGACAAACTGGTAAACAGTCTCAGACTTTCTGACGCTGGCAAGTTTTAAGGAAGGCCCCAGAAATCTTGATAGAGAAGAGATATGGGCGCCAGAAAAAATTTTATTCCGGCATGAGGAAGATGAGTGCACAGCTATAGGGAGTGCTGGTAAAAACTATTTTCCTTTACGCTTACGCGAATGTTTGGAACGGCGCCCGGTAGAGCCCCCTCCCAAATCCAGATAGCTCAAGGTCCGGAGGAATAGATTGCGGCAGGTACTAGCTATTGCCTTCCATGCCTGCATTAACTTGCTCCAAATAGGTGCGATCCGCGGATGCTTGCGGAACACTACTAAGGCCACTACCAGTGCTATTAGAATCACCAGGAACCCGATTACCCATTTCTGGTTCATAGTGATACCCGGGTGGTCTTGTCCGCGCACTTCAAAGCCTTTTACCAGAGCTTGCGGAGTGGTCCAGGTGACGGTGTTGCCTTCTGCTTTCGCCCCGGAATAGCTATCGGTTTTCAGAACTGGGCCGGGGAAAGTAATTGCTAGGCGGAACTGGTCGGTTTGGGCATCCAAAAAATCTAGGCTTTGCACCGGGGAAAGCTTGACCACGTAGCTGTCGCCAATATGTTTAATGGTCACAAAAGGTTTCTTGGCCTGCGAAATATGCTGCGCCTTCACCGTGATTGTACAGTCAGAAACCTGGTCTGTAGATTTGTCCTTAATCGCGACTTGTGCAGTTTTTATGTAATCTTCGATCCCGGGAATCTGGTCTTTACATTTAATATCTTGAGCGGTTCGCGGTTGAGTTAAATGGGTACTGAACGAATAGGTGTCGTTTTCATAAATCTGCATTTGCGTGTCAGCTTGACACCCTGAGAGTAGCAGCGCCAAAGGCAGCAGCATTAAAGCTAAAAGTCGCTTGCCTTTCACTCTAACTACCCCCTTTGAGTTCCGATTCCTATCCCGGCTGTCTCGTTATCTTTAGCTTTAATCATACTGTAAAGCTCCCGTGATGCCGGCGCTAAAAAAATCCGTCCTCGTAAAAAATCGCTTAGAAAGGTGTCCTATGGCCTAAAGTTACCTCAATTATGAGCCAGGTCATAGTAATTTTCGGAAAGTTTTAGATGCTCGCGGTAGAGAATGCGGCAGGGATGAAGGACAATGGAAGAGCAAGAGCAACTAGGTGTTGCCGTGTCGAGTGCCGCAGGAGGCAAAAGATAAATGACAGTGACCGAGAAAGATGTGCTAGCTGCCGCCCCGAAGAACGCGCCGAAAGAGGTCGTTGATTGGGTAATTAAAGTTGCAGAGCTGGCCAAACCGAAAGCGATTGAATTTTGTGACGGTTCCGAAGAGGAATGGACTCGTCTAACCGATCTTATGGTCGAGACCGGGATGTTTACCCGTTTGAACCCGGAAAAGCGCCCGAACTCCTTCCTGGCTCGCTCGCTGCCCTCCGATGTGGCGCGGGTAGAATCGCGTACTTTCATCTGCTGTGAAAAAGAAGAGGATGCTGGCCCCACCAATAACTGGGCAGATCCCAAGCAGATGCGCGAAACTCTGCACGAAAAGTTTGACGGCGCGATGGCTGGTCGCACCATGTATGTAATCCCCTTCTCCATGGGCCCGCTGGGGGGACCGATTTCTCAGCTGGGTATCGAGCTGAGCGACTCGCCCTACGTGGTCTGCAATATGCGGATCATGACCCGGATGGGTGCCAAGGCGATGGATCTCATCAACGAGGGACGTCCTTGGGTGCCTGCGGTTCACTCCGTAGGCAAGCCGCTGGCTGAGGGCGAGACTGACGAAGCCTGGCCCTGCAATGACGAAAAGTACATCACCCACTTCCCCGAAACCAACGAAATTTGGTCCTTCGGTTCCGGTTACGGCGGGAACGCCCTACTGGGCAAGAAGTGCTACGCCCTGCGTATCGCCTCCACTATGGCTCGCCGCGATGGCTGGATGGCAGAGCACATGCTGATTCTGCGTCTGACCGACGAAAAGTCCGGCGAACAGTACCACGTGACTGCGGCCTTCCCGTCAGCCTGCGGTAAGACCAACTTGGCCATGTTGCAGCCGACCATCCCGGGCTACAAAGTCGAGACCGTTGGTGACGACATTGCCTGGATGCGCCCGGGTGAGGACGGCACCCTGCGCGCCATTAACCCCGAAGCTGGATTCTTCGGAGTTGCCCCGGGTACTTCTTACCAGACCAACCCGATGGCGATGGAGACCATGAAGGAAAACTCCATCTTCACCAACGTTGCCCTGACTGATGATGGCGATGTCTGGTGGGAAGGAATTGATGGGGACACCCCCGATCACCTGATCGATTGGCATGGAAACGACTGGACTCCGGAATCTGGCGAAAAGGCCGCTCACCCGAACTCCCGTTTCACCACTCCGGCTGCGCAGTGCCCGATTGTTTGCCCCGATTGGGAAGCTCCTGAGGGCGTTCCGGTCACCGCGATCCTGTTTGGTGGACGTCGCGCAACCAACGTTCCCTTGGTAGCCGAGCAGTACTCCCCGGCACACGGGGTGTTCATTGGTGCTTCGGTAGCCTCCGAGCAGACCGCTGCCGCTGAAGGTGCGGTGGGCTCCCTGCGTCACGATCCCTTCGCTATGCTGCCCTTCTGTGGCTACAACATGGCCGACTACTGGGGTCACTGGCTAGAAATGCAAGAAAAGGTAGGCGAGAAGTTCCCGCGGATTTACCAGGTTAACTGGTTCCGTAAGGACGAGAACGGCAGCTTCATTTGGCCGGGCTACGGCGACAACGCTCGGGTTCTGGACTGGATCGTGCGCCGCGCCTCTGGCAAGGTGGATGCGATTGAAGGCCCGACTGGCTACTACCCCAAGTTCGAGGACTTCAATCTGGAAGGCACCGGTTTGGGCAAGGAAGAATGGGACAAGATGTTCGCCATCGATCCCGATGCCTGGTTGGCCGAGACCGAGGATACCGAGAAGTACTTCTCGCAGTTCGGTGACAAACTGCCCCAGGCGATCGCCGACGAACTCACTAAGCTGCGTGAGCGTCTGCACGCGCTGAAGTAATCTCCAAGAGAGGAGTTACCTCTTTCCTTTGTAAACCTAAGAGGAAGGTGGCCGGAAACGAAAGTTTCCGGCCACCTTTTTTGTGCTTCTTTGGTTTTTAAACTTTAGCGTCCCGCCTGCGCCTGTCCGCTATCCCTTAGCTAGTGCTTTAAGATTTCGTGAGCGGCGTGACCTTCGGGTTCAATTTGCAGGGTGCAATGCTCAATCCTGCGCGGGAAATGGCTCTTCATGCACTCTTCTACCTGGTGTAATACTTCCAGGGCGTGCCCGTCACGGTAGCATTCCTTGGCGATAACAATATGGGCTGATAGCAGCACAGTATGGGAGTTTAGCGGCCACACGTGCAGGTCATGAACCCCAGTTACGTGTTCTACCTCCAGGATGTGCTCGCGGATGTGGTCGGCGTTCAGTTCACCAGGGACACGGTCTAGTAAAATTGATCCCGCTTCTTTTAACAGTTTGTAGCCACGGGGCAACATTGCGCCCGCGATCAGCAAGGAAATCACGGCGTCAACCCGGGTAACACCCGTAAGGCGGGTGATAATCCCGCCCACGATAACCCCAACCGAAGAAATCGCGTCGACGGACACTTCTAAAAACGCAGCGCGAATATTTAGGTTATCGCGGTGCTGCCCCAGCATCACCAGCATAGATGCCAAGTTGCCGATTAGCCCGGCCAAAGCCCAGGCCGCCATTTGGGTACCGTCAACTGGGGCAGGGGTGATTAAGCGTAGGATTCCCTGGTAGCCAATTACCGTGCAGACAATAATAATCATCCCTGCTTGCAGACCGCCAGCGATTGCTTCTAGGCGCGCGTAACCATAGGTCATGGAGTCAGTGGCGGGGCGGGTTAACAAAGTGGCGGTGAATGCAGCTACGAATAGCCCTATGGAATCTATCGCTACGTGACCGGTGTCGGCAGCTAGGGCTAGGGAACCGGACAAGATAGAGCCGATAAGTTGGGCAACCAGGATCGCTAAAGTTATCCCGGCAGCAATCAGCAGCCGATTGCGAGTGGATTCGTTGGTAGAAACATGTTGATGCAAAGCGTGGACACCTCAAACTTAGCTAGACCTAATTTTCTCGGATGCTCCCCATTTTAACCACATAAATTTTTATAAATTTTGTCGGTAGGTCTCCCCAATTTAAAGAAAAAGTGTAAGAATGATAAATATGTCGTCAAGTGATACTCCGGCGCTGCGTGGATGGCGCCATTTATTTTCCGGTAAAGAACGCGAAATTTATTATCCGGCGGGACAGTCGGCTCATGATTCAGACACAGTTCTGATTGTAGCTACTGACCGTTTCAGTGCCTATGGCCAGGTATTTCCTACAGAAATCCCCGGTAAAGGTATTGCGCTGACCCAGTTGACTACCTGGTGGCTAGAACAGTTGGGGGATTCTATTCCCAACCACTTCCTATCTACTTCTTCGGTACCCGAGATGGTAGCGGGTCGTGCCATGATTTGCCGCCGCCTCGATATGTATCCCCTGGAGTGCCATGTTTCCGGTTATCTAGCCGGCGCCGCCTGGCGTGAGTACCAGGCCAAAGGCACTATCGGGGGAGCGCGGATGCCCGAAGGTTTGCAGCAGGATCAAAAACTGGAGGAACCAGTTTTTAATCCGGTGGCAAAAACCCAGATGGGACGGCACGACAACAACGTTTCCTGGGAGGCGCTGCAGTCACTGGTCGGCAGCGGCCGGGTAGATAAGATTATCGAGTATTCTCTGGATCTCTACGACCGTGCGGCCAAGATTGCTCTCGATAACGGAGTGATTTTAGGATCCACCAAGTTCGAGTTCGGCTCGGCTCTACCCTACGGGGGCGAGGCCGTGGTCTTGGGTGATGAAGTACTGACCCCGGACTCCTCCCGCTTTTGGAGCGCTGATAACTATCAGCCAGGCAAGCATAATCCCCGGATGGACACCCAAATTCTGCGCGACTGGGTGGACTCGGATGCCTGCGATTGGCGGCCCTACAAGTTGCAGGATCCGCCAGAGATTCCCGCAGATGTGGTGAAGCAGACATCCGATCGTTATAAGGAAATCTACGAAACCCTGACCGGACGTACTCTTAACGAGTAAGTTAGGAAAGTTTCCACAGATAATATCCACAGGTTTTACTGCGGTTTCGACCCCGTTAACAACCCTGTGGATATTATCTGTGGATATCTATTTTCTAGAAACCTACTAGCCGTAAAATGTCAAATTTTTCCTGGTTAACCTCAGGTAAACCTTGAGGGTAACGGGGGTTTCAGCTGGCAGCGTTACTGTTTCAGCTTCTATCTGCTCGAATAGCATGTAGGTGCTGTTGGCTGGGGATAACCCGAGAAAAATATCTGCGAAAACCAGCAAAGTTTAGATTCGGTGTAAAGGTTTTCAACAGGAAATCAGAGCATCTCCAGAGGATAACACCTGACAATCCCACGGTGAACAGCAATTTAACAAACCCTCAAGTAGTTACTTGAGGGTTTACATATCTTTCAGGTTGTAGAGCTGTTGTCGTTATGGGTAGCACCCCAGCTGTAGGTACGAAGCAGATAATAAAACTGCTGCTCAGCAAATTGCTTTGCCGAGCAGCAGCATTAAGTAAATAAATCTTAGAAGTCTAAACCACTAAAACATCTAAGTAGCTGGCAGCTAGTTTTATTTCTTATTAGTGATTCCCAGGTAGGCGCTAATCAAACCAACTGCAATCACGATCGCCACAATGAAGCTAATGAAACCGTGACCTTCACCAATAACTTTGGCCAGAATCCAGTCAGCCAGGCCAGCAGAAACCATACCGATGATAATGGTGATAATCATCCCCATGTTTTGCTTGCCCTTCATAAAGAAGCGCGCTAAAGCTCCAATGATGCCGCCGCCAATAATTGAACCGATCAAACCCATTTTTCTTCTCCGTTATTTCTTCTCTAGTTATCTTCCGTACTCTTCCTGTGTAGCATTCCAGGACGGTATTGTGCAAAAGCGACCGCCAGCGAAATGCAGACCAACCCCACGATTTCTCCCACATTTGGCAGGTGGCGGAGGGCTGCCATGGTCACCAGCTCACTAATCGCCGGCATCAGACAAGCTAATAGCGAAAATATATCGGGACCTAGACGCCGCAGCGCCACCTGCTCCAGAGGAAACGGTAACGCCGTAGAAAGCACTCCCACCGCAATACAGCAAAACAAGATCCAGCCACTTTGCCACCCCTTAGCGATCTCCATCGGTCCTACTATCGGCACAGTGAGGATAGCGGCGATAAATAAACCCATCGCTAAAGAATCTTGGCCATGACCGGCAGCAGCGAGTTTTTGCCCCACTACGATATAGCCCGCCCAACAAAAACCAGCAGCAATCGAAAATGCCAACCCGATCCGTGCCGCGGCAGTGGAAATATCCAGGCCAATCCCGGAAATGGAGGCTACTCCCACCCCCGCAAGAATCGCCGCGATTCGAGTACTCCAGCCGCGTCCTCTAAAAAGTGCCACCACCACTGGCCCCACAAACTCAATCGAGACACAAGTACCCAGGGGAATTCGCGAAATAGCCTGGTAAAAAGTCATATTCATGGTGGTGATGAACAACCCCAGAACCGTTGCTGCTGCCAGCGCGCGTGGGGTAAGACCGCGGCGGAACGGACGGCGAATCAGCACCAGGATAACGGCTGCTATCGCTACTCGCCACCAGGCCACCGTAGTGGGGTTCATCAGAGCAAATAACCAGATAGTGGCAACTGCTGCGCCCGAGTACTGGGACAAACCAGAGCCCACAAAAATTAAGGGCGCCGGAATCCGATCAGAAAATTTGCGCGTGTTACCCATCGTCACCCCTATGGTTACGACTGTAATTCCACAAACAATGCGCGGTGATCAGAGATCGGCATCTCGATAGTGTCCACCGCTTTGACCTGGCAAGTGGGGGGAGCAAATAACTGGTCGATCTCAAAACGGGGTTCGGCGGCTGGAAAAGTGAGCGCGCTAGCCAAAGTTAGATAGGGGTATACCTGGTGAGCATCTTCTCGGCTCAAGTTCATATCTCCCACTAGCAGCGGTGTTGCCTTCCCCGCCAAGGAAGCTAAGCCCTGCCAAGAGCGTATGAGCTGCCGCTTGGCGGTGGCGGTTCCTAATTCGAGGTGGGTGCTGCCCAGTAAAAATCGTTCATTTGCAGTTACTATTTCTGCCCCCAACAGGCTGCGGGTTTGCCCGCCATAGAATTTCCAGGTGCGCGGATCCCAACCAGGAATTTTGATGCGTGGGGGAGCCGCCCCTAGTTTGGCGCTGACCCAGCGGCGCACCGGATGGGGGGTAAGCACCGCGACTCCGTACCCGCCAAACAGGGGGCGATCTGCGCGAAGGGGATGCCGGGTGTCACTGAGATTCTCGCGGGGAAGCACTACTGGTAACCGTATCCCTAAAGCGAGTTGACCAGTGAAAAAGCTTAAGAATCGGTGCTGCCATACCTGCCCGGTTTCCTTATTCAAGGAAGTGGCGAGGGCGCGGGTCTGGTCTTGGAACCCGGAGCGTAATTGGTAATAGTCAACCTCTTGCAAGCAGATCGCATCGGGGCGGAAAGCGGCAAACAGTCGCGCCAGCTCCTGCCAGCAATTCCCAGGTAAAGTTTGCCCTTCAGCTGGGGCACCATGTTCGAGGTTTGCACTGATAATCCGCATATTATTCCGCCTGAAAATCTAGGCAGATAGAGTTAATGCAATAGCGTTGCCCGGTCGGCATATCGGGTGCATCTTCGAAAACATGTCCCAGATGGCTCTGGCAGTTAGCGCAGCGTACTTCGGTTCTAACCATCCCATGGGAGGAGTCGTGGTGGTAGCTGACCGCCGCGTCCTCGGGCTTAAAGAATGCAGGCCAACCGCAGTGAGAATCAAACTTGGTATCGGAGCGGAACAGCTCGGCCCCGCAGGCGCGGCAACGATAAATCCCCTGTCGATTTTCATTTAGATATTGGCCGGTGCCGGGGCGCTCGGTACCTGCCTCCCGCAAAACATAGTATTCGTTGGCATCCAGGCGGTTTCGCCAATCAGTCTCGCTGGCGCTGCGGGGGTCGAAATTACTCATCGCTCAACCTTTCTGGGAGTCATTTTCGCCTACCAACTTGCGTGCCAAGCGATGCACTTCCTCATCAGAGCGATCGCGACTCAGGTAACGCACTTGTTGCGGTTGAATGCGGCGCGAAACCAACGCCCAAGGAACTTCTTTTACCAGCCATTGAATTAGTTGTTCTCGCAGGTAACAACGCAGTACCCATAAATCACTGCTATCGGCTGCTGAAACAGAAATCCGCACAGTTTGGCTATCCGCACTCATGTCGGAGACATCTACACTGGCGTGACGTCCGTCCCACAGTTCGCAGCCAGACAACAGCAAGTCCACTTGCGCACGGATGGAATCGATAGGGGCGGAATAATCGAGATAAAGTTCGACCATTCCCTCCTGTTGAGTGTGTTTGCGGGTCCAATTTTCAAAGTTCTCTTGGGTGAAATGGGTGGAGGGCACAATCATGCGGCGTTCATCGAAGAGGTTAAGCACCACATAGGTGAGGGTGATTTCCTCTACTGTACCCAGTTCTTTTTTCCCGTCTAAACCAGGTACCTGCACTTTATCGCCCACGCGCAGTGCATCAGAAAGCGCAATCTGTAGCCCGGCAAACACATTTGCCAAAGTCGATTGAGCAGCCAAAGTTGCCACGATCGAGGCAACCCCCGCTGAAGCCAGCATAGAACCCATTGCCACCTGGGCAGAAGGGAAAGTCAAAATCGCGCTGGCGATACCTACCACTACCACTACCGCTTGTAGGACGCGCCGAATCACCTGCGCCTGAGTCAACATTTTTGACCGACTCCGGGTAGGTTTTCCGCGGTTAGCTTTTACCGCCACATCTTCGATGAGGTAGCAAATGCGGGTAATCAGGAAAGTGAAAGCCAAAATGACCGCTATCAGCAACCCTTGGCTAAACCGACCAATCCCGGTAGAGCTGGAAATTTCCAGCCCGGAAGTGGTGTATTTCCAACCCAGATAGGCGCCCAGAATCGCCATAGTAAAGAAGAAGGCGCGGGTGGCGCGGTTTAGAATTAGCTTTGTGAGCGGCTCGCGCTTAGAGACCAGCTTCAAAATCGCAGTAGCGATTGAGGCTAGGATGATCCCGGCCACCGCCCCAATACCCGTGCCGGCCAGGCTGGTTAACCAATCGAATACTTGCTCGACGGTTTGATCTGATGAAGACGTGCTCGATAATAGCCACTGCATATTCCTAGACTACGTTTCACCGACGAAAAATGCAGTTATTGAACCGGAAAAAGATGCGGTGAACGTGAGTTGTGAGAGGCTTCATAGATGATTACTTTGCCTTTAGTTGCCTAGTGCCGGTAACATTATTCAAGTCTGAGCCGAGGCCTATAGGCCAGGCCGCAAGGCCCCCATCGTCTAGAGGCCTAGGACACCGCCCTTTCACGGCGACGGCACGGGTTCGAATCCCGTTGGGGGTACGATCTGCCGAAAGGTGGAGCACAATAAAATATGGCCCAGTGGCGCAGTTGGTTAGCGCGCCGCCCTGTCACGGCGGAGGTCGCGGGTTCGAGTCCCGTCTGGGTCGCAGGTCTTTTTAGACCCCCAGGCTCTGTAGCTCAGTTGGGAGAGCGTTCGACTGAAAATCGAAAGGTCACCGGATCGATGCCGGTCGGAGCCACCATTTTATAGTTACCGCTATTCTTGATACTCTTTGGTGGCATCTGCGCCAGGGGAAGCAAAATGATCCCAACCTTGCTGGCAGTGCGGTTTTCCATCTACTAATAGGAACGTCCCAGGGCTGGTCTCCGCAGGCACGCTGGCAATGTCTTCGCCCTCGTTGCAGTCCCTACGTCCAGGCGAGTTCCCTGGTAGTACCCGTCCAATGGGGGTAAATCCGGGAACCGCAAATCCCGCGGGAGCGGTACACAGTAAACCATGGTCTTCGCCGCCTCCTAGAACCCAATCCCAGCTATTTACACCCAAGAAACTAGCCAGGCCAGCTAGGCGTTGCGCATATTTTTCTAAGCGGGAACTACTCAAGTCAAGTACTACTCCGGAAGCGGCTGCTATTTTTGCCCCGTCCCGGCTCAGCCCATCAGACACATCCATCAGGGCATGGGCTCCAGCGTCTGCTAACTGGGGCGCAAGGTCGGCGGGAACCTGGGGGACCTGGTAGCGGCTTATAACCTCTTTAGCGAGGCCGCGCAAAGCTTCCGGTAGGGCAGAATCGTCTAGGGTCGCTTGCGGGCTTTGGAAGTGTTCTAGCAGGGCTAACCCGGCAGCGGAATCACCGAGATTGCCCGCAAAATAGACGAAGTCACCCACTTGCGCCCCGCAGCGTAATAGCGGGGGCCGTCCTTGCAAATCCCCAATCACCGTCACTGCCATCTGCAGGCAGGGTCCGGAAGATAAATCTCCACCCACCAGGGCGTACCCGTAGCTTTCTAAGCCTTTTGCTAGCCCGGTAGCGAGGGCGTTAATTTCGGTGTTACTCATACCTTTGGGAATGGTTACCGCCGCGACTGCGCTATGAGCGCTTGCCCCCATGGCCGCAATATCGGCGGCGTTTTGCGCGGCGGCGCGCCTGCCGATCTGTTCTAGGCTCATCCAGTCGCGACGAAAATGCACTCTTTCTACCAGCACATCGGTGGAAATCACGGAGCGAGAATCAGGATGAGCCAAAACCGCACAATCATCTCCCGACCCCACCAGTACTCGCTTGTGCGCATGTAGCCCGGAAGTAAAATCGGCGATCAAGCGATCTTCGGCCGTAATGGGGGTAGGTACCGCCCCCTGAAAAGACGGTAAAGAATGCGGAGAAGAGGGTTCTACCTGGGCGGACTCGCCAGGAGGAGAAGTAGTCATAGTAGCTAGCCTACCTACTTACTGCTATCAGTTCACTAAAGCCGGTTTCGGCGTCGCATTTGCGTAACCGCTAGCCTTCCAGTGGCGAACGCGATCCTATTTTATGGCGTTATCTAGCTGGGCTTTGCGGGTTAGCTGCTGCAAGAAACGATCCTGGGTTTCTCCGAAGAGGTCGCGCCAATAGCCACGCTGCGTAACTTTCCCGTGTTTTAGCACTACTACCTGGCAATCTAGGGCAATCACATCGATTAGGTCGTGGGTGACCTGGATAGTGGTAGCGCCCCCGATTCGTTCCCGCAGCAGCACTCGCAGCTGGTCGGCTACCTCTACATCCAGGGAGGCCATTGGTTCATCTAGTAACACCACATCCGGTTCTATCGCCATCGCGCGGGCAATAGCGGCGCGTTGCTTTTGACCGCCGGAAAGCTGATTGGGACGGCGTCGCTCTAGGTTTTGCATTCCCACCGCGGCTAGTTGGGTGCGCGCCAACTGGCGGGCGCGCTCTTTATCAATCCCTAGGCAACGCAAGCCAAACACCGCGTTACGCAGCACGGACATATGTGGAAATAGCGCTGGATCTTGGGCGAGAAGTACGATTCGAGGCTGATCTATGCTCCACTTAATAGAGCCGGAATCCGGTATCAGGGTGCCTGCCAGCAGGGAAATGATCGTAGATTTTCCCGCCCCATTCGGACCCAGTAGGGCAGTGGCGGAGCCGGGGGTAAAATCTAAATCCACGTCTAAGTTACGTACCGCTATTTTCGCGTCCAGATGTACCCCGGGACCGGTCTGTTTTTCTCGTGGCACTTTCTTGGAAAGGCCGCTAATCGCACCGGCTGTGCCCGGGGCGCCGCTGAGCTTTTGCCTTCCCATCAGACGCGAATACCAGAAGTCTGAAAGTACCTGGGTGCCACCTACTATCAAAATTGCCAGCGCAATAATCACTAAAGATAGAGAAAGTGCCAGGTCAGTATCGGTTTCTCGTTGCAGATATACCTCGAGGGGAAGGGTGCGGGAAATACCTTGCAGAGATCCGGCAAAAGTAATCGTGGCCCCAAACTCTCCCAGGCAACGCGAAAACGCCAAGGCGGTCGCGGACACAATCGCCGGTGCTGATAACGGTAACGTTACCTGTAACAAGGTGCGGGTGCGGGTAGCTCCTAGCCCCCTGGCGGCGGCCTCGTATTGGAAACCCCGAGTACGTAGCGCGCCCTCTAGAGAAGTAATCAGGAAGGGCATAGCGACGAAAGTTTGGGCAATAATTACCGCCAAGGTAGTGAACCCAATCTGAATCCCCAATAAATCCAGCTTTGCCCCGATAATCCCCATGCGTCCCCAGGTGATCAGCAGTACTAAACCGGCAACTACCGGGGGTAACACCATCGGTAGGGTAACGAAGGTGCGTACTAGGCGGGGAAATAAATTGTTTCGCGCCTGGGCGAGCCACAGTGCCAGGGGTACCCCGCAGACAATACACAGCGCAGTAGAAATCAGGCAGGTTTTTAAAGACAGCCAAAGAGCGTCCTGGCTTTGGGCAGTGGCCAGCAGCTGCGGGATTTGCCCCCAATGTACCCGCAGCACCAAGGCGGCAAAAGGGATCAGTAAAAAAAGTAGCGCTAAGGCGGCGGGGCCCCACAGCCAAGCTGGGGACCCCGCCGCTTGATTAGCTCCGAAAGATTTACGCAAGGGGAGTGCTAGCTCTTATCTGTTGACAGGGGAGCAGAGAAACCATAGTTTTCCAGGATCTTTAGCCCCGCCTCAGAAAGGACAGCCGCGATAAACTTCCTGGCTGCCTCTTGGTTCTTCGAATTCTTTACTAAAGAAATCGGGTAGGCGTTGACGACCTGCTCGATCCCCTTAACTGCAATAATCTCGACCTTATCTCCAGCGGCCTTGGCGTCGGTCTGGTAAACCAGTCCCGCATCGGCCTCCCCACTTTCCACCTTGCCGCGTACATCGGTAACTTTTTGTTCCTCAGATACCGGCTTCAGGGTTACCCCTAGTTTTTCTTGCAGTTCTTTGGTGGCATTACCGCAAGGGACGCCCTCGGCACAAACCACTAGTTTCTTGCCGTCCAAAGAGGCATCTAGCCCGGTAATCTTGGCGGGGTTCCCTTTGGGGACAATTAGTGCCAGGGTGTTGGAGGCGAAGGGTTTGACCTCGCTAACCAGATCCGCGTCAGTTGCTTTTTTCATGTTCTTCTCGTCAGCAGAAGCAAACACGTCCGCCGCCGCACCGTTCTTTAACTGATCTACCAGGGTAGATGAACCCTCGAAAGAGAACTTTACTTCGATATTAGGATCTGACTTCTTTAGTACTTTCTCTACGATTTCCGGGAAAGCTTTATTTAGGGAGGCGGCCGCAAACACCGTTAGCTGGGTTTTTTCTGCCGGAGCTTTGCTGTCTTCGGCCTTACTACCGCCGGAGGACGAGCAGGCACCGAGCGCCAGGGCAAGCCCGGCTGCTAAAGCAACCAGACGAAATTTTTTCACAGTTTATCTCCTTCAGGAAGTTGCACCGAAACATTAGTCGCTTTTACCTGGGCAGTAGCCACTGAACCTACCTCTAAGTTCAGTTCTTCTACCGCCTCGGTAGAAACCAGGGATACTACCCGGTAGGGGCCGCATTGCAGATCTACCTGGCTCATCACCTCGCCTTTTTTCAACGCAACCACTAGCCCCTGGAAATGGTTACGGATGGATTCACTAGGTTCTTCCCCCAGTAGCCCCCCGACAGGTCGCTCCTGCAGAAAACGAGCTACTGAGGCACCGTCGACTCGCTTGGGGCCAGATCCAGTAACTGCTTTGATTAGGTTTTCATCAAGCCAACGGCGAATGGTGTCATCACTGACTCCGAGCAAGTTGGCGATAGTAGATATCCGATAATTTGGCATGAAGTTAGGCTATCGTAAAAACAAAGAAAATACCTAGAAAATAGGTTTTCTGCGGAAATAGTTATAAGAAAAGTTCTAAAAATAAAAAATATGCTTAGTTATCAAAGCCCGGGTAAAACTAGCTGGGGTACCGGGAAATCCTTTGTGACAAGACGCATCGAGGGTGCCGACCGCTCGAAAAGCGAGCCGGCACCCTCAAAAAGCGTCCGGGTTTAAGCTCCCTGGGCGGGGGCCCCGCCTGCGTCCTCACCGCCGGCAGCAGTAGCCCGAACCGGGGTCCAACCCGGCTTTTCCGGGCTAGCGGCAGTCGCGGGGCGCCGCGAACGGTAAACGATTGGTGGACGGGTAACGTAACCCACCGGAGCTGAGAGCACGTGCACTAGGCGGGTGAAGGGCCAGACCGCCAGCAGCAGTAAACCGGCAATAATATGCAGTTTGAAACTGAGCGGCACATTCGCCATCAGATCTACCTGAGGTTGCAGCATGAACAAGGAACGCAGCCACACCGAAATGGTTTTGCGGTAGTTATAGCCGCCATCTGCACCAAAAAGCTGATTGGCGGCAGTAGCTATTGCCCCCAAGGCCAGGGGAATCGCCAAGAAAATATAGGCAACTAGGTCGCGGCCGGTAGTAGCGAAACGTACCGAATGGTTAACGAAACGCCGCCACAGCAAGCCGATAAAGCCCAGCAGTGCCGCAATCCCTGCCACGGTGCCCCCAAAAGTGGCTAGTAGGTGGTACTGATGCTGGGTGACCCCCATAGACTCGGTCATCCAGTCGGGGATGAATAGCCCCATAAAGTGCCCCACCAGCACGAACAAAATCCCGAAATGGAATAGCGGGGAAGCTAATCGCAGGATTTTAGCTTCCCGTAGCTGTGAGGACTCGGAAGTCCATCCATACTGGTCAGAGCGGTAACGCCAGATAAGACCGGCAACTAGTAGCGTAATGCAAATATAGGGAAATACTCCCCAAAACAACACGTCCATGACTTCACCCTTCGCTCGCGGTGTCTGCTTGAACCGGGGCTAACTGCGGCCACGGTAAGTTATTACTGTCGTCTAAGCCCACTAATTCGGTAGGCGGACCTTGACGGATTAGGCGCTCCATGCGCTGGCTGGTTTCACTGTCAGCTTCTCCCAACACCATGCGCAGGGCGTTTACCACCTTTTGCCAGGGAGAATCCAGAGAGCACAGCGCGGCATGCAGCACTTCGATACCCTCCCGGCTGGCGGCGATCGCGCCCAGCACTAAAGCTAAATCTTCGCCCTGACAGCGGGCTGCCAACTCTAAAACCCGAGGTAGATAGTCGGGTAAAGATTCCCGGTGGGGAGGTTCAAAGCCTACGGCGCTAAATAAATCTGAAAATACCGTAAGCGCGATTCCGCGTTGCCGGGTATCTCCAGTGGCGTAATAGGTTAGCTCCAGGGCGCAGCGGCGTTTGCGGTCAAAAGTTTCTACGTAGTCCTCTTGTACTCCGCGAACTCCGCGCATGCGGGCCCAGGAACAAAACTCTCGTAGCTCTTGCCCGATGGCCTCAGGTAGTAGCTCAGCCTCTGCCTTCACCTGAGAAAGGAGTTCCTCCAGGTTGTCACCGGGGTAATCCAAAAGCAGCGCGCAAGCCATCAGGGCAGCGGAACGCTGGTCCGGCTCGAGAGCCACCGCGTTTACCGGGGGCGCCTCCTGCCGGGTAGGAATGAAAGAAACCTTGGAGGTCACCGCGGTGCCCTCCCGATTTCCACCGGGACTTTACCCGAGGACGCGCCCTGACCCACCGGACAAATATATT
>CAMYFZ010000011.1 GCA_947255165.1 uncultured Varibaculum sp.
GGACTGGCGTGTGGGGCACGCTGGCAAGAAACCGGCAAGACTAAAGCCGACCGGGCTAAAGTCTGCGAATCAGTCTAACAGGCGCGAACCCGCTAACGCTAAAAAAATCGGCGGTGGTAATCAAGTTCACTTCCGAGCTTTCCTCTTTTAAGGCCAGTTTGGCCTCCCGCCGTCCGGAGAGCCCTAAACGCGCAACCTCGCTACAACCACCTCTAGCTAGGATCACGCTACAGTTAGTCCGCGCCTAATTTAGGAGATGTCTCAGATAACCGGGGCCGTAAAGCTTAGGTTTAGCGGCGCCCCTGGTTGGGACTGCGTCCTCGTAAGCGGTCTAGTTGGCGACGCTCTTTCTTTGTGGGCCGCCCAGATCCTGCCTCCCGCTGTGGCAGAGCAGGTAAAAATAGTTTTGGGAGGCGCTCGGGAGTTAAATCCTCGTAAGCTAGGCGTGCCAAGGGATAGCTGACTCGCCGCTCCAGCAATTGCTTGACCTGCAAAATATGGTCGAAGCCTCCGATCCGCACCACCACCTGGTCCCCGATACGCACCGGGGAAGAGGCCTTAGCGCTTTTTCCATTGATTTTTACGTGACCAGCTTTGCAGGCCTTAGCCGCTGCCGAGCGGGTCTTATATTTGCGTACCGCCCACACCCAAATATCGGCACGTACAGAGCCAGCGTTAGCAGTTTCGGCGACTTCGCCCTCGCCGCGTTCTTCCCTTACCATTTGGTTTCTGCTGCTCCTAAAGTAAGTAAGTCCTAAATCTCCCGGTTTTTACGGTAGTTTTCTATTTTTCATTCTAGAGGTTAGCGCTTCTACTCCCCGCCGCGGGCGCAAATGGCGTAACCTTAGAGGAGAGGAATATTGCCCCACGAGGGTGTTGAGGAAAGGAATAAATTGGTGCCTAATCCAATTCCCGCAGCCAAGTTGCCCAATGGGCGGGTTCCTTTGAATATTTTGGAGCTAGCCCCGCTGTCTACCGGCATGACCAGGAAAGAAGCGCTGGACACTTCGTTAAATCTGGCAAAGAACGCTGACCGCCTCGGCTATACCCGCTTGTGGGTGGCCGAACACCATGGTTCCCAAGTTTTCATGTGTTCGGCTTCGTCGGTTATCATCACCCGCGCCTTGGAAAACACTAAGCGTTTGCGGGTAGGAGCCGGGGGAGTAATGCTTCCTAACTGGGCTCCACTTACGGTGGCGGAAACCTATGGAACCCTGTACACCATCTATGAAGGGCGCGTTGACCTGGGACTAGGGCGAGCTCCCGGTACCGATCCAGCCACGGCGCGGGCGCTGCATCGCGGCTCCAGCGAGCCAGCTTATTTCGAGGAAGATTTAGAAGAACTCGCTTCCTATCTTTCCGACCAAAAATCAGTGGTTCACTCCGGGGTGGTTTCGGGTGCGGAAGCCTCGATTCTGGGGATTGAAGTTATTGGCGTAGATCGTCCCTTTACCCGCGTGCGCGCCATCCCCGGAGAAGGTACTGCTATTCCTATGTGGATGCTCTCCTCTTCCTCTGCGGGCGCAAAAGTAGCGGCAGATCTGGGAATGCCCTATGTATTCGCCGGTCACTTCGCCCCCTACAACATTGATGAAGCGGTAGAGATATACCGGCGGGAGTTTAACGCCAAAGCCCCGACCGCTATGGTGGATCATCCGGTAGTGATGATGGGCATGAACGTAATGTGTAACGAGGACGAAGCGGAAGCAAAGTACCAGTTCACCACGACCTACCAGGTACAGGGGAATGTGCTTTCCGGGCGGCCGGGCACGCTCACCCCGCCCACCGACGATCTGGATGCGACTTTGGGTGAAAAGCTGGCCGATCGGGTGCGGGCGCTGCCCTCTATTTCCGCGGTCGGTACCCCAGAGCAAGTAGCCGAAAAGATGGATTGGGTTTCCCGCAAATATATGGTGGATGAAATCATCACCGTTACTCACGCTTATGACCCCGAGGTGCGGATTCACTCTTTGGAACTGGTGGCTAAAGAATGGGGTCTGCCGATTCTGCCAGAAAACGAGGAAGGGGAAGAAGCGGAGGAAACACCGCTGAACCCGGGACCGGAAGTGGTGGAAATCGCCGCGGAGGTACCGGAAGAAAAGTCGGCACCGCGAACCACTACTCGGAATCGGTCTGCAGTCTATGGACCGGTACACCGCAACGAGAGAAAAAAGCCGGTATTAAAGGGCTCTGCTGCGGCTAACTCTGTAGATAATAAAGCGGGTAGCCAGGACACTTCTGAAAAGGCGAGTGCTGCGAAATCGGCGTCGGCTAAAAAGCCGGCCACTAGAAAAACTAGTGCGGCCAAGAAACCAGCTGCTAGAAAACCTGCGGCCGGTAAATCCAAACCTGCGGCAAAGTCAGCAACCGGTTCAGATGCAGCTAGCGAGAAAAAAGACTCTGCAGCAAAGCCGAGTGCCCGTACCCGTACGCGGCGCAAGCCTCGCCCTCGCAGTTAGTATTCGGTGTCCCTAGGCAATAAGATGGCGCCGATAAGGCACCCAGATTTAATAGGAAGAAAATAGGATTGGCTAACAGCGATCGGGATTTAGGAATCGCCCCCGCTAACACGGATCCCCAGCGGATTCGTAACTTTTGCATCATTGCCCATATCGATCACGGCAAATCTACGCTGGCTGACCGGATGTTGGGGGACACCGGGGTGGTCTCGGAACGAGATATGCGCGAGCAGTATCTGGATCGGATGGATATTGAACGCGAACGGGGAATCACGATTAAATCCCAGGCCGTGCGGATGCCCTGGCAGGTGGGTGATACTCACTACGTCCTCAATATGATTGACACCCCCGGACACGTGGATTTCTCCTACGAGGTTTCCCGCTCCCTAGCTGCTTGCGAGGGGGCGATTCTCCTGATTGATTCTTCCCAGGGTATTGAGGCGCAAACCCTCGCCAACCTGTATATGGCGATGGAACACGACCTGGTAATTATTCCGGTGCTTAACAAGATTGACTTGCCAGCGGCACAACCCGATCGTTGTGCCCAGGAAATCGCGGGTCTGCTCGGGGGATCGCCTGATGATTGCCTGCGAGTTTCGGCGAAGACCGGAGAGGGCGTTCCAGAGCTACTGGATCGGATTGTGGCTGAGGTTCCTGCCCCTAAATCCAGCGGCAAGGCGGCGCGCGCCCTGATTTTCGATTCCATCTATGACACCTATCGCGGGGTAGTGACCTATGTGCGGATGATGGATGGTCACCTCCAAAAGGGACAACGGATCAAAATGATGGCCACCGGCTCCGAACATGAACTCCTGGAGATCGGGGTGATTGCTCCCGAGCCTACCCCGGCGGAGGGCCTGGGACCGGGAGAAGTTGGCTACCTGATAACCGGAGCTAAAGACGTGCGGCTGTCTAAAGTCGGCGACACTGTCACCAGTGTGAAAGACCCGGCTAGCGAGATTCTGCCCGGCTATCAAGAACCAAAACCGATGGTTTACTCCGGGATCTATCCGGTAGATGGGGATGATTTCCCGGATTTGCGCGAAGCCCTCGACCGGTTGCAACTAAACGATGCCGCGATTACTTTTGAACCCGAAACCTCCGTGGCCTTGGGTTTTGGTTTCCGTTGCGGATTCTTAGGTCTGTTGCATCTAGAAATCGTGAAAGAACGCCTAGAGCGGGAAGCGGGACTATCGATTATCGCCACCGCGCCTTCGGTGATTTACCAAGTTACCCAAGAGGACGGCACGGAACTGGAAGTTACTAACCCTTCCGAATATCCGGATGGGAAAGTCCTGGACGTGCAAGAACCGATGGTAGAAGCCACCGTTTTAACCCCGAATGATTATGTCGGGCGGGTAATGGAGCTGTGCCAGGGGCGGCGGGGCACCCTGGGGAAAATGGAGTATCTCTCCTCTGATCGGGTAGAGATGCATTACCGTCTGCCGCTCGCAGAAATCGTATTTGACTTTTTTGACCAGTTGAAGTCAAAAACCCGGGGCTTTGCCTCTTTGGATTATCACGAGGCCGGTACTCAATCCGCTGACCTGGTGAAAGTAGATATTTTATTGAATGGCGAGGGGGTAGACGCCTTTAGCGCGATTGTGCATCGGGATGCGGCCTACGCCTACGGGGATAAGATGACACGGCGGCTAAAAGATTTGATTCCTCGCCAGCAGTTCGAGATTCCGGTGCAGGCAGCGGTAGGGTCGCGGATTATTGCCCGGCAAACCATTCGAGCACTGCGCAAAGACATGTTGGCGAAATGCTACGGCGGGGATATTTCCCGTAAACGCAAACTTCTAGAAAAACAGAAGGCCGGAAAGAAACGGATGAAGGCCGTGGGGGCAGTGGAAATCCCGAACTCGGCTTTCATTGAGGCCATAACCCAAGATACTCCCACCGGAAAGAGGTAAATCATGAGTGAGGAAATATCTGATCGCGAAGATGCGAGCGCAGATCTGGTTTCGACGGAGGAACTGGCAGAGCGCGATAATGGCGGCAGTGCCGCTGAGTTTGACCTGTCATCTCCGGAAGGACGTTATATGGCCAGGTCAAAGTCGTTTGTCTCGCGCGCGCGGCAGCTGAGCGATTCCCTCCAACATACTTGGGATGCCCATGCCAGTGAATATGTGGTAGAAGTACCTACCGGAGCGGGATACACGGCGGTGGCCGAGGATGCCAAGCCGCTATCGTTTAAGCGACTCTTTGACCGTAACTCGGTGGTGCGCTTAGAAATTGGGACGGGCAACGGGGATCAGATTGTATCTGCCGCAGTTTCCCATCCCGATCGCGACTATATCGGGTTTGAAGTTTACCGTCCGGGGGTTGCCCAGACGGTGTCGAAGGCGGTTAAGGCGGGGGTTGGTAACCTGCGGATTATTGAGGCAGATGCTGCCCAGGCTTTGCCGATTCTTTTCCCGGAGGGCTCTCTCGATGAGGTTTGGACTTTCTTCCCGGATCCTTGGCGCAAAACCAAGCATCATAAACGGCGCCTAGTGCAGGCTCCTTTTGCGGAAACCGTGGCGCGGGTGCTGCGTCCCGGCGGAATCTGGCGGCTGGCCACCGACTGGTCGGATTATGCGTTCCAGATGCGGGACGTGATCGAGGATTCCCCCTATTTCGAAAATCCCTATGCGGGGGTTAATCCCCATGACGAAGACCCGGATCCGGGTCGCGGCGGTTTCGCTCCGCGTTGGGAAGGACGAGTAATGACCAAGTTTGAACGCCGCGCCCTAGATGCTGGACGCGAAGTATTTGACCTGGTGGCGCAGCGGCTTTCGTGAGCGGCACTGCCAAGTTACAAGAACTTTTTTCGGCTGCTAGCGCCGGCGGGCGCTCGCAGTCTTCCCACACAGCGAGGGAGGGGGTCGCGCGCTCTGATTCGGGTGCGCAGGCAGCGGGCTTCACGGTCTATATTCACGTGCCTTTTTGCCGGGTACGCTGCGGATATTGCGACTTCAACACCTATGTGAACGGTTTTGGAGTAGGCGCAGACCGGGAAAGTTACCATGATTCGGCGCTCCGAGAACTGGCGCTAGCCGCTCGGTTTTTGCGCGAGCAAAAGCTAGTTCCACCCCCGGCATCCTCGGTTTATTTCGGAGGCGGCACTCCCACCCTGCTCAGCGTGGGAGCACTGCGGGCAATCCTGGAAGAGGTTGCGTGCACCTGGGGGATAGCTCCGGGCGCGGAGGTTTCGATTGAAGCTAATCCGGATACGATAACTGACCAGGTGGCGCAGGATTTGGCGGCGAGCGGATTTACCCGGGTGTCCCTGGGAATGCAATCGGCACTGCCCCGGGTCTTAGCAACTTTGGAACGCACCCACCACCCGGAAAATATCCCACAAGCAGTAGCGGCCCTGCGCCGCGCCGGCCTCGCGGTTTCTTTAGATCTGATTTATGGCACTCCGGGGGAGTCCTTGGCTGATTGGGAGACATCTTTGCAGGCGGCCTTGGCTTTGGAAGTTGATCATATTAGCGCCTATTCTTTGGTGATTGAGCCCGGCACCAAAATGCACGCCCTGGTGGAACACGGAAAACTGCCTCCGGTTGATCCCGACATTCAAGCGGAAAAATATGAAATGACCGACTCGCTGCTAAAAGCCGCCGGTTATGAATGGTATGAGATCTCGAACTGGGCCCGGCGGGAAGATACCGAAAAACTGCCTAGCGCGCAGATACCGGATGCTACCTATTTGGCTAATGTTTCGCGGCATAACCTGGCCTATTGGCGGGACTGGAATTGGTGGGGGATCGGGCCGGGCGCGCATTCCCATCTCGGCCAGGTGCGCTGGTGGAATCAAAAACATCCCCGCGCCTACGCGGGGCGCGTAGCCGCGGGTGACCTTCCAGTACAAGACGGGGAAGTGGTAGCAGCTGCTAGCCGAGAGCTGGAGCGGATCATGTTAGGGCTGCGCACCGCCTCCGGAGTAAAGCGTTTGACTCCTGAAGAAAAAACTCGGCTATCGCAGCTGGTGGCGGCAGGATATCTTAATGCCGAGGCAGCAAAGAACAGTCAGGCGGTACTAACTTTGCGAGGGCGCTTGATGGCTGACTATGTTACCCGCGAACTTTTAGGCTGGTAGAGCTGCCGCGGGCAGCATTATTGGGAAACAAAAAGGATGAATCGCAATATATCCCCTACTAGACTGAAGATAGCGAATCGATTTTAACTTTAAGGATCCCCCATGAATAACGGTTTTAAGCCTGAAGCTGGAAAATCTGGTGAGAATAATTATTCCCCCTCTGCGGCTCCGCTGACGCCATCTCCGGAGTGTGCCCGTAATCCCGCGACTCCCGCCGACTATTTACGCTTTCTGACCCAGTTCCCTAATCTGCATGCTGATTTGGCTTTAAATCCGTCCTTGCCACCGGATTTGGAACAGTGGATTAAGGGACATCCGGATCCGGCCGTGCAGGCAAACCTACAGGCGCGAGAACAAAAGCTAGCCGCACCTACTAGCGAGGAGAATAGCCCCTCCGATAGCGTCAGCGCCTCGCAAGAATCCGCAATTGATGCGGATAGTGACAAGAACTTTGATGCCACCACTTTGGCGGGTTCGGTCCCGCCGGTAACTAAGCCGTTGCCGGCAGTTCCCGGTATCCCACCGGAAGATAAAGCAGCACCTGCGTCGGGAATATCGCCAGCGGAGACAGCTAATCTGTCACCGCTAGCCCCTACGCAGAGTTTTCCGCAACCTGCCGGATACTCACCAGGAACGCCTCCCGCAGCACCTTACTCTTCTCCTGCGAACTTTGCTCCGGGTTTTCCGCCCCCTGCTTCACCAGGGTATCCGCCGGTTCCCGGACAACATCCAAAGCCCCGCCGCAAGCGCCGCTGGTTAATCCCACTAGTAGCGGTGCTAGCGGCGGTAGTGGTGATTCTGGGCGGAGTGGGGATCTATTTCGCCGTTGCCGGGTTCCGGCATACCGGCTATGCTTCCCCAGAAAAACTAGCAGATGCCCTTAAGGGGGCGCTTAATGATTCTGATTTGATAGGGATTGCCCAGATGAGTGCCCCCAGCGAGGACGTCTTTGTCGAGGATGCGCTGCAGCTCAATAAGGATCTCCAGAAATATATTTCTACTGCTGATTCAAAGTCGCAGGGGGGAAGTGGAAAGCTGGAGGATAAGGTTTCTGACCTTACTAGCGTCATGCAAAATCTAGATATCGATACTTCCGGATTAAGCAGCAAAGTCGATGATCTGAGTGACGATATTTCCCGCATCAATTATTCGGGAAGAATTGATGTAAAAATAAAAGATCGCGATAAGTTAAAAGCCAGCCTGGATAAACTGGTATTTAATAATCAACAGGCTTCGGAAAAAGAAAAACACTTGAATAATTTATTAGAAGCATTTGATGACTTAGAAAAAGATGGTATTGAATATAAAACTCGCTCTCCACTGCGAATAATGGCGGTTAGGGAAGATGCTAAATGGTATTACTCTATTCTTACCAGTTATGTCGATTATATAGCGCTTGGACCTGAGGCAACGCACAGTGACCGGGTAAACTACGATGCCAATTGGGTTGATCCGGGGGAGACTCCCAGTGATACTGAGCAGTTCCGGAAGGAATTGGTTGGGGCTGTTTCAAAAGTTAGTACCCTTAATGACTTTATATCTGAGGATTGTATGCGTTTCCTTGATATCCCGGTACGTCGCTTGTTAATGATTTACGCTTCTCCAGAGTCTGCAGAAGCAGGCCCGGATATAGATCTTAAATTTGATCTAACGGGGGGAGAAGGAAACTCTTACGGGACTACTTTTAACCTGGATAATTTAAGTGTCAATATTGAAAACAGCAGCTTGGAATTTAATGGAAGTCAGTTTATCTCTGAAAATGAAAATGGAAAGCAGACATCTAACGTTAAAAATTATACAAAAAATAATAAATATCAATTGGTAGCTAAATCCACGAAACAGGGACTAAAACTATCATTTTCGGGCAGTTTTGCTAATTTACTTAGCAGCCTAGATTACGACTTGGGATATGAGTATTTCCAAGAAAATCAAGATGAATTCGAAAGAGATTACGGGAAAGAAATAGATGAAATCCCCTTCTTGAAACCCTATAAAAAAGCTATTTTGGGATTCCGAGGTTTGCTTGACAAAGTAAATGCGGAGGGGGAATACGAAGACTACACCGATGATTCGGACTCGGACTACGATGATGACACCGATAGCTACGATGATGAAGGGGACACTGGCTATGAAGACACGGGAGATTACGACAGTTAGCGGGTGCCGGAGGCGGTAACGAAATCGATTAGCGACTCCACCGGCCCTAATAGACCGGGTTCCAGGTCGCGCCAGTCGCGTACTTTCCGCAAAATATGTTTCCAACCCTGAGCAATATCGGCCTGGCTTTCAGCCGGCAAGCCTAGTGCTTGCAGGCTGCCCACTTTAATATCGGTGCCTCGCGGCACCTGCGGCCAGGCAGTCAGCCCCACTCGTTGCCGTTTAACGGCCTGCCACACATCCACAAACGGATGCCCCGCAATCGCGACTGCGTCCTCCCCAAAAGTTTCGATACACCGCTGGGCGATACGGGACTCTTTAGAGCCGGGCACCAGGTGATCCACCAAGACACCGATTCTTTCCTGCGAGGTAGGACCGAACTCTGCTAGCCGCTCCTGAAGATTATCTACTCCGTCGAGGATTTCTACTACCACTCCCAGCTCGCGCAGGTCGTCCCCCCACACGTGTTCTACCAGCTCCGCGTCGTGACGCCCTTCTACCCAAATCCGAGAAGCCCGCGCCACTCGTGCCCGCCGCTTATCCTCCTGCGGCGTGCGCCGCGAACCGGAGTTAGTAGCGGCGCGACCGCTCGCCAACTTAGGAGCCTGGTCATTTTTGCTAGCAGATGGAGGAACCCGCAGCTCCACCGGTTTTCCGTCAATCCAAAAACCGGCTCCTAGGGGAAAAGCTCGCACTTTGCCGCGGCGATCCTCTAACTCCACCAGATACATCCCGCCGGCTTTATAGCAGCGCAGCACCGCCCCTACAAAACCGGTCATCACATCTTCAACTACCAGGCCGCGGGTAGCGGGAACCGGGCGGGAAGCCGGGAGCTTCCGCCAATCATCATTAGCGAGGACGTCTTTTCCGTAGCGATCAAACACGCCCTAACTATAGGGGAAAACCTTAGGCGCTACAGGCGGCCGCTCCGGCAGAGTCTTCAGATTCGCCGCTCCCGGAATAGTTGGGATCCAGGGCTGCAGCTTCTTCGGGACTAACCCAGGCAGGCAGCTGGCTCAGCCGCGAAAGATACTCGCTAATGGCCTCGAAATCACTCAAAATCTGGGGATCGGCGGAAGAGATCACCTGGAAAACCACAAAAGCGCGGATATCGCTTTCCCGGGGCTGCTCGCCAGTAAGGAACGGATTTTCCCGCAACATCTCGTCCAGGCGCTCCAAAGTCTGCGAAAAGTTCCGCTGGGTTTGGTCGTCGGCTTCACCATGAGAAACCGACCAAGAAGGAGCTACTAGTTGCTTATTAAGCCAGGTATCTAAGGCATCTAATTTCGCCCGCTCATTCTCCGGATAAAGGTCCGGGGCTTCAAAATGGCAGAAAGGTTTCCAAGCGGTGCAAAAATCTAGCAGCATATCGGCAGACTCAGTGGCCACAATCTGGTTATCCCGTTGGGAATCTAGAATAACCGGCACAGTTTGGGGATCATCGGGTTCAAAAGTGGGCTGGCGGCGATAAAGTTCGCGTGCCGAACGCACCATCAGCAGCGGGTCATAGGAATAACCATCTCGAATAAACTCGAAACCATCCGGGCCAGACCCAGTGGCGTAACGTACCCCCATTGCGGCCTCTAAACCTAAAAGTCGGCGGGCAATCGTCACCCGGCGGCAATAGGGGCAAAGAGGAGAAACTACTAGCAGGTAGCGGCCGGCTTGTACCGGTAGCTCTTCGCTACCAAAACGATAATTCGGGATCATAAAAAGCTCCTGTTCTGGGTTCAACTCTCATTATGGCAAATGAGTGCGCCCCGCGCGCGCTGGGCGCAGCACTATCCGCGCCGGCAAGCCAGCCCCCGCCACTGCCACTTCGCTGCTTAAGCGAAGCCAGAGAAAATGTGGCATAATGAACGGGTGCTCCGGGGTCGGTGAAAATCCGAACCGGCGGTAAAGTCCGCGACCCGCCCGCTGTGGGCGGCTGAACCGGTGAAATTCCGGTACCGACGGTTATAGTCCGGATGAGAGGCAGCACGGGCAGTTATGCCTGCATGGCGTCTGCGCGCGCCCAAGCCTCCTCGGATCACTTTATTGGCGAGGAGGTTTTCTTGTTGGCAGGCTCTATGCCCCCTAAATCCGCGCTCACTCATGCGCTCGCAGCCGCCAGCAAAGCCGCCTTGCAAGGCCCGCGAACCGGAGGAAACCCTCAGGTGGGCTGCGCTATTCTTTCTCCAGCCGGTCGCATATTAGCGATGGGATATCACCGGGGAGCCGGAAGCGCTCACGCCGAAGTTGATGCCCTCGCTAATTTGAAAGAGGACACCGGTTCCGCTCCGCTCACGGCAGTTATCACCTTGGAGCCGTGTAACCATACCGGTAAAACTCCGCCCTGTACCCGCGCCCTCATTGAAGCTGGGATAAAAAATGTGATTTGGGCAGCCGATGACCCTAATCCGAAAGCTGCTGGTGGCGGGGAATACTTAAAACAGCAGGGGATTAACGTCCAGCGCGCCGATGAAGTAGGGGTGGATGAAAGCGCTCTTGCCAGTGCCCGCGCGGTGAGTGCGCACTGGATTCAGGCAGTCAGGCGCGGACGGCCCTGGACGATCGCGAAAGTGGCACAAACCTTGGATGGGTATTGCGCCGCTAAGGACGGATCTAGCCAATGGATCACCAATCGACTATCGCGTGCCTATGGGCACCGGATTCGCTCCCGGGTAGACGTAATTCTTGCCGGTACTGGCACGGTGCTTGCCGATAATCCCCAGCTGACTGCCCGCCTAGCCGACGGGCGGGAATTGCCGCACCAGCCCCGCCCCCTGGTGGTGGGAAACCGCGAGATTCCCGCGGACTGTTACCTGGCGGGCGAAGCCGAACAGGCCCACACCCACGATCTGAAGGCAGTACTAGAAGGCTGCTATCAGCGCGGAGAGATTTTTGCCCTCCTAGAGGGCGGGCCGACTTTAATAACCGCCGCGCTAAAGGCAGGCTTGGTTGATGAGCTGCATATCTACCTCGCCCCGCGTCTGCTGGGAGATGGGCATAAAGGGATAGGCGACTTGGGGATTACCACCTTGACCAGCTCGCTAGATTTTAGTTTGCAACAGGTCAAAGAGTTAGGCGGAGATGTTTTCTTGGCATTAGAAAAGGAAGGGGCGTCATGTTTACCGGACTAATTGAAGAGGTAGGACGCATCAAGGTTCTCAAGATGCGGGAAAAAGATCTCGAAATCGGGGTGACGTGCAGTTTCGCCGGTGAGCTGAGCCGGGGAGAATCGGTGGCTACCTCCGGGATCTGCCTGACCGTGACCCGGGTAGAAGGCGATGCTTTTTTCGCTTACGCGATGCCGGAAACCGTAAAGCTCACCACCTTGGGGCAAAAACGCCTTGGAGACCCGCTTAACCTGGAGCGCGCCCTCCTCCCGACGGATCGCCTCGGGGGACACCTAGTCGCCGGGCATATCGACGGCACCGGCACGGTAACTTCTCTCGAAGAGGGAGAGCGCTGGTTGGAGCTGCAGATTTCGGCCCCCTCCTCGCTGCTTCCCCAGATTGCCCGCAAAGGCTCGATTGCGATTGACGGAGTGTCTTTGACCGTAACCGCGGTGGGCGCCGATTACTTCCGGGTGGCGATTATTCCCGTCACCCGTGACCAAACAACTTTAGGGACGCTGCAGGTTGGTTCCCTAGTTAACTTAGAGACTGATCAGATAGCGAAATACGTGGAACGTTTACTGGAGGATAGTAAAACCAATGAGTGACTTGGTGCAGTTATTTGAGCGGGTAAGCGCGGCGCTCAGGGCAGGAAAACCCGTTCTGGTAGCGGATTCCAAAGATCGCGAAAACGAGGTCGATGCGATTGTTAGCGCCCAAGAAGTTACCCCCGAGTGGATGGGGTGGATGGTGCGTTACACCTCTGGCTATATCTGCGCTCCTATGCCTGCCGAACGCGCGGAGCTGCTAGGACTGCCGATTCAGTGGCCCGCCAATCAAGACCAGCTACGCACTTGCTATACCGTTTCCTGTGATGCTGCCCAGGGGGTAACCACCGGAATCTCGGCTGCGGATCGCCGGACCACTTTGCGAGCTTTAGCAAATCCCCTCGCAACCAGTGAAGATTTAGTGCGTCCGGGCCATATATTGCCGCTGCGGGCGCGCAGTGGCGGGGTGTTTACTCGGGCGGGACACACCGAAGCCGCCGTAGATTTAATGAATCTAGCTGAGCTATCACCGGTGGCAGCAATTGGGGAAATGGTGCATGATGACGGGTCTATGGTTCGCTACCAAGACTGCCCGGAAATCGCCGAAAAGTTCGGCCTGGAACTAATCACAGTTACCGAGCTAAAGGAATTTTTATCCCAGATGAAACCGCAGGCAGATGCGGAAGAAAGTGCCCGGGTTAAAGAGATAGCTAGTGCCAAGTTGCCCACCAGGTTCGGGGACTTCACGGTGCGCGCCTATCGCGATGCCGAACTAGGCGCAGTTCATATTACTTTGATCTCGGAAAAGACCCCCGAATCTATCGCGCTGGTACGGATTCATTCCGAATGTCTGACCGGGGAATCTTTTGGTTCCCTGCGCTGTGACTGCGGGCCGCAGCTACAACAAGCTATGAAAGAAGTAGCGGCGGAGGGCGGCGCGATTATTTATCTGCGCGGGCAAGAAGGACGCGGGATTGGACTGAGCGAAAAAATTAAAGCCTATGCTCTGCAAGATCAAGGGCGCGATACCGCTCAGGCTAATCTGGATTTGGGGTGGCCAATTGACCTGCGGGAATATGGGGCCGCAGCCGCAATTCTACGAGACCTGGAGATGACTAATATCCGTTTGCTCACCAACAATCCGCAAAAGGCGCTGCTTAGTCAAGACGGGATTCAGGTACAGGAAACCGTGCCCCTAGAAGTGGGTATCGACCCGCACAATATCGAATATTTACGCACTAAACAGCGCCTGGGACATACCTTCCACAACCTTGAAAAATTTGTGGCTAAGAAATAGTCGCGACCTCTTATTTCAATAATCAACCCGCGTTAAGGAGAAAGAAATGGCTGGAGCCGGAGTTCCTGATCTGCATACTTCCGCTGCAGGGAAAAAGGTAGTAATCATTGCTACTCATTGGCATGAACAAGTAATGGAAGGACTGATAGCGGGGGCAAAACGCGCCTGTCAGGACGCGAAAGCCAACTTTGAAGTAGTGCGGGTACCCGGATCCTTCGAGCTTCCTCTCGCAGCTAAAGCCTACGCCGAGGCCGGTAAAGCCGACGCTCTGGTTTGTCTGGGAGTGGTGATTCGCGGCGGTACCCCCCATTTTGATTATGTTTGTGACGCTGCCACCTATGGCCTTACCAAAGTATCGGTAGAGTCCCAGATTCCCCTAGGGTTTGGACTGCTCACCTGCGATAACGTGGAGCAAGCCCTGGATCGGGCAGGCCTGGAATCTTCCCACGAAGATAAAGGTTACGAGGCGGTACAGGCAGCGCTAGCGATGGTACAAGTGCTAGCTGAGGCTCGAAACTAAGCGTAGCCGCCTTTAGCTTTGCGCGAATCACAGGTTCCGGGTTAATAACTAGCTGCCAATCAGGGTAGAGTTAGCAGTCGAGGCGGTCGAGTGCTTAAAATTTTTCAGATGGCAATTCGCGCTGCCGCAGCCCGAGAACAGTGAGGAGAAATGAGCCAGGCAAGTATCCGCCGCGACGACGTTTTGCGAGCTATCGTCACCGACTATGTGGAAACCGGTGAACCTGTAGGCTCTAAAGCGTTGGTCGACCGGCATGATTTGCGGGTTTCTCCCGCCACTGTGCGCAACGATATGTCAGTGTTGGAAGAAAAAGGCTATCTTTATCAACCGCACACTTCCGCGGGGCGGGTGCCTACTGAAAAAGGCTACCGTGCCTTTGTAGACCGGATTTCTGAGCTACGTCCCATCACCAGTTCCCAGCGTCGCGCAATTGAAGCTTTTGTACTGGGATCTGCCGATTTTGATGAGGTGGTCGAACGGACAGTCCGGGTATTAGCCCAGCTTACGCAGCAATTGGCAATCGTACAGTATCCGCATTATGAACGCAGCGGCCTGCGGCACATCGAGCTAATTCCGGTTGCCGAATACAAACTGTTGGTAATCGTGATTACCAACAGCGCGCGGGTACAGCAAACCACGATTGATACCCGTTACGAGGTAGATTCTGCGAGCGCCCGCTCCTTGGCTATGCTTTTGAACTCCGCTTTGGAGGGGATGGAAGAAACCCAAATAGCCCAGCTAGAGCCGGTTTTAATTGCAGGGGCGCGCCCCGAACAGCTAGAACTAATATCCCAAATTATGCCGATTATTCGTGAAGCCTTAACCGGGGAACAAACCGAGAGGATTGTGATGGTGGGAGCGGGAAATTTGGTGCGCTCTAGCCCCGAGTTTTCTCGCTCAATCGGTTCGATTTTGGATGTCTTGGAAGAGCAAGTAACTTTGCTGCGGCTATTTTCTGAGATTGACCAGCAGGATTCTCCGGTAACAGTGACGATTGGCTCGGAATCGGGGGAGCGTTCCCTGTCGGAAACCTCCATCGTGACCGGTGCCTATGGAGATAAAGAAAGCGGGGTCGCCCACGTGGGGATAGTAGGCCCGCAAAGGATGGACTATCCGCACGCGATGAGTATAGTGCGCGCGGTTTCCCGATATTTATCACGCATGATGACCAGGTAGGTAAAGGAAAGAGGAAAAAGTACCGTTGGCTGATTACTACGAGATCCTAGGGGTTTCCCGCGATGCTACCGAGGCGGAAATCCGCCGGGCATACCGCCGCAAAGCCCGCAAATTGCATCCCGACGTAGCCGGGCCGGAGTCAGAAGATGCTTTCAAAGAAGTATCTATGGCTCACGAAGTCCTCTCTGATCCTGACAAGCGTCGCCGCTACGATATGGGAGGCGAATCCGGGTTTGCCACCTCCGGTATGGGGGACTTTTCGATGTTCTCCGATATTTTCGAATCTTTCTTCGGAGGTGACGCTGGCGGCGGACCTACTCCCAGAGGGCGGCGGGGTGAAGACCTGCGCCAACGCCTAGAAATCTCTTTAGAAGAAGCCGTTTTCGGGGTAAAGAAACAGGTACAGGTGCGTACTGCCGTAGTCTGTCCTACCTGTGAGGGGAGCTGTTGCGCTCCGGGTACTTCCCCGCGAACCTGCCAGGTTTGTAACGGTCGCGGCTCAGTAACCCGCTCCACCCGCACTTTCTTAGGGCAAATGCAATCTACGGTTCCCTGCAGTGCCTGCGCCGGTCACGGTACCACCATCCCAGATCCTTGCCCCGAATGCTCTGGGGAAGGACGGGTTCGCACTACTGCCACCATGCAGGTAGAAATCCCTGCCGGGGTGCAAACCGGGCATAAAGTACAGCTGCGCGGTAAAGGGGCAGTAGGGCCCGGTGGCGGTCCCAGTGGGGATCTATATTTAGAGATTAAGGTCAGCGCGCATCGGGTATTTGCCCGCCACGGGGATAATCTAGAGACCACTTTGCGAGTCCCCATGACTGCCGCCATTTTGGGCACCCAGGTGGATTTGGAAACATTCGATGGCACTCAAGAGATAACTATTTCTGCAGGTACCCAGCCGGGGCAGCAGATTCGCTTACCAGGTTTGGGGGTAGGGCGTCTGCAGCGGGAAGGCCGCGGCGACCTGATCGTAAATATTATGGTGCAGGTGCCTACCAATCTGGATGCTGCCCAGCGGGAACTGATCGAACAGTTAGCGGATATGCGAAAAGAAGACCGAGTAGAACCCGAACCTTTAGAGGACGGCGGGGTCTTCTCTCGCCTCCGGGAACGATTTGCAGGTCACTAATGTTTCTTCCGGTTTTTTTAGGTGACGCATCCTGCCCGCCGCTCGTCTCCCTGCAAGCAGGAGGACGCGGATCCCTCAAAGGTGCAGAGGCCGCACACGCGGTCGGGTCGCTGCGACTAGGAGTAGGGGATCCCCTGGACCTGGTCGACGGTAAGGGCCTGCGCCTGCGTTGCCAGATATTGGCAACCGACAAAAACTATTTAGAGTTCGAAGTGCTTCAGGTAATGTCCCTATCATTACCGGAAACTCAGTTTGGGCTGATCCAGGCACTCTCTAAGGGAGGGCGCGATGAACAGGCGGTAGAGTCGGCAGTCGAATTGGGGGTAAGCCGGGTGCGTCCTTGGGCCGCCCAGCGATCCATCGTGCAGTGGAAGGGGCAAAAGCTGCAGCGGGGAAGCAAGAAATGGCTATCGCTGCTGCAAGCGGCGGCGAAGCAATCCCGCCGCGCCAACTGGCCATTGCTAGATCCGCTTACCGATTCTAGGCAGCTGCAGGAGGTAATTGCCGCTGCAAGCAGTGAAGAAAGGTTCATTCTGCTAGACCCGGATTCTTCGCTACCGCTAGCTAAAGCCTGGGAACAGGTAAGTCAGGCTAAAATGATACATGTGATAGTTGGCCCTGAGGGCGGGGTAAGCCCGGAGGAAACCGCAGACTTTAGCGCTGCGGGCGCGGTTACTGCGCGGCTAGGACCTACGGTTCTACGTTCCTCTAGCGCCGGGCCGGCTGCCCTGGCCGCGCTGGGGCTTTGTAGTGGCCTGTGGGGCCGGAAGGAATCTCTCTAAATGACCGATGAGCAAACCCAAGTGGTTTTGCCGGAAGACCTGGATCCAGTACTGGTTTTTGGCCCCGGTGACCAGGTATTGCGGGCAATGCAAGATAACCTGCCGGGGGTACGGATTAACTCGCGTGGCAACATCGTAACCTTCCAAGGGAACCCGGGCGAGGCCCGGATGGGGGCCGACCTACTGACTGAGTTGATCGCGGCGGCCCGTCACGGTAATCCCTTATCGGCCGCGGCAGTTCAGCAAGCTCTTACCCTGATGTCAACCCAGGAAACGGCGCCGGTACTGCGGACTAAGCGCCGGCAAATTCGGGCGAAAACTCCTGGTCAACAAAGTTATTTAGAGGCGATTACCAATAATCGCATTGTTTTCGGGGTGGGGCCGGCCGGTACTGGGAAAACCTATCTGGCGATGGCCAAAGCGGTGGAAGCTTTGGAATCTGGGGCGGTATCGCGGATAGTATTGACTCGTCCGGCAGTAGAGGCGGGCGAATCCCTCGGTTTCTTGCCCGGTACCCTCACCGAAAAAATCGATCCCTATCTGCGTCCTCTTTATGATGCCCTCCGGGAAATGTTGGAACCGGCCGAACTTGCCCAACTTTTAGAATCCGGAACTATCGAGGTGGCACCCTTGGCGTATATGCGGGGGCGCACCATTTCGCATGCGTTTATTGTGCTGGATGAAGCCCAAAACACTACCACCCAGCAGATGAAAATGTTCCTCACCCGCCTGGGGCAGGGCTCGACCATGGTAGTGACCGGTGATATCACCCAAATTGATTTACCCCGAGGAAAACTTTCGGGACTAAAAGACGCTCGCAACGTCCTCACCGGAGTTAAAGATATAGAATTTTGCTATTTGACCAGTGAGGACGTGGTGCGCGATAAACTGGTGGGACTGATTATTGACGCCTATGAGCGGTCTGCGAACGCTCAAGGCGTGGGAGAGGAATATCGATGAGCGTAGAGGTCTTGAACGAAACCGAATACCCAATAGATGGGGTGGAGTTTCAAGAGCTTGCCGCCTATGTGCTGGGGGCAATGCATGTATCTCCCGCCGCGGAAATGTCGCTGATTTTCGTGGAATCGGATGCGATAGCCGCCCTACATGAACGGTGGCTAGATCTAGAGGGCCCCACCGATGTGATGAGTTTTCCCATGGACGAGCTGCGTCCCGGCAGTGCGCAAGCTCCTACCGAGGCGGGGATACTGGGAGATATCGTGATTTGTCCCGAAGTTGCCAAGGCACAGGCAGCTAAAGCGGGACACTCTTCCACCGAAGAAATGTTACTGCTCACGGTGCATGGAATCTTGCATCTTTTAGGCTATGACCACGCCGAAAAGGATGAAGAAAAAGAAATGTTTGCCTTGCAACGCAAACTATTGCTGACTTTCTTAGCGGAGCGGAGCTAACTTTGTTCTCCCAGATACCTGCCGGAGGGCTACTTGCTTTAGCGATTATGCTCGTGGCGGTAGATACCGCCTGGGCAGCGGCATTGGGAGCGTTTCAAACTCTGTCTCATGCCCGTGCTCAAGATCTGGTGGAAGAGGGGCGCCGTCGCGCGCGGCTAGTACGATCCCTGCTAGAAGATAGACTCCATACCGTGGCTATCTGCCAGTCGTGGCGCTTATTTGCGCAGGTACTAGCCTCTGCCTGTATGACCTTGGCGATGGTGGGATTCGGGCTGACCTGGTGGGTAGCTCTTTTGGTATCGCTGCTGGTATTGGGGGCGCTATTGCTTATTTTCGCTACTTTTGCGGGCATGCGAGTGGGTATTTATCGCCCGGAGGCTACTGCCCTCTGGCTGGCAAAAATGGTTAATTTTGGTAATCGCATCTCGGTACTTTATCGCCCCGTCGAATGGGTAGTACAAAAAATAGCGCCCTTGTCCCCGGTAGATGAGGCTGCTTCCCGCGCTGAAATCGCCGAAGATTTCCGGGAAATGGTCGAGGAAATGGCGGAGGAAGAAAACCTCGCTTATGAGGACGAAGACCGCCAGATTGTGCGTTCCGCCTTGGAGCTAGGAACCACTTTGGTACGTGAAATCATCGTGCCCCGCACCGATATGGTTTCGGTCGAGACCACTACTCTCGCCCGGGAAGCCTTTGAAATATTTATCCAATCCGGGTTTTCGCGGATTCCGGTGTTAGGCGATGATGCCGATGACGTGCGCGGCATGCTTTATCTAAAAGACGTGGTTTCGCGTTGTTTTTCCCGTCCGGAGCTGACGGATCATCCGGTGCCAGAAATGATGCGCGAAGCATTTTTCGTCCCGGAAGTAATGCTCGCTGATGACCTGATGCGCCAGATGCAAGCTGACGCTCCCCATATTGCGGTAGTGGTAGATGAATGGGGAGGCACAGTCGGTCTGGTAACTATCGAAGATATTTTGGAAGAACTGGTCGGCGAGGTAACCGACGAGCACGATCGCGCTGAGGAAGAACCGGAACAACTGAGCGCAAATACCTGGTTGGTACCTGCCCGTTTAGGTTTGGATGACTTAGCTACCCTGGTAGATCTCGAAATAGATGATGACGAAGTGGATACGGTTGGAGGACTGCTGGCCAAAGCCCTGGGTAAAGTGCCGCTGCTGGGCTCTCATGCCCGGGTCAAAGGACTGGAGTTAACCGTGAAATCAGTTGCCGGTCGCCGTCGGCAAATGGATACCCTATTGGTAGAACGGGTAGAGACAGAAACGGACGAGGAATGAATGAGCAAGTAAAACCAGAATCCAGCGAGCACCGTGCGGGATTTGTTTCTATCGTGGGTCGGCCCAATGTAGGCAAATCTACGCTAACGAATGCGCTGGTCGGGCAGAAAGTAGCCATTACTTCTTCGCGTCCAGAAACTACCCGTCATAACGTGCGAGGCGTAGTCCAGGGTGAGGATTACCAGATTGTGCTGGTCGATACTCCCGGTCTGCATCGTCCCCGCACCCTGCTAGGCAAACGTCTAAACGATATGGTGCGCGAAGCCTTGGTAGATGTAGATGCGGTGGTGTTTTGTCTGCCGGCAGATCAAAAAATCGGTCCGGGAGACCGCTATATTGCCGAGGCGTTAAAAGACCTGAACATTCCGGTGATCGTGGCGATTACCAAAGCCGATCTGGTTTCTAAAGAACGAATGGTAGCGGCGCTGGTAGCAGCGGGTGAATTGGGGGATTGGCGGGAGATAGTTCCCCTTAGCGCCCTAGAGGGGGAAGTATCTGTCCTGGTCGATCAGATTGCTAAATACCTACCGCCCTCCCCGCCGCTATATCCCCGTGACCAGGTCAGTGATGAATCGGTAGAAAAAATGATTGCCGAGTTCGTGCGGGAAGCCGCCCTGGAGGGGGTGCGTGAAGAACTACCACATTCGATTGCGGTACAGGTAGAAGAGATTCTTTAC
Organism: uncultured Varibaculum sp.; assembly: GCA_947255165.1. The sequence continues at coordinate 20,644 of CAMYFZ010000011.1, forward strand.
CAAGGGGAAGATAGCGGCCCCCGCCTGGGATATGGAACGCACCGTACCCCGCAAAAAGACGAGGATGCTACCAAGGAATCCGAGGGCGGTGCTGAGAACGAGGATGCTACCACGCCCTCCGATGCTGCTGAGGACGGGCCCGGTGTCCCTAAAGAACAAGCCAAGCCCCTAGACGTGCACGTAAATGTGTTCGTAGAGCGCGATTCTCAAAAAGGAATTTTGATAGGAAAAGGGGGCAGCCATATTCGCCGGGTACGGATCAAATCGAAACGCCAGATTCAAAAACTACTAGGTACCCCGGTACAGCTACACCTGCATGTGCGAGTAGCCAAGAACTGGCAGTCCGACACTAAAATGCTAGGACGTCTGGGATTTTAGAGAGCAAAGACAGGTTTGGTTCCCTTAGCTTTAAGGACGGTGCTTTCCCCGGTTGCGGCACAGCGGGTCTAGCCCACCGCATTCTTGTAAACGTTTCCTGGAAGGTTAATTTTCTTGCTAGGATTTTATAAAGCACTTGCTAGGAGGCGTTTTTCGTGGCAACCATTCGTGATGTGGCTAAAGCCGCTGGAGTTTCGATTGCCACCGTTTCGCGCGCCCTGAATGGGAATACCAATTTAGCGCCTGCTACCCGGCAGAAAGTATTGGCTGCCGCCGAGGAATTGGGGTATCAAAAAGATCGCTTAGCAGCGGCGATGCGCACGGGACGCACTGGAGCTATCGGTTTGGTTCTAGGAGACGTAATGAACCCGTTTTATGCGATGCTGGCGCATTGCGTGGAACGAGCAGTTCATTCTCACCAGGTGTCTTTGGTGCTTTCTAATGCTCACGAGGATGGGAAAAGCTACGAAAGAGGAATTCGGGCGCTGGCAAAACAGGGGGTAGATGGGCTTTTAGTGGTACCTCCCTCTCGGGTAGCGCCCGGCTGGAAGCATCCGGATCCTCCGGAAGGAATCGCGATGGTGGCTTTGGACCGGCAGGCACGCGGGGGAGCTGTACCCTCGGTGGTGATTGATTCTGCCCGGGCGATGCAAGAATTGGCAGAGCATCTGCGTGCTGCCGGATATCGCCATCCCGCCTATTTGGCTGGTCCAGAGTTTTCTTTAGCGGAACGGCATCGTGCCGGAACTCTAATCGAGGCCTTAGATAGCTGCGGTTTTAGGAAAGTGGAAGTTGAGTATTGCCCCCATGAAGCAGTCCCGGCCGCCAGTGCTACCCGGGCGCTGTTGGCACTGTACCGTCCCGATATTATTATTTGTGCCTCTAACCAGATTGCCCTGGGAGTCTTAATGATTACCAAGAGCATGGGGATGCAGCTCGGGTCCGATCTGGGATTGGCGGCAGTTGATGATATTCCTTGGTTCTCGGTGATGTCGCCGGCTATTACCGTGATTGATCAACCGGTCGATAAACTTGCGAACCTAGGGGTAAACCTACTGATGAAACAGATATTTGGTGCCGCCTATATGCCGAAAGCCGGGGATATCTTGGTGGCGGGGGAAAGTGCCTTTATTCCGCGCGAGTCCACCCAGGGTCCCCGCCTGTCCGCTCAATATGCGGGACGCTGGTTACCAGAAAGTGGAAAAACTGTTTAGAGTAGGTGTATGCGCGCATTGGTTCTGCTGCTAGGCTGCCGCGACGAAGTCCAGTAAAACTGGTCGAGACTCGTCGCGGGATTCTTCGGTGCCTTCGGCCAGCCACTTTAAAGCAGAAAGAAATCTTGTAATGCGAACTACTGGTAAAGCTCCCCGACAACAACCTTCCGGAATGCCTTTTCAAAAGTATGCCCATTTTTGGGATACTTCCCTGAAACTGCCGGATCGTACCTGGCCAGATAGAAATGTTACCCAGGCTCCTCGCTGGCTATCTACGGATTTGCGGGACGGTAACCAGGCTTTGATTGACCCGATGGATCCGCTGCGTAAACGGAAAATGTTCGATCTGTTGGTACAGATCGGGATGAAAGAAATCGAAATCGGGTTTCCGGCGGCCTCACAGGTAGATTTTGACTTCGTGCGCTCACTGGTTGAAGATAACGCGATTCCCGAAGACGTTTGCGTTTCAGTTCTCACCCAGGCGCGCGAAGACCTAATCGGACGCACCGTGGAATCCCTAGTGGGGGTGCCGCGAGCCAATGTGCATATCTATAACGCCACCTCCCCAACATTCAGAGAGATAGTTTTCCACAACGATAAGGCGGCCACCGTAGAACTGGCGGTTAGCGGGGTACGTGAGGTAATCGCGCAGGCAGAAAAACAGCTTGATGATTCCACGGTTTTCGGGTTGCAGTATTCGCCCGAAATTTTCGTGGATACCGAAGCCGAGTTTGCCCTGGAAATCTGTGAAGCCGTCATGGATATTTGGCAGCCCGATGAAGATCGCGAAATCATTTTGAACCTGCCCGCCACCGTAGAGCGCTACACTCCGGACTCCTATGCGGATCAGATTGAATGGATGAGCCGTAACCTAAGCCGTCGCGAACATGTATGTCTGTCGGTACATAACCATAATGACCGCGGCACGGGGATTGCGGCGGCGGAACTGTCTATGAAAGCCGGTGCCGACCGGGTAGAAGGCTGCCTCCTGGGGCAGGGGGAGCGCACCGGCAACGTTGATTTGATTACCTTGGCGATGAATCTTTATTCCCAAGGAATCGACCCCATGCTGGATTTATCTGATCTGGATCAGGTGCGCGAAACTGTCGAACACTGCACCCGCATGGAAACTAATCCCCGCCAGCCCTACACTGGCGATTTGGTTTACACTTCCTTCTCCGGTTCCCACCAGGACGCCATCAAGAAGGGCTTTGATAAACGCGCCCAACAGGTTAAAGCTGCTGGTGGCGACCAAAACCAGGTTATCTGGACGGTTCCTTACCTGCCGATTGACCCCGGGGATATCGGACGCGATTACCAGGCAGTGGTGCGGGTGAACTCCCAGTCCGGTAAGGGCGGTATCGCCTTCATGATGAAACGGGATTATTCCTTGGATTTGCCGCGCCGCCTGCAGGTGGAATTCTATCGCCACGTTCAGGACTACACAGAAGAGTTCGGGGGCGAGGTCGATTCGCAGCATTTGTGGAAGATTTTTGCCGATGAATATTTGCCCGGTGAAGAACATAGCCTCACGCCCTGGGGCCGCTTTAAGCTGCGGGATTCTCGCGCCGACACCAACCATGAAACTGGGGAAGTCTCCTTGCGGGCTCAGGTTAGTGATAACGGCGCTATGCGGACTTTAGAGGCGGTGGCGCCCGGGCCTATCGAGGCCTTTATTACTGCTTTCCAAAGGCTGGGCTTGGATATCAAAGTGCTCGACTATGTCGAGCATGCGATGGAAACCGGCGAAAGTTCGCGGGCAGCGGCCTATGTCGAGGCCGAGATTGCCGGTCAGGTGCTGTGGGGAGTAGGTATCGATCCCTCGATTACCCGCGCGACCTATAAGGCAGTTATCAGCGCCCTCAACCGCGCGGAACGCTAAAAGGTCTGCAAAACCTGCGCTAGAACGTCTGCAAAAGGTGCGCTAGGATATCTGCAAAACCTGCGTTAGAATGTCTGCAAATAATGCGCTAGAGCTTTTGAACTGCTATAATAAGCATGTGGACACCGAAGCGATAGTGGGTAGACCCTATCTACCCAGAATGATTGATAGCCCCTTGCAGGAAATCCTGCACGGGGTAGGCGCCGTTATAATCGAGGGTCCTCGTGGGTGCGGCAAGACTATGAGCGCCCTAAATGCGGCTAACTCTTATATCTTTTTAGATACTCCCCACGCAAAAGAAATCTTTGATTTTCAACCTGAACTACTTCTTCGTGGTGACACCCCCAGGCTGTTAGACGAATGGCAGGTTATCCCCGAAAGCTGGAATCTAGTTCGCCGCGAGGTAGATGGCAGGGCTGAGCGCGGACGTTTCATCTTGACCGGATCCGCCCTCCCAGCTGATGACATTACCAGACATACTGGGGCGGGTCGCTTCTTGCGCCTTACCCAACAAACCATGACTACTTGTGAAAAAGACCAAGTTTTGGGCAAGGATAACTCAATGCCATCTGTATCCCTACGCAACTTATTTGCGGGGGAATTTCCCGACCTTTTCCCTGGCCAAGATGATCCCACCTCGGCAATCAATCTGCTATGCCGCCCGGGATTCCCCGATATGCTCCATGATGATTTTTCTCTTTCTTCCCGCCGTATCAGTGCATATATTGATGAGGTCACCCGCCTAGATTTATCTCGCCTAGCCGAGATCCGGCATTCTCCACAAGTAATCACGGCAATCCTGCAGTCGGTAGCGCGCAGCGTGATTAGTGAGTTAAAAATAGGCACGATTCGCAGCGACATCGAGCTACTAGCAGGAGAAATCCAAAACAGAACCATTTCTAACTATCTGGAACTACTAGGGAGGATTTTTGTAGTCCAAGAAATTCCTGCCTGGTTGCCGCAGCTACGTACGAGAGCAAGGCTGCGTACGGCGAGAAAATATCATCTAGCTGATCCAGCTATGGCGGTTAATCTTCTGGGGGCTACGCCTACTCAGCTAGCCTATGACCCGAAAACTCTAGGATTGATATTAGAAAGCGCCGTTCTCCATGACCTACATACCCTGATTAGCTTTTTAGGAGGTAAGCTCTATCACTACCGCGATAGCTCCGGCCGGGAAATCGATGGAATCGTTACTCTTCCTGATGGACGCTGGGCAGGTATCGAAGTCAAACTAGGAACCGCCAAAATCTCTCAAGCAGGGCAAAAACTGCAAGAAATCGTGAATACGCTCGATTTAGAGGTGATGAAGAAACCTTCGTTCCTGGCAGTAGTTACTCTGGCTGGACCGATAGCTAAGCTCACGAAGCTGGAAAATGACGTTCCTACCTTTACCTTTCCAATTCAAGCTTTGGGTGTCTAAAACTTATTGAAGTGTATTAATAATGCTCTAGCAATCGTTTTGCAGGAAGTCTAGCAATCGTTTTGCAGGTTTTACGTGGCTGCTGGCATTAGTATTTGCGGAGGCGGCTGCTAGCTCTCGCCCGCAAGCGTCCTTTGAGCTGTGTCAACGCTGAGCTAGCACGTAGATATGAGATAATAACCGGGTGCTGCGAACCTATACCGACCAGGCGATTGTCCTGCGAACCACCAAGCTAGGGGAAGCAGACATGATTTTGACGCTGCTGACCTTAGAACATGGCGGGGTGCGGGCGGTAGCCAAAGGACTGCGCCGCACCTCCTCGAAATTTGGGGCGCGCCTAAGCCCCTTTAATCGGGTAAAACTGCAGCTCCATGTGGGGAGAAACCTGGACACCGTCACTCAAGCCGAATCGCTTAGCCTTAACGCCCCGGCTATCTCCTCCGACTACGAACGTTACCTCTCGGGACAGGTAATGCTAGAAACCGCGGAAAAACTTTCCGAGGGCGAGGCTTCGCGCAGCCAATACCGGCTACTCGCGGGGGCAATACCGGCCTTAGCGAATCGGGCGCACCGTCCGGGCATGGTGCTATCCTCGTATCTTTTGCGCACCCTAGCGATTGCAGGATGGGCGCCGGCTTTAAATGCGTGTGCGCTGTGCGGATCTGGCGGTCCCTTCAAAGTATTCTCCGCTCCTGCCGGCGGGATGGTGTGTGAACAGTGCCAGCTCAGTGGAGGAATCCGCATCTCAGAGGCAGTAACCAAGCTACTTACTTCGCTGTTTGTGGGGCAGTGGCCGCAAGTTTATCAAGCGGACGGGCTAACCCAGGGAATAGCTGAAGAAGTGGTCACCGCCTATACCGAATGGGTATTAGAGCGAAAGCTAAAATCCCTGTCGGTAAGGGAACGCCAGGCATAATAAGAACATGAGCGATAAAGACTTTGTAGCAACTGTTCCCCCCGGGCAAGGCGCCTCCATACCTCCGTTATCGCAGGTTCCCACCCATGTGGCGTTAATCATGGATGGTAATGGACGCTGGGCTAACCAACAGGGTTTGCCGCGCACTGCCGGTCATCAAGCCGGAGAGTTATCACTGATGGATACTCTGGCAGGAGCAGTAGAAGCCGGGGTGAAGATGGTGAGCGTCTACGCTTTTTCCACCGAGAACTGGAAACGTTCCCCGGCGGAAGTGCGCTTCTTAATGGGGTATTCGCGGGATGTGATTCGCCGGCGCTCCCGAGAACTCAACGACTGGAACGTGCGCATAGTCTGGTCGGGTCGCCGCGGGCGCCTCTGGAAGTCAGTTATCAAAGAACTAGAAGCTGCTGCCGATTTGACCAGCAAAAACACCGGGATGGTGTTTAATATGTGCATCAATTATGGGGGCCGTGCGGAATTGGTTGATGCCGCTCGCGCGGTTGCGCGCCGGGTTGCGGCTGGGGAAATCAGCGAAAACCATATCCGTGAGGACACCTTGGCACGGGAAATGTATCTAGGAGGCATGCCGGATGTGGATCTACTGATTCGCACCTCTGGGGAGCAGCGCCTGTCTAATTTCTTGCTGTGGCAATGTGCCTATGCGGAACTTAGCTTTGTTCCCGAGATGTGGCCAGATTTTAAACGGGAACAACTCTGGCGCGAGCTATCAGCTTTTGGAGGGCGTAATCGGCGTTTTGGAGGAGCACAAGACCGGCCTCAAGGCTCCTAAAAATCTCGACCACAGCCCTTCAGTAGCCACCCGAAGTGCGTCCTCGGGAAAATTAAGTTATTTAACCCCGCTAATGCTAGTCCCAGAGGGGGTGGGCAAACAGGCCGCTGCCCAGTTTCGGCTCGAACCAAGTGGACTTAGGGGGCATGATTTTACCGGCGTCAGCCACTTCCATCACTTGGTCGATCTGGGTGGGATACATATAGAACGCGCAGGCCGCCCCGTTATCCACTGCGGCTTTAAGTTCACTGTCCCCGCGAATCCCGCCCACGAATTCGATGCGCTGGCTGGTGCGGGGATCTTTAATCCCCAATAGGGGAGAAAGCACTTTTTCTTGCAGCAAAGATACGTCTAGGGAATCGGGTAGCTGTTTGCCCGCGATAACGGTGGGGTGGAAGGTGCATCCATACCACTTGCCTTCCAGATACATACTGAAAGAGCCGGGAGCTTGCGGCGCAGCAAACTCACCAAGCTCGGTTATCGCCGCTACCTGAGCTAAATCGGCTAAGAACTGGGCGGGGTTGGTGTCCCCCCAATCAAGCACTAGGCGGTTATAGGGCAGGCAGCGCAAGTCGTGATCAGGAACCGCGACTGCGAGGAACTCATTCCAGGGGGCACCGGCGCGTTGCGGGCGAGAAAGCCCCACTTTTGCCGCCGATGCCGAGCGGTGATGCCCATCGGCAATATAAAAGTAGTCCAGCGCCTCTAGGGCGCGGGCAGCCAAGGAGGTATCTTCATCCGACAAGGGCCACAGCTCGTGGCAGGTGCCATCTAAAGTTTCCCCTTTAAGTAGCGGTTCTTCTTTAATTACCCGCGCGGAAAGTTCATCGATTTCTTGATTGGCACGATAAGTAAGAAAAACCGGCTCTGTGTGGGCATTTACCCGGTCGAAATGTTTAATTCGGTCGGCTTCTTTAATCGCTAAAGTTTTTTCATGCTGCTTGATAGTGCCGTCTTGATAGTCTGCCACCTGCGCGCACCCTACGATCCCTACCTGGGCGGCTCCCCGCCAAGTCTCGCGGTACAGGTAAAGACAGGGCCGGTCTTCGCGGACCAGAACTCCGCGGTTAATAAAATCGGCCAGATTGGCGGTAGCCTGCTCGTGAACCGGGTCAGCGTGTTGATCCACGCTTGAGGGTAAATCAATTTCCGCGCGGGTGATATGCAAATAGGAGTCGGGGTCTTTGCCTTGTTCGGCCGCCTCCTGTCGGTTCATAACGTCATAAGGAAGTGCTACTACCCGCGGGGCGGCCTCACTAGTGGGACGCAGCGCACGAAAAGGACGCAACTTCGGCATCAAAATCTCCTTAGGGTATTGCCTTTATCTCCAGCTTAACGGCTCCGCCTAGGTTTCATAATTTGTATACCAACTATTAGAAATAGGGCAGGAAAAGATACCGATATTATGGGGTAGCAATTTATTTTGTGGTTACACTGGAAAAATATCCGGCTTTCTCTCGGCTATTTATTGAAGTCGGCATAGACATCGGAATTAAAAATCCAGTCAAACTGCCCAATCATTTCCATCAGACCGTTTTCACCACAGAAAGTTTTTTTGAAGCGATATAGACCAGCTGCAGGGTTGAGGTCGAAGATTCCTCCCATATCATATTCGCTATATCCCTGTTCAATAGCATCTTTAATTGCCTCATTGTTCATCTGATAGTTGGGGTAAAGGTCTCGATGCTCATTAGAACTAGCGGCATAGATATAGAAAACTTTTTTGTTATAGCTGAGCATAATGGCGGAGGAAAGAACCTGATCATTTAGCTTGGTTTCATAGAGAGTTACTGCTGAGGTGGGGAAGGCGTTAAATAACCGCACGAAGTAATCTTTGGGGCGATAGGTGATTCCTTGGCGCTTAGCCATTACTTTGGTGAGGTCATAAAAAGTGTCTAGAGATTTTTCAAAACCTGCTTGGTCGCGACGCAAGCGAATGGTTTCCAATCCGTGTTTATACGGAAGTCTAATCATGGTGCGCTTTTTGCGTTTAATTGTTTGAAAATATTCCTCGTGCGACCCCATGGAAATATCTGCAATCACATGCATCCGGGGATTGGAAAAGCTGTGTTCATCAGTACCCCTAGTGGTAATCACCAGATTATCCATCCCTGCATTCCGGTAGTTTGCGAGCACTTTCTCGTCATAGGCAAACTCGGGGTCCATCCTTAAAACAAAACCGTTGCGTTTTTCAATCACTGGGGCGGCTTCTTTTACCAGCGCCTTCACCGTGTCAATATCTTTAAAATCGCAGACGGGACCGCGCGGGGCGTACATAAAAGCATGTTTGCCATCATTCTTAACAGATAGTATGGAGAGGGCAGCGATTATGTTTCCGGAATCATCTTGCAGGTAAACGTAGTCGCTATCCCAGTTATTCTTTACTTTTGCCCAGTTAACGGACTGCATAACGTGACCGTAGGGACTGGAAGCAACGAATCCCTCATAGCGAGCCACCGCTTCGTTATGCGTTAAATCTAAAATGGGCACGATTTTCTCCTCGTTATGTCCGGGAAATCAATCAAGTGATTATTGGGAGTGAAGACCTCGTTTACGTATATTCAGTCTAGCAGCGTTCTATTAAAACCAGCTATGAGGTGCCTTAAATAAACTCTATTTATAGGGATATATTTATGCTAAAAAATAATGAGTATCCAGTGGTAGTAGCGTATTTCTTGGGGAGTTCTTTGTCGGGCTTTAGAATGTCTACATGACCTCAAGTACCTTTTTACCGTTAAGGCAACGTCTGGCTGAACTTACTAGTACCCGCGCTGAAGATTGGTTCTTATTTATGCGCGCCCGCCACGGGATGGCAACCGTCTACCAAATCTTGCACCAATGCTTTGGCCAGGGAACGGTAACCACCCAGGCGTACACTTGCGTAACTGCGGTCAATCCCATTTTAGTGGCAGGGCTAAAACCCGAATACGGGGATATTGACCCCGATTCCATCGCTCTAGTCCCCGATTCTGCGCCCCTCCATTCCCAGACGCGGGCGGTGGTGTGGCAGAACACTTTCGGAATTCTCGCGGACAGCAAGGCGGCGCTGCTGCGTTCGCGGGTTCAGAGCACTCCGGCGATTTTTCTGGAAGACTCCGCTCACTGCGTCGGATCTATGGTTCGCGATAACCAGGGAGAACCGCTGGCGGATATTTCGGTGCACTCTTTCGGGGTAGAAAAATTACTACCCACCAAGTTTGGGGGTGCTATCTGGATTAATCCGCGCCTGGGGGAGCGCAGCCCGCAGCACCAACGTTTTATGGAAGAGCTTAAGACCGCTTGCGCCGGGGTGCGTGCTCCCCAGGGCCGCGAAGAAAAAGCTATGCGCCGCTACTTTAACCAAGTGCGAGTCTTAAACCATTTACCGCAGAAGCTCTCGGGTCCTCTGCGGAAAACTCTAATAAAAACCGATAGCTTTTTAGCCCCGATTATTCCCCTGGAGCAGCAGGGAAAGTTAGATCGCGTCCCCTCCTTGCCCTCAAAATGGGCGGCAGACCAGGCGTTAGCACAGCTGAAAAATATCGAGGATACTCGGCGGCGGCGCCAGCAAGTGCAACACATTTATCAAGAAAAGCTTACGCGGCAGTTGCAAATACCGGCAGCTATCAATGATTCCCAGGCTTTAGTGCGTTTTCCGATATTTGTTGAGGACGCGACCTCGGATATTAAGGCCGAAAGCCTCTTTTCTTTCTTGCGCACGCGTGGCTATTACCCGGGACGCTGGTATCGACCGGCACTATTTCCTGGGGTAAAAGAGTACGAGCTCTACAACCTAGATTCTGAGCTTTCCGACTTACCCAATACCAAGCGCCTGATTGAAAGCGCCATTAACCTTCCCACCCAGGAAAGCGTTCCGCGCGCCCAAGAAATCGCCTCTCTGGTAAATCAGTGGGTAGGCGATAACTCCTAACAGCCACTTTTCCGGGCCGGACGGGGAAGCAAATAAATGACTACGGCAGAGAGCCCTCGGTCACAGTAGTTTTCGCCCCGGGCAGCTCGCCTATTAGACTAGGCGCGATGATAAGCAACAATAAAATGCCCCGTACCTACCATGTGCGCACCCTGGGGTGCCAGATGAACGAGCATGACTCCGAACGCATGGCGGGTCTGCTAGAAGCTGACGGCCTGGTGCCGGTAGAGCTGGTGCCGGCTGCTGCTGCGCGCGCTACCAATGCCGGTGACGGGGGAGCAGATGTGGTCGTAATCAATACCTGTTCGGTGCGAGAAGCTGCCGCTAACCGCCTGTTCGGGAACCTGGGGCAACTGGCTAGTGTGAAGCGGGAGCGTCCGGGAATGCAGATTGCGGTCGGAGGGTGCTTGGCGCAACAGATGCGCGAAAAAATTATTGAAAAAGCCCCTTACGTGGACGCGGTTTTCGGCACCCATAATATTGACGTCCTCCCTGCCCTGCTGCGCAGATCTGCTCATAACCGGCAGGCAGCGGTAGAAATCGCAGAATCTCTAAAGGTATTTCCCTCGACTTTGCCTACCCGGCGTGAATCCTCCTATTCCGCCTGGGTATCCATCTCGGTGGGGTGTAATAATACTTGCACTTTCTGCATTGTCCCTTCTTTGCGAGGCCGCGAACGGGATCGGCGTCCCGGGGAGGTACTCGCGGAAGTAGAGGCCGTGGTAGCGCAGGGAGCTTTGGAAGTTACCCTGTTGGGGCAAAACGTGAACTCTTATGGTGCCGGATTTGGTGATCGGGGAGCCTTCGCCAAGCTGCTGCGGGCTTGCGGGAATATTGAGGATCTAGAGCGGGTACGCTTCACTTCCCCTCATCCGGCAGCCTTTAGCGATGATGTAATTTGGGCGATGGCAGAAACTGAAAACGTGATGCCTACCCTGCATATGCCACTGCAGTCGGGTTCGGATCAGATCTTGCGGGCGATGCGCCGCTCCTACCGGCAAAAACGCTTCCTGGGGATATTAGATAAGGTACGTCAGGCCATGCCCGAGGCGGCGATTTCTACCGACATTATTGTGGGCTTCCCGGGGGAAACCGAAGAAGACTTCCAGCAAACCCTAGAGGTAGTGGAGCAGGCCCGTTTTGCCTCTGCCTTCACCTTCCTGTATTCGCCGCGCCCCGGCACCCCGGCGGCCGACCGAGAGGATCAGATTCCTCACCAGGTCAAGCTGGAACGCTATAACCGTTTGATTGCCTTGCAAGAAAAGATTTGCTTAGCAGAAAACCAAAAGCTGGAAGGCAGCACCGTTGAAGTTCTAGTGGCCGAGGGTGAGGGGCGGAAAGATCAAGAAACTCATCGGATTTCGGGGCGGGCTCGCGACGGACGCCTAGTGCACGTGGCGCTACCTGCCGGCCAGAAAGCCCCGCGACCAGGAGATATCGTGACTGCGAAAGTTACTTACGGTGCTCCCCATAATCTGATTGCGGATTCCGCACTGAACGGGGGAATGTTCTCGGTGCGCGCTACTAGAGCCGGAGATGCATGGGAAGCGCGCCAAAGTAAAGAAGAAGAATACTCCCAGCAGGTGTCCTTAGGGATTCCCGCTATTCGTCCTCGCGGGTAGGTAGCTTTATGGATGCCTCCAAACTTCCACTAGTAGCGGTAGTAGGGCTCACTGCCAGCGGAAAGTCTGGGTTTTCCCTGCAGCTAGCTGCGGCATTAGGGGAACGCGGAGTCACCTGCGAGGTTATTTCTGCCGATGCCTTCCAGCTCTACCGGGGAATGGATATCGGAACCGCGAAAGTTCCTCTAGAGGAGCGCGGAGGGATTCCGCATCATCTGTTGGATGTTCTGGAACTAGAGGAAAAAGCCTCCGTAGCCGCCTATCAGCGCAGTTGTCGCCAGGTGATTGAGCAGATTCGCGCGCGAAGAGCCCTTCCGATGCTGGTAGGCGGGAGCGGACTCTATATCCGCGCCGCCCTCGATGAAATCGAGTTCCCTGGAACTGATAGCTCCATTAGGAAGCAGCTAGAATCCCAGGCGGCGCAGCTGGGGATAGCAAAAATGCATCAACGCCTCGCCGAAGTTGATCCGGAATCTGCCGCTCGAATCTTGCCCGCCAATGAACGCCGCGTCATCCGCGCCTTGGAAGTGTATGAGCTGACCGGCAAGAAATTTTCCGCCACTATGCCGCGGCGGGAATACTTCCAGCCCACTTTGCAGTTGGGAATCAAGTGGCCGCTAACGGTGCTCGATGAACGCATTAGCGAGCGCACCACCCAAATGCTTAGGCAAGGATTTATTCCGGAAGTCGCGGAACTGGAAAAGCAGGGACTGGCAGACACTCCTACTGCATGCCGCGCCACCGGCTACCAGGCGGTTATGGATTTGCTGGCCGGAAAGATCACCCGCGAAGAGGCCGCAGAGCAAATAGCGCTGCAAACCCGGCAGCTTGCCCGCAAACAGCGCAAATGGTTCCGCAAAGACCCGAGAATCCATTGGCTAGACGGCGAAGCCGGTGCCGCCGCCAATGTCGAACAATCTCTATCCCTACTTGGAATCCAGCAGTAGCAACGCGTTACGAGGGGGCGAGATTTTTCCTCCCGCCCAAGAATTCGGAAAACGTAGCGACGTTTCCCGAATTCTTATGCCCACCGCGCCTGCTCGGATAAAACCTCGCCCCCTCGTTTAAGTTGCCTTGGCTTACCGAGCTGTCTTCATGCGGGGGCAAGGGTCGCGGCCGGTAAAAGATGCGAGAGGGGCTCGTTCCGCTTGCTCCAAGCGGAACGTGGGGTCCCCGGAGCGCTTTTACCGAGCCAGACCCGATTAGATGCATTGCAGTATTTACGGGAGGAAAAATCTCGCCCCCGCGTACCGAGCCAGACCCGATCAGGTATGTAGCTACTTCTTGACCTCGGTTCCTCCCCATTCGATCACTGTGAATCCCGTGCGCTTCGGGGCTTTTAGGGTTTGCGGCTTAATCTTGATCGGCTTGTCTAGCGCTTTGAAAGCCATATAAACCCGGATTGTGGTTTTCGGCTTCGGGGAAACCTGCAACTTGGCAGTGCGGGTGTAATTCTTGCCTTGGAAAGAAACCAGATTCCACTTATTAGCTTCCATCTTGGGCAGCCAGTAGACAATGAATTCATTAGCTTCGCGCCGGTTCAGCCCCAGTTTGGGGAGCGACTTTTCTAGGAACTTAGCCGAGTCGGAGCCTTTAACTACAAAACCTTTAGAGAAATCCCAGGGGAACTTATCGCACATTCCTTCCCAATACAGGTAGTTGTAGGTGGTTCCATAGCCGCTCAGTAAACCATTGGGGTTAGCCGTTACCTTCCAGCCACCTTTTGCCGGATACTTGGGGTAGGTGGTAGTGAGCTTTCCCGCATTAGGGTTAATTTTTACCTGTACATTCACCTTGGTCTTCTTAGTGGGATAAAGGTAAATGATCGGTTTTCCGCACCCCTCCGTACATTCAGGTTCCGGCTCAACTTGAGCCTGCTGGCGTTGGGCGCGGGCGGCGGCTTCTCGAGCGGCTTGCGCGGCAGCTGCCTGGCGAGCGGCTGCCTCCTGGCGGGCTTGCTCTTCCGCCTTGGCTCTCGCAATCTCGTCTTTCTTAGCTTGGCGAGCGTCAGTTACCGCCTGGACTTGCCGGGTGATTTCCTGGTCTTCCATGCCGTATTCGCGGTAAACCTTCTTGATTTGTTCAAGCTGTTCATCAGTGACATTTTCGGGAGCAATCGGTTCTAGGTCGAAACTTACCGAAGGAGCCGCGCAGGAAGTGCATTCCTCCGGGTCTCCTGGTGTATTTTCTGGTGCGCCCTCATTGCTGGTTCCGCTGTCTTGAGTATTACCGCTATCAGTTTTTTTAGGTGCCATAACCTTGATAGGAACTGCTTTTTCTGGGATTTTGTAGATACGACCATCATTTTGGATGGGGGAGGCTTCTACCTTCAGGTGGTAGCTTCCCCGCAAGAGTCTCACCTTAGTTCTAGTGGGGAAAAACTTGACCCGCTTATCTACCTTTTTCTTATCTAAATCTGTCCCCTGGATACGGATCGGTACGAAAGTAGCTTTCTCGGGGGTATAGTCCGATCCGGTCACGTCAATCTTTACCGCTTGGTACTGGTGAGCAGCTTGCCAGGCAGCATTTTCTGCCTGCTGCTTATTGAAAATCCACAGGCCACCAATACAAGATAAAATCAGCACAATACACAAGAAACAAGAAATAAAAATCAGTCTTTTTCGAGTTTTCTCACCGGGATCGTTTTGATTTGCGGAATTCGGATAGCCTCCAGGATAACCAGCATAGGGAGAGAACCCTGGAGGAATGGGCGAGGTAGGAGGCTGTTGCGGATACCCAGGGGGATTACTTGGGTAGTTGTATCCTTGGTTACCCATCGGCGGATTAGGGTAGGTACTCGGGGACATGGCAATACTCCTTGATAAGAGACAAACGGCTACTGCAATACCAATAGTCGTTTTTGCAGGGAAACTTTCACCAAAAAAGTTTAAACCCCGTAAACCCGCCGAAATTTATATTTGCCAGAATGAAAATTCAGACAAAAACCCCGCCAACCCGCAGAATGAAATAGATATATTGATTTTGTCGCAACCAACCTAGTTTTTGAGCGCGGAAAAGTTTTTTCCTCCTGCCCAAAATCCGTATTTGCCTGTGGCAAATACGGATTTGCGCCCGCCTAGCCTGCTCGGATAAAAACTTTTCCGCGCTCATTGAAACGCTTTCGCGAAGCCGCATTACATCAGTTGTATTGCTTTTCTTGTGGCGGTGGAACGGTGTGTCTCACGCGGGGGCGAGATTTTATCCGAGTGGGTGCGGTGGGCATAAGAATTCGGAAAACGTCGCCACGTTTTCCGAATTCTTGGGCGGGAGGAAAAATCTTGCCCCCGCGTGTTCAGCCAGACCCGATTAGTCTTCGATTACGATGGCGTGGGCGGTTTCGCGGTCGATCCGGCCGAAGTTATAGAAGGCGGCGCACGCGCCCTCGGGGGAAACCATACAGGTACCGATGGGTTTCTCCGGGGAACAAGCAGTGCCAAAGACTTTGCATTCCCAAGGCTTAATCCGTCCGGTGAGCACCGATCCACATTCGCAGGCCGGAGGATCGGGAACCCGCACTCCCGGCACGTTATACAGCCGCTCAGCATCCCAGGCGGCGAATTCCTCGGAAATCCCCATCCCGGAGTAGGGAATCCAGCCTAGACCGCGCCATTCGAAAGTGTCACGGGTAGAAAATACCCGATCCAGGAGCCTGAGAGCGGCGAGGTTACCTTCGTGACGTACTACCCGTGAGTATTGATTTTCTACTCGCGCTTCTCCCCGTTCTACTGCTCCCGAAAGGTACTGGTCGATTAGCATCGCTACCGACTGCAAAATATCCAGCGGCTCAAACCCGGTGACTACCACCGGTTTGTTATATTCCTTTGGCAAGAACTTGAAAGCATCCGAGCCGACTACGGTAGCCACGTGACCCGGTCCGATAAAACCATCGATCCGGGTTTCGTCTGCTCCCACGATCGCGCGCAGCGGAGGTTCAATCTTTACGTGATTGGAAAACACTGAAAAGTTTTTTACCTGCTGTTTCTTCGCAGCTACCAGGGTGACCGCGGTGGAGGGGGCGGTAGTTTCGAACCCGATCGCAAAGAAAATAACCTTCTTATCCGGATTTTCCTTCGCAATCTTTAAAGCATCTAAGGGGGAGTAAACGAAACGAACGTCGCGTCCGCGCGCCCTCGCCTGAAGCAGGGATTCTTCAGAGCCCGGTACCCGCATCATGTCCCCGAAAGTCGTCAAAATGACATCCGGTTGATTAGCTAGCCACAGCGCATCATCTACCCGTCCCATGGGGATGACGCAGACTGGACAGCCGGGGCCATGAATGAACTGCACGTTTTCTGGCAAAAGATGTTCTAGACCATGCCGGTAAA
>CAMYFZ010000012.1 GCA_947255165.1 uncultured Varibaculum sp.
AGATTTCTTTTACTTCCGGATTGATTTCTTTTCCGGCTTCTTTAATCGCGGTTTCTACCATGCGCCACCCGCCGTTGGGCATCATCGCCCGCTTTAAGGGGGTATCGGTTTGCAATCCAACAATTACGTCATCTTCTTCACTGATGTAACCGGGCCCGAAAGCATCAATATCGGCCGGAGTGTCGGTGTCAACATCAAAGACTCGTTTTTGACGTTCTACCGAAAGATAGTTTTCCTCGAGCGCTTGCCAGAGTTTTTGGGTTTTGGAGGTCGGTCCACTTAAGAAGGCTGCATCACCCTGGTAGGGAGTGTAGTTTTTTTGAATAAAATCGCGAACATCGATTTCTTTATTCCATTTTCCATCGTTGAAAGCTCGCCAAGCATCGGCCGCGGACGTTTCTACGGTAGTAGACATAAATTTTTCAGCTCCTCCGGCAGGATCGCCGCCAGTAAGGGTGTTTATTGTTGCAGATATATTTTCTCAAATTAAGATCGTACACACACCCCTAAATAGATAAGTGCAACCTAAGTCATAGATTAAACTCAGGTCGCTTCTATCCCCGGTGGGAACGCAGCGGCTCTCCCCCATAAAAGTCGCCGAGGGCGCGCTCTTTATATGCCGGGTAATCGCCCTCAATAATGGATTGTCTAATCCCGCGTACCAGCTGCACAGTGAAGTATTCATTGTGAATAGTCGCCAGGGTAAAACCCAACATTTCTTTAGCTTTGAACAGGTGGTGCAGGTAGGCGATGGAATAGTTCTGGCAGGTGTAACAGTTACAGCCCGCTACCGGGGCCTGGAAGTCCCGTTTAAATTCGGAGCGGGTCAGGTTGAAGCGCCCATAGCGCCCATAGAGTCCGCCGTTGCGTCCTATTCGGGAGGGATTCACGCAATCAAAAGTGTCTGCTCCGGCTTCTACCCCGGCGAAAATATCGTCCGGTTCGCTAAGTCCTAGCAGGTGGCGGGGCTTATCTTCCGGGAGTTCTTGGCAAACCCAATCCACGATAGTAGCCAGGTTTTCTTTCTCAAAAGCGCCCCCGATTCCAAAACCATCAAAGCTACGCCCTGCCACTTCCATCCCGGACAAGTCGCGGGCAGCTTTACGCCGTAAGTCTTCATATTGTGCCCCTTGGATAACCCCATACAGCATTTGATAAGGCTTATCGGCACGTTCCTGAGTGAGGCGCTCATGTTCAGCTAGGCACCGCTCGGCCCAGCGCCGAGTGCGCTCCAAGGATTCCACCTGGTATTCGCGGGAGTTAAGCAAAGTGGTGAGCTCATCGAAGGCCATCATAATATCGGCGCCCAATTGGTGCTGAATCTGCATGGACACTTCGGGAGTAAATCGATGCCGGGAACCGTCCAGGTGGGAGCGGAAAGTAACCCCCTCGTCATCTACGTGGGCGTGCCGTTCCTTCTTGTCTGCCACCGTATGATCAGCCCGTCCCGAGCCGGTGAACTCGCCCGAAAGTACTTTCTTATAGCCAGAACCTAGGGAGAGTACCTGGAAACCGCCGGAGTCGGTAAAAGTGGGGCCATCCCAGTTCATAAAGCGAGCTACCCCTCCTGCCTGGTCTATAACCTCAGGCCCCGGCTGTAGGTAGAGGTGATAGGCGTTAGCCAGGATCGCGGCTGCTCCTAACTCTTTCATGGTTTCCGGCAGCACCGTTTTCACCGTGGCTTTGGTGCCTACCGGAATAAAGGCGGGGGTAGGAATATCGCCGTGTGGGGTGTGAATAATGCCGGCTCGTCCTCCTCTGTCCGGCAGCCCTGCCACTTTAGTGAAGGTCAAGACCGTACCCCTCATGTTTCTTTACCCGGGAAATAACCAGATAAGTAAAGGGCAGGCACAGGATTTCTACCGCGCATTTATAGAGGTAGCCGCCGAGGAAAATATAGATCAGCAGCTGGGAGAAACTCATGATTCCCCCAAATGCGATAGTACAAAACACGATGGAATCGACCAGTTCGCCTGCCAAGGTGGAGGTCACTAGGCGCACCCAGAGATTATCCTCGCCCCAACGCTCCTTGATTTTCACCAATACGTAGGCGTTAAGCCAGTTGCCAAACACATAACCGGCCATAGAAGCGATTACGATCCGGGGAACAAACCCCAGGACGCTCTGGAATGCTTCGTTATTTTGGTAAGAGGCTTCGGGAGGGAGCATCCCCACTACCCAGAATGTCAGGGAGGCCATTACGGAAATCACGAAGCCCATCAGGATGGCGCGTTTAGCAGCGCGCAGTCCCCAAACCTCACTGATTACGTCCCCGAGGACGTAGGTGAGGGGGAAAGTAATAGCTCCCCCGTCAAAAACAACCGGCCCCAGCTGAATCGCCTTAGTGGCGCAAATATTGGCGATCAATAAGAATGCCACAAAAAAGATCACGCAAATATCAAACAGACCACGCGGGCTGCGCGCAAAGATCGCGGCGTTAGTCGCCGCAGAAGCACTTTTTTCGAGGTCACCGGGCTGCGGAGGTGCAGATTCGTCAAATTTCGTCATAGTTGTCACCAGCCTAATCTAGCAGCCTCCCCGGGGTACCCGTCCAGTTAGCCCCAGGGTATTATCCGTTACTTTTTTGGCGGCGCCGAAGGCTCTTTCGGGAACGCGGCTAGTAGCTTCGAGCTTGGGTTGGGTGCGTGAACACCTAAGTGGCGCGGGCAGAGGTTTTATCCGAGTCGGCTAGGCGGGCGTAAAACTCGAAAAATGCCGGTGGCTTTTTCGAGTTTTTGGGCGGGAGGAAAAACCTCTGCCCGCGCTTAAGTAGACGCGCTTACTTTCATGAACCGATTCTATTAGCTGTCGCCATTGGCCAGGCGCCGCAGCTCGGGCCATAGCTCCGAGGCAATCGTGCGCCGTAAATCTTCGCGGGTGGTGTCATTGACCAGTTCAAAGTTGGCAATCGCGCGACGCTGTTCCTCACTGGCTTGCGCCGCGATTCGGGCATCTACTTGTGCCGGCTCCATACCGGAGCGCTGAAGCAGGCGCTGGTAACGCTGCTCCAAGGGCGCAGTCACTGCCACAATCACGTCAAAAGCCCGCGCATTCGGATTTTCCGCTAGCAAAGGAAGGTCGTAAATGCCGATATCTCCCGGAGTGAGGGAGGCAAAGAAACGGTCGGAAAGGAACGCGATATAGGGGTGGGTTATAGATTCTAGGAGGAGGCGGGCGTCGGGATTATTAAACACGATGGCTGCTAGTCCGCTGCGATCGACTCCGCTTTCCCACTCGGGGTGGTCAAAAGCGCGGGCAATATCGGGCGCTAAATCTACTAGAGCCTCCCCTGCCAGTTCATCGGCGCTGCAAGTTTTAGCCCCTAGAGCCTTTAAAGTGTGGACCGCCGTGGATTTACCGGAGCCGATCCCACCAGTTACCGCTACCGAGAGGGCGTTCATGGGAGAGGCCGCCGCCCAACGCGCTCCCCGATCCGGGTTGCGGTAAATCAATAGTTCACTCACGCCCTAAGCCTACCGAGCGAATCCGCTTCCGCCCAAGAGATGATGTTTTAGCGTTAGCAAAATCTACAGCTACCGGGCGTAGATATATCCTTAGTTATTGACGATTTTCACTTTTCCCAGCCCAGAACATAATTTTCATGCGTGCCGTCAAATCCATACCAAAGAATATTTCCTTGAGAGTCTTTCCAAATCGCATCCCAGTAGTAACCGGAGTTCTTATACCTTTGGGGTGAAACCGCAAGAGAAGAATCGGCACCGCGGAACGGCAACAAGTCCGGAACATCGTTCCAAAGGTAATCGGATTCCCCTCCTTCCATGCAGGCTCCTGGGGGCATCACCGCAGAATAGCTTCCATCCAGGACTCTGACTAAGTTGTCCTTAACTGCCCGATATTCTGCTTCTTCACTGCGGGAAACCTGGGTCAACTGCTCCCTGTCTTTGCCTTCAGTGACAACATCACTCCAGCCAGCCTGACTATAAAGGTACTTAACTTTTATCCCCAGGCCTTGCGCCGCCGATAAATCAGCGGCAAAAAGACTCTCGCTACTGACTGGTCCCTCACAAAATGGGCCATTAGAAGGAGGAATCAGCTTGGATTCCATCAACTTAGGCTGTTGACTTTGGGGATCCCAAATCCACACCAGTATCTGTTCGACTCGCCCTTGAAAAGTACGTTCTCCCTCATCTCTTTCCGGTATCTCTCCTCCAACAGTTTGTAGATAGAGAACCTGGGCGAAATCTAGGTAACCATCACCATTGATATCGGCATAAACTTTATCGTTTTGCCTAATACCAACGGCGAGGCCTATATCCCGACCTGGGTCTGGCGACTCCTTGAACCTGCCATCCGTAAGTTTGCACGGCTCGCCCTTGGCGTTAGTAATATCAATATTATTAAAATCCACCTTCTTAATGGCATCCCAGCCGGCAGGCTTTTGGGCGCCGGAATCCGGTGCCCCGGGGACATCAAATCTTTGGTAACTAATCTTCCCCTGCTTATCGGTTAGGCGGGTTGCCCAAATGGATTTACTATTGGCTGCCAAGGCCGGTTTACCCTGCAGACTAGTTTTCCAAATAGTCTTGCCTTTCTGCAGGTAAATAACTGTTTGTGCCTGCTTAGCGCTAGGAGTTGCGCAGACCATAACCTGATTGTCACGGTAGATTATTTCTCCCGCGCAATCGCCGATTTTAGCGGCAGATGCCGGAGCATACTCCTTCTCCCCGAGCGCACCCTTACAAACTATCTGACCGCCGAATACCTCATAGGGCTGCGCCAGACCGTTATCGCAGGCCGGCAAGCTAAAGGGTTCTCCTTTCGCTTTCCCATCCAAAGATAGTGGCTGAGCACTAGCACCTTCGCTAGTAATAAAAATTAGCCAGATATCTACGGTCTCCTTGACCATCACTGCCGGACTAGCTTCAGTAACTACGTAGGGAGTAACGGAATCACTTTTTACCTGTTTATGCACCTCGATCACCGTGGAAACAGTAGGTGTTTTTCCCTTGGTGAATGCCGCGCCCAGTTTCCCGCTGTCACCGGAGAATACAAATAGATAAAAAGTTAGTGCCAAATCAATCAGCACCAAAGTAACTAACACCCCTAACAGGCGCATAACCAAGCGGCCCTGTGCGCTGGCAGCAGCGGAAACTTGCTTAGTTTTCATAGTCACTACCTACCTTAAAACCTGCTCACCACAAACATAAGGTAATATTCCCCAGCTGTTCTACGAGAGTGGTCATTGAAAGCGGTGCTGAAATCGATGCCGGCAACGCCAAAATTTCCGGTTTTACCAGTACCAGCAGTAAGAACCCCAGATACGCTGCCGCGATTATGATCCCAACTATTAACAGCACGACCGCTAATATCTGAGCAGGAGCTGCGCTCTGTCCCGCAAGGTTTGCGTTAAAAGGGACCGCCGCTTTAGGCCTATCACCCGAAGGCTGCTGCCCATATCCCGGAGGAACTGCTGGCGGTAAGGTAACCGGCGGCAGCGCCGGCTGCGGATAAGGAGAGCCTCCGCCCGCCTGCGGGCCGGGATAAGAAAATTGGGGTGCCGTTGGCGGCTGATTTGCGGGGAAAACCGTTCCGGGGGGACCGTAGGCACCGGCCTGCGGTGGGAGCTGGTTCGGGTTTCGAGTCTTACTGCCCTCATTATTAGTACCCGGCATCTGATTCATAGTTTCACGCTACCAGGCATTAACTAAGCAAAACAGAAGATAGAAAAATGAGGCTAATCCGCAATAATCAAGGCTAGTGTCCTGGCAAATAAAACAGGGTGGGCAGAAGCTTTAAGCTTCTGCCCACCCTGAAAGTTAAGCGTTAGAGTTCTTGGTTAGAACTGCAACCTGCTTTACTCGCCAGTTAGTTTCTCGCGGAGAGCCGCTAGGGCTTCATCAGAAGCCAAAGTACCGGAGGAGTCTTCACTCTCGGTCGAGTAGCTGGCATTTTCCGCGGGATCCGGGCGGGTGGCGGCGGCTTCAGTATCGGCTTCCAGAGCCTTAGCCACCTGTTCCTTGTGAGCCTTCCAACGGGCTTCCGCCTGGGCGTATTCTTCTTCCCAAGCTTCCCGCTGAGCCTCGTAGCCTTCCATCCACTCATTGGTTTCCGGATCAAAGCCTTCGGGGTACTTGTAGTTGCCTTCTTCGTCGTATTCGGCAGTCATGCCATACAGCGACGGATCAAACTCGGTATTGTTGGGGTCTACGCCCTCGTTCGCCTGCTTGAGCGACAGCGAAATCCGGCGACGATCCAGATCAATGTCGATAACTTTAACGAATACTTCTTCGCCAACTTTAACGACCTGTTCCGGTACCTCTACGTGACGCTGCGCCAGTTCAGAGATATGCACCAAGCCTTCGATACCGTCCTCGACCCGCACAAACGCGCCGAAGGGAACCAGTTTGGTAACCTTGCCCGGCACCACTTGGCCGATAGCGTGGGTGCGCGCGAAGGTCTGCCAGGGATCTTCCTGGGTGGCTTTCAAGGACAGCGAAACCCGTTCGCGATCCATATCCACATCCAGTACCTCGACGGAGACTTCCTGGCCGACTTCCACCACTTCGGAGGGGTGATCGATATGTTTCCAAGAAAGTTCGGATACGTGCACCAGGCCGTCTACTCCGCCCAGGTCCACGAACGCACCGAAGTTGACGATCGAAGAAACCACGCCGGAACGAATCTGGCCCTTTTGCAGGGTATCCAGGAACTGGGTGCGTACCTCCGCCTGGGTTTGCTCCAGCCAGGCACGGCGCGAAAGCACCACGTTGTTGCGGTTCTCATCCAGCTCAATAATCTTGGCTTCAAGTTCCCGGCCAATATAAGGAGCAAGGTCGCGCACG
This sequence comes from uncultured Varibaculum sp., assembly GCA_947255165.1. Next base: position 6,804 of record CAMYFZ010000012.1, read on the forward strand.
CGGCGCATCTCTACCAGCGAAGCCGGCAAGAAACCACGCAGACCGATATCCAAAATCAGGCCGCCCTTGACCACCTCGATCACGGTACCGGTGACTACGCCATCGGCTTCCTTGACCTTCTGGACGTCGCCCCAGGCACGCTCGTATTGGGCACGCTTCTTCGAAAGCAGTAAGCGCCCCTCCTTATCTTCCTTCTGCAATACCAGGGCTTCGATTTCGTCGCCCACCTGGACAACGTCTTCGGGACTCACATCATGTTTGATGGATAGCTCGCGGGAGAGGATAACGCCCTCGGTTTTGTAACCAATATCTAGGAGGACTTCATCGCGGTCGACCCGCACGACAGTACCGGTAACGATGTCGCCATCGCCAAAGTACTTAATAGTTTTATCGATTGCAGCAAGTAGTTCTTCTTGTGAACCGATATCATTTACGGCAACTTGCTCGAGTTGCTCATTAGAGGTGGTCATAGAGATAATTTCTCCAAAACGGACTTAATAGACAATATGGACAATTTGGTTCCTAATAAAAGAAACCTTGTTGAGCCTATCAGCAAAAACCCTTTCGGCTCCAGCTGAAAGACCCCTAGCGGAGGGTATTTTGGCAAAATGTATGCGATCACACAGTGATATCAGGATTGAGGATGCGCCCGAAGCTATCTAGTTACCCTCACTTTGCTCGCATAAAATATTTCGCTAGTGGGCAGCGCTCCGCCAGTTTTCACCCACCCCGACACCAACTACCAGAGGTACGGCCAGTTCGGCAGCATGACACATTGCCTCCTCTACCAGGGAGCGCAACCGCGTTTCCTCTCCCGCCGCAACTTCCAGGATTAATTCGTCATGAATCTGCAACAGTACTCGGGAAGCCAGTTTTTGTGCTTTCAATTCCTGATCCACCCGAATCATCGCCTGTTTCATCAAATCCGCTGCCGTCCCCTGGATAGGAGCATTCAAAGCAGCGCGCTCCGCCATGCGTCGCAAAGTGTGATTCGAGCTCTTTAAATCAGGCAGTTGCCGGCGCCGCCCCTGCATGGTTTCGGTATAGCCGCGCTCGCGCGCCTCCTCTACGATCTGCCCTAAATAGCTGCGTACTTTGCCAAACCGCGCAAAGTACCGCTCCATTAATTTCTCTGCTTCCTTTTGCGGAATCCGCAGCTGATTCGCTAGTCCATAGGCCGATAAGCCGTAAGCCAATCCATAGGAGGTGGCTTTTACCTTCGAGCGCATCTGGTCATCTACATCTTCGGGTGAAATCCCGAAAATCATGGCGGCCATAGTGCGGTGTAAATCTTCGCCGGTCCTAATAGCGGCTATCAGATCTTGATCTCCCGACATATGCGCCATTACCCGCATCTCAATCTGGGAATAATCCACGCTCATCAAGTTTTCGTATCCCGGACCGCTAACGAAGGCTTCCCGGATACGTTGCCCGGTATCGGAGCGTACCGGAATATTTTGCAAGTTGGGGTCGGCAGAGGAAAGCCGGCCGGTGGCGGTGACAGTTTGTTTAAAGGTGGTGTGGATGCGACCATCATCATGAACTGCTTTTTGTAGCCCCTCCACGGTCTGCAAAAGTTTTATCGAGTCCCGGTGCGCCAGCAAATACTGCAGGAACGGATGCTGGGTTTTGTTAAACAGCCACTCCAAGGCATCCGCGTTCGTGGTGTATCCGGTACGAGTTTTCTTCGTCTTGGGCATCCCTAATTGGTCGAATAAAACTTCTTGTAGCTGTTTGGGGCTAGATAGATTCAGCTCCGGCCGGTCCACTTCACTTCTAGCCGCCTGCTTGGCGTCTTCGGTCTGCCGTCTTAAATCATTCTCGAGGTCCCCCAGCACCTGGTCCGATATCGCAATTCCGGTATCTTCCATCCGGGCAAGAATTTCGGCTATCGGCCGCTCCATCTCTTGCCATAAATGCTGGGTACGTCCCGCAGATAGCCGCTCTTGCTCCCCGCGGGCAATCTCGGGTAGCGCGGCCGCTATCTGTGCGGTCTTGGTATTAGAGGTACCCGAAAAATCTAGGGCGGTTTGTCCGCTAGCTTCTTCTTCCTCTACTACCAGAGGATGCCCCAAAATCTTGCCGCTCAATACCTCAATATCGTAGGAGCGGGCAGAAGGATCCAGCAGATAACCGCCAATTTCACTATCCCAGCTGGGTAAACCGAGCGTAATTCCCACTCCCTTAAGGGCGTGCCAAGCGCTTTTCCAGTTATGGAAAACACTTCGCTGGGGGTTTTGCAACCATTGGCTCAGCGCGGCTACTGTTTCGGCGCCATCTTCAATGAAACTGATGCGGGCAGCTTCATTTTTACTGGCCAAAGTAACCTGGGTGGCCTCCCCACTGCCAGGGGTGAAGACTCCCTCAACTACTACCCCTACCGGCTCGGTGAGGTCCGCTATCCAGGCGGCAACCTTCTCCGGGGCAACGAGTTTGACTTCGGCGCGTTTTTCCGGGGGCTTAGATCCGAGGGAGAAGGCAGGAATACTGGCTAGCGCCTGGCGGGTTCCCGGTCCTATCTCCAATTTGTCGAGTAGTTTTTCTAGCTTGGGGGCATCTGCTTTCCCAAAAGTGAGTTCGGTAACCTCTACCCCCAAATCCAGATCAGTCAGCAGCGCATTGAGCTTGCGGTTGCGTTTGACATCCTCCAGGTGGGCGCGCAGGTCTTCCCCCCGTTTGCCGCCAATATCGGCGGCATGGGCGATCACTCCCGCCAAGCCGTCATATTTATTTATCCAGGCGGCAGCGGTTTTCTCCCCTACCCCCGGCACGCCTGGCAGGTTATCGGCTTTCTCCCCAGTCAAGGCGGCGATCTCCGGGTAGCGACTGGGCGGCACCCCGTATTTATCTGCAATAGCCTGGGGAGTCATCCGTTTTAAGTCGGTGATCGAGCGGGAAGGATAAAGTACCGTAACCTGCTCATTTGATAACTGGAAGGTGTCACGATCCCCGCTGGCGACCAGCACCTGCATTCCGGATGCTGCCCCCCGGGTGGCGAGGGTAGCTAAAATATCGTCGGCCTCGATGTTTTCTTGTTCTAAAGTGGTGACTCCCAGGTGGCGAAGCGCTTCTTTTATCAGATCCACTTGCCCTATAAACTCTGGCGGAGTGGGTTTGCGGCCCCCCTTGTAGTCCGGGTATTCATCGGTGCGGAAAGAATGGCGGGAAACATCGAAAGCGACTGCCAAATAATCGGGTTGTTCGTCCTGCAGCATTTTTACTAGCATCCGCAAAAACCCGAACACCGCGTTAGTATATTGCCCCTCTTGGGTACGGAAATTCGCGGGGTCGAGGGCGTAGAACGCGCGAAAAGCTGCAGAATGCCCGTCAACTACTAGCAGAGTTTTCTTATCGGCCATATTTTCCTCCTAGTAACTATCCTAGAGGAAAGGCCCTACTGCTACAGCAGCACTTTATAGCTGCTGTTCAAAGTAGTTTTAGCCGATCTGTTCCACCACCGCTTCGGCAACTTCCCGCATTGTGAGGCGCCGATTCATGGAAGTGGTTTGAATCCAACGGAAAGCGTCCGGTTCGCTCATCTCCATGTTTTCCATCAGCAGCCCTTTAGCCCGATCCACTACTTTGCGAGTCTCGAAACGATCCTGCAGATCAGCGACTTCATTTTCCAGGGATTGAATCTCGGCGTGCCGCGAAAGCGCGATTTCTACCGCGGGCAAGAGTTCGGCGGGAGTAAAAGGTTTAACTACATACGCCATAGCGCCCGCGTCCCGCGCCCGTTCCACCAATTCTTTTTGTGAAAATGCGGTGAGCATCACTACTGCGCAAGAAATTTCCTTCATGATTTTTTCCGCAGCCGTGATTCCGTCCATTTTGGGCATCTTCACATCCATTACGCACAGGTCAGGCTGATATTCAAGTGCTGCCTGATAGGCCGCCTCTCCATCTCCAGCCTCAGCTACCACTTCGTAGCCGGCATCCGTGAGAGTTTCCACAATATCCAGGCGGATCAGAGTTTCATCCTCAGCTACCAGCACTTTACGTGCGGCAGTCTGTTCTTTCTTTGCATCAGATTTCGAAGTTGCCACGTGTCTATATTAGACTGAAACCCGTCGCGCTTTACAGCGTTACGAGAAAGCCTCGATGGCGGAATTGGTAGACGCAGCGGATTCAAAATCCGCCGTCCTTCACCGGACATGTGGGTTCGAGTCCCACTCGAGGTACTGATCAGGGGTTAACCCCCAAGGTATCGGCAGTTTCCCTACTCATTTTTATCGGTTTTCTTCGCGGGCAGGCTGCACTACTTTTAACTTTCTGCGTCGGATCCTACCTACGAAAAGTCCCTTATGAAACTCCTCACTAAAGCGGTGGTTATCGCGGTTAGGGGCGATTTTTCTAAAAACTATCCTCCCGAGGGCGCTTGCCCCTTGAATACCGGCTGCACCCCTATTTAAGGCTTTAGTGACGCTTGCGGCGTTCGCGCACTCGCACCGAGATCTGGATGGGGCTACCGACAAAACCGTACTGTTCACGCAGGCGGTTTTCGATAAAACGGCGATAGGAAGGATCTAAGAATCCGGTAGTGAAAAACACGAACCGGGGAGGCGCCGCCGAAACCTGGGTAGCGAACATGATTCGCGGTTGTTTTCCACCCCGCACCGGGTGGGGGTGCTCCGCAACTAGCCGCCCGAGGAAAGTATTTAATTCACTGGTAGAAATCCGGGTATTCCAACCCGCAAGTGCCTGCGCTAAGGCTCCCTGGATGCGATTGGTATGCCAGGCGGTTTTAGCAGACAGGTTAATCCGCGGCGCCCAATCCACGTGAGACAGCTGCAAATCCCATTCGCGTTCTAAGTCGTGGCGGCGTTCCTCATCGAGCAAATCCCATTTATTGTTTACCAGTACCAGGGCTCTACCCGCAGAAATAACTTCCTCGATTATTCTAATATCGGCGCTGGCCAGCGGCTGAGAGGCATCAAGTAACACCATCGCCACATCGGCTTCTTCAATCGCGCTTTGGGTACGCAAAGAAGCATAGAAGTCGGCGCCCCGGCTCTTTAGCATCCGGCGGCGAATCCCGGCGGTATCCACGAAAGTCCAAGGAACCCCAGCGATCTCGATTACTTCATCTACCGGGTCCCGGGTAGTGCCTGCCAATTCGTTTACCACTACCCGCTGCGAACCGGCGAGGGCGTTAAGCAGGGAAGATTTACCCACATTCGGGCGCCCAATCAAGGCCACTCTCCCGGGACTGCCCTCAGGCAAAGCCCGCGAATGCTGGGATTCTTCCGGAAGCAATGCAACCGCTTTATCCAGCAGGTCGCCACTGCCTCGCCCATGGAGGGCAGAAAGCGGAAAGGGTTCTCCTAAGCCCAGTGACCAAAGCGCGGCCGCGTCGGCCTCTACCCGCTCGGAATCAACTTTATTGGCTACTAAAATCACCGGTTTATTGCAGCGCTGCAAAATCCGAGCAATCTGCATATCGGTTTCGGTGGCCCCCACCTGGGCATCGGTGACAAATAGCACTGCATCGGCAAGCTGAATGGAGGCTTCGGCTTGCGCCGCCACCATCTGATCTAAACCTTTGACCCCGAGTTCCCAGCCGCCGGTGTCGAGCAACTGGAAATCTTTCCCCGCCCATTGGGCCTGGTAACGTACCCGATCACGGGTTACTCCCGGCTGGTCTTGTACTACGGCCGCGCGCCGCCCCAAAATTCGGTTAACCAGGGTGGATTTACCTACGTTTGGGCGACCGATAACCGCTAAAACCGGCAGGGCGCCGGCATCTAAGGCTTGCGTGGAGGCAGGCTCGCCCGCTAACAGCTCCAGATCATCGTCCTGGAGCTCAATTTCATTGAGCAGATTCGCAGAATCCGCGGGGTTTAGGTCTTCACTCACGCCTTTTAGTTTAGGCGAGGCTAGGGGGCTTTGGCGAAAGCTTAGCCCTGACGCGCCCGGAAAGTCCGACCGACAATATCCACTACTGCTTCCATAGTTTCTTGTTCATCCAGGTCGGAGGAATCTAAGAGCTCAACTCCGGGAGCAGGAGTAGTGAAGTTATTTACCTGCGAGTCGGCCCGGTCACGGGCAGCTACTGAATCGCTACCTGCACCTAGCTGTTGGTTGCGTCGCTGCTCGCGCACCTCGGGGGAGGCGGTCAACAAAATTTTAACGTCCGCATCCGGAGCCACCACCGTGGTGATATCGCGTCCTTCGGCTACGATCCCCCGTCCCGATGCTTGGGCGGCTTGAATTATTTGTCGCTGGCGAGCAATCATCTGTTCGCGCACGCCGGGAACTGCACTGACTTGGCTCACGGCATTGGTGACCTCCGCTCCGCGCAGCAAGCGAGTCACGTCGCGTCCCGCAATCAAAATACGCGGGGCATGCGCCACTGCTTCTACCTGCATGGGGATCGTGGCTGCCAGCTGTGATAGGCCCGCGTGGTCATTTAGATCTGCGTGCTGCTGCAGGGCATACCAGGTGAGGGCACGATACATGGCGCCAGTGTCTAAAAAGTTAGTGCCTAGCTCCGCGGCGGATAGCCGGGCGATGGTAGATTTACCTGCCCCGCTGGGGCCATCAATGGCGATTACCAAGCCAGCTCCAAGGATCTGCTGGCTAACGTATTGCGAACCGTCACCTGACATAGCGTTATAACCCTTCTGAAAGCATGATCAATCGGGGTACCGAATGCACCCCATACCCTTCGATACTATGCTATTTATGGCCTTTTAGGATAGCTTCCTAGCTAATATCTGCCGCGCATAAGCTAAGAAGCCACAATTTCCCAGCCTTTTATCTCCAGTTTCTCTGCTAACAAGGCCGCGGAGTTGGGTTCAATCGCCAGCCGCGCTATCCCGAAAGCCGCTCCCGGGGAGTGCTCTAGTTCTAGATCTTCAATATTGATACCGGTATCGCCTACCGCCTGGAAAAGCCGCCCCAAAGTACCCGCCCGATCCGGGACCTTCACCATTACTTCCTGGTAACGTCGGGGCGCTCCCCCGTGTTTGCCGGGAATGCGCGCCACTCCCAGGTTGCCTTGCCGCATCGCTAAGGTTACGGCTCCTACCAAGCTGGGGGAAGGAATAGCGGCTCCCGGATGTTCGAGGGCGTGCAAAACTTGCTGCATATCATCTGCAAATTCCCGCAGCACTGTCGCTACATGTTCGGCGTTACCAGCGATGATTGCTGCCCAAAGTGCAGGATCGGAAGAGGCAATCCGGGTAGTGTCCCGCAGACCTTGCCCGGTTAGTCCCAAAGATTCCGGCATGGCTTTCGCTAATTGGGCGGCTAGCAGCGAAGATACCAGTTGGGGAACGTGGGAAACCAGAGCCACAGATTGGTCGTGGGTTTCCGCATCTAGTTGTAGCGGCAGGGAACCGACATCTAATGCTAGGCTGCGCATCGCCAGCACTATTCTCGGCAGGGTTTCTTCATTGGGAACTACCACCCAGGGGCGAGACTCAAATAGGTCTTCGCGGGCAAAAGCAGTACCGGAGCGTTCCCGCCCCGCCATCGGGTGCGAGCCGATGTAGCGACTAAGGTCCGCTCCGGCCTCCGCAACTTCCGCTAAGATCACGGCTTTTACCGAGGCCACGTCAGTGACCATGGCATCCGGGAACTCATTAAGGGCAGCAATTACCTCTTCCGCGGCTACATCAGGGGGCGTGGCAACTACTACCAACGCAGGGTCGGGGCAGTTTTCCCCCCAGGTTTGACCGGCGCCCATATCGCAGGCCAGAGCGTTAACTACCGGGGAAATATCCCGTAAAAAAACCGATAGCCCCAATTTGCTCAGGCGCATCCCCAGAGACGCTCCTAGCAGGCCGGCTCCGATAATCAATACCGGCCCGGTAGTACCTACTTGGGTATCCGAAAGGGGTGATTGTGGGTTTGTCATAGCTTCACCTTAAAGATCTACGCTTTCCATCAGTACACTCAGCTCGGGTTTTGAGAGCCGGCGAGTCGCCCCTAGCGGCAAAGTTCCCAGTTTAACGGTGCCGTGTGCAATCCGCGATAGTTCCATCACCGGGGCGCCGACCGCCTCTAACATGCGGCGCACAATCCGATTTCGTCCCAGATGCAGCTCGATTTCTACCAGGGTAAGTCCCCCGTGGGTACCTTTTATTGATACCCGGTCAGCGCGAGCAAACCCGTCCTCCAGCATGATGCCTTCCCGCAGCTGTTGCGCGGTTTTCCCAGTAAATTTGCCTTTCACAGTCGCCAAGTAGGTTTTCGGCACTTCCCAAGACGGGTGGGTAAGGCGGTTGGCGAGTTCGCCATCATTGGTTAACAGCAAGAGCCCGGAAGTATCCACGTCTAACCTGCCCACATGGAAGAGACGTTCCGGGTAGTCGTTCAAAAATTGAGTTAGGTCGTTAGCGGCTCCCCTCAGGGAAGATTCCACCCCGGTAGGTTTATTGAGCGCGATAGTTACCCGGGAATCATCTAGCATTACTAGCTGCCCATCAACATGCAGCATCACCTGATCAGGGTCAACCTTGGTACCCAACTCGCGTACCACTTTCCCGTTGACTTTCACCCGCCCAGAAACGATTAGTTTCTCGCAGGCTCTCCGGGATGCTACTCCGGCAGCTGCTAACACTTTTTGTAGCCGTTCTTGCTGTCCGCTTTCCGCGGTTTCGGAGACCTCAACTGCCGGCATCTGCGGGTCTTTGCGCCGCGGAGGCATCGGGGCTAAAGGAATCTTGTCTGCCGGGCGCCCTTGCCGGTCGGTGCCCTCATCGCTTTCCTGATAGGAACTAAGATCAGTCAACTTGGCTTCTCCTATGGGTTTTATCTTCTTATCTGTTCCCATCCTATCGCGAGGAAGTATTACTCCTTTAGCCGTGCCTCTAGCTCGTCTAGCTCTTCGCTGCCGGGCAGGTGGGGCGCGAGTGGCGGTAGCTCCTCCAGACTGGTCATTCCCATTCGCTCTAGGAAACTGACGGTGGTGCCGTAAAGAATCGCCCCCGACTCCGCCCGGTCGACTTCTCGAATCAAATCATGAGCCAGTAGGGTGCGCACTACCCCATCAACGCTCACTCCCCTGATACTGGCGATCACCGAGCGGGAAACCGGCTGACGATATGCGATTACGGCCAAGGTTTCTAATGCCGGGTTAGATAGATGAGAAGTCCCTGACTGGGTGAGAAAGTCGGAGACGATTTCTTCTTGCGCGGCGGCAGAATAAATCCGCCAGCCTCCCGCCACGTTGCGTAAAACGAAACCATGCGGGCGGGTAGTTTCCCCGGCGTATTCTGCGCGCAGCTGCTCTAAAGCGGCATTTACCTGCTGAGGGGTGCTGCGAACTCCTGCCGCCAGTTCCTCGGGACTTAAAGGCTCGGCAGCAACAATCAAAATAGCCTCTAGGGAGGCCAACAGCTGGTCATCGGCGGGGCTAGTCATCTACGGCTCCATATTCATCGAAATTAAAGTTAGTAAAGTCTGGAAGTTCCTTAGTTTCTAAGGTCACGTACAGTTCATCTAAGGCACTTTCCTGGATAAATTCCACGCAGCTATGACGGTACAACTCCAGTAAAGCTAGGAAGCGAGTGACCCGTTCGGTAGCGTTTTTGGCGGAGCGGGTAAGCTCCCTAAAGCTAGCTTTACCGGTGCTAGCTAGCTCCGCAACCACGATTTGGGCTTGTTCTGCCAGGGAGGCTTGAGGCAGATGCAAATGGGAGAGGGAGACTTGGGGAGGACGGCGGGTAAAGGCTTCGGCAGCGGCGCGAGCGAGATCTTCGGGGGTGAAATCAACTCGCAGCGGCGGCAACAGGCGAGCGAACTTGGCCGGCAGTGGAACTTCCCGCGGATAGTATGCCTGACCTTCCCCGATGCGTAGGCGCAAAAATTCTGCGACTTCCTTATAGGCACGGTATTGCAAAAGACGGGAGAACAGCAGGTCGCGAGCCTCTAAATATTCCGGATCCAGTTCCTCGGCTTCTTCCCCGGGCAGCAGCTGACTGGCCTTAATATTAAGTAAAGTTGCGGCAATTTCTAAGAACTGGGAAGCTTGCGATAAATCTGGAAACGCCTGCATATAGGCGATAAAATCATCGGTTACCTGCGCTAGCGCCACCTCGGTAATATCCAATTTATTCTTGATGATCAAGGTGAGCAGCAAATCTAGGGGCCCGGAAAATACCTCAAGTTCCAGTTCAAAAGGGGGAGCTTTTTCTACTTCCGCTTCGCTAGCATCCCGGGAAGGAAACAGCGGGGAAATCTCCCCGGTGTTCTCCTGATGTTTAGGCGAGACTGCCGGCGAGTTAGGCGGCGTCACCACGGGCTATAACCTCGCGCGCCAACTGCCGGTAAGCGGCCGCCCCCGGATGGGAAGGCGCAAAAGTAGTTATCGGTTCGGTTGCCACCGAGGCATCGGGGAACTTCACAGTCCGGCGGATAACTGTCTGATAGACCCGGTCTCCAAAGGCTTCTTGCAGCCGCTCCATGACTTCTCGCGAATGTAGCGTCCGGGTATCAACCATGGTAGCCAAAATGCCGTCGATTTTTAGTTTCGGGTTCAGACGATCCCGCACTTTTTCAATGGTTTCAACTAGCAGCGCCACCCCGCGCAGGGCAAAAAATTCGGTTTCCATGGGGATTATGACCCCGTGGGCCGCGGTCAGGGCATTCACCGTGAGCAATCCCAGGGAGGGTTGGCAGTCGATCAAAATAACGTCGTATTTTTCGCTAACCGGATGGAGGGCGCGTGCGAGTGCCATTTCCCGGGCGACCTCGTTAACCATTTGAATCTCGGCGGCCGAAAGATCAATATTGGCCGGTACCAGATCCATGCCTGCAATCGCGGTGGGGTGAATAATCTGCTCCACGGTTACGTTACGATCCAGGAGCACATTGTAAATAGTGGCGTCCAGGTCGTTGCCGTTTACCCCCAGCCCGGCAGTGGCTGCGCCTTGGGGATCGAAATCAACGATCAGCACTTTGCGCCCATACTCTGCTAGCGAGGCCGCCAAGTTAATGGTGGTGGTAGTTTTACCCACCCCACCTTTTTGGTTGCACATGGCAATAATCCGCGCGGGCCCATGGGAATCAAGGGGCGCAGGCGCGGGGAACTCCGCATCTTTCGGGGTCGGCGGGGGCATCAAACCTGGTTGAATCTCACTCACCCTTATAACGATATGACAAGCTGAGAAAAAATGTTACCAAGCGGCGCTCCCGTAAACTTTTTCCCGACTCGCTAACGTGAAATCGGTATCTCGCTACTCGCATATAAAAACACAGGCGACAGTAACCATCTAGATAGAGATTTGAAAGTAGTCATGAATCCCCAGGTACCGAAACTAACTTGCGGGAATGTGCAATAAAGCCCTCATTCGAGCAACGGCACACAATGAGGAGATTATATTTTTCAGGCCAGCCGCGATGCTTTAGTGCGGAGACTCGATTTTTTCGAGTAGGCACAGAGCAGGTAAGAAGTGGGGCTCAGATTTTATCCGAGTAGGTGCGGTGGGCATAAGAATTCGGAAAATGCTGGGGCATTTTTCGAATTCTTGGGCAGGAGGAAAAATCTGAGCCCCACGCAACGCACTCCCACAACCGCTACCGAGCACGCGGATGGGTCTCTTGATACACCTCGCGCAACAAAGTAGCAGTGACCTTGGTATATATCTGGGTGGTGGTTACATTCACGTGACCGAGCAGTTCTTGTACTACCCTAACGTCCGCGCCGCCCTCTAACATATGGGTAGCGAAGGAATGCCGCAGGCTGTGGGGAGAAACCGGCGTTTTTATCCCCGCTTTTTCCGCGGCTTCGCGAATAATATTCCAGGTGCTCTGGCGAGAAAGACGCCCTCCCCGCAGATTCAAAAACAACGCGGAACTACCCCGGCCTTTTTGCGCGAGCTGCGGGCGGGCGCGTACCAGATAGGCATCTAAAGCCTTGACCGCGTATTCTCCTAGCGGTACTAGCCGCTGTTTATTACCTTTGCCGGTCACGGTAACTAGGGTAATCGGGTTTTCTTCCGGCATATCACCTGAGCTATCAGCTAAAACCCCTAAATCGTCAACGTCAAGGGCACACACTTCACTCACCCTAGCTCCCGAAGCATAAAGGGTTTCTAGTAGCGCCCGCGAACGCAAGGAGGCGGCATCTTCCCCGCTAAACGCTTCCAGCAGGGCGCGAGTCTGGGTGATGCTGAGCGCTTTAGGCAACGGTCGCGCCAAGCGGGGATTTTCCAGGTTTTCCGTGGGGTCGATGCTGCTTAAGCGCTCGTTTACCGCAAAGCCGTGGAATCCGCGCAGGGAGGCCATTAGCCGCGCGATTGACGAGGTTGCCAAGGGGTTTTTCCCATCTTCCCCGGCAGCGGCTGCCTGCAAGAATGCCCGCAAAGTTTCCGGAGTAATTTCTGCTAACACATGAATACCGGCGCCCGCTAGATATTCGTGGTAACGCGCCAGGTCGCGTCGGTAGGAACCGACAGTGTTATTGGATAGTCCGCGCTCAATCGCCAGGTGATCTAGATATGCCCCGCTCGCCTGCTCGATTTCATCCATGTATTTAGTCTAGAGGGCGCATCCACTTTTACCTTGCCTCCCCTGCGTCAAAAGTTATTTTCCGGCGCGGCTTCGCTTCCCGGGTGATAATAGAAGCACCGTTAATTTTTAGGAGTGACCATTTATGGCTTTATTCGCCGTCGAATATTTTTACGATCCCGCCGCCGCTTCGCAAATGGATGAGGTTCGCCCTGACCACCGCGCTCACTTGCGGGGCCTGCATGCTCAAGGCGTAGTAAAACTGGTGGGATCCTGGGTAGATGATCCCCATCCGGGCGCGCTCATCGCAGTAGAAGCCGAATCTAGCGAGGACGCCTTGGGAGCTTTAGCGGAGGATCCGTTTTTCCTGGCAGGTTTCATCACCGAGCGCAAAGTACATCAATGGAATGTAATCATCGGGGAAATCGCCTAGTCAAAGCCCTGTTAACGACGCCTGGAGTTACTAGAGCCAGAGGGCATGCCCCTATAAGTATTAACCCCCTACGCCACCTGCAGGGATTTTATACTCCCCTGCTCCCTCTGCCTCATCACCTGCTGCGCTGATGCAGAAACATTTAAGGTCTGAGGGAGGTGGCTGGAATTATGTAGATTCCGGTTCCTTTATCTTGCATTACGGATTGAAGGTGTCCAACGATAATCCCCATCACCTTCGGCTTCTTTTTCGCGTATTGGTAAAAGCGAGTAAGACTGGTTATTGCGTCACCGATGCTGCCATCACTTAACTTAATTTCGAAAGCCGCATAGTCGCCGTTCTTAAACTCGAGGATGGCATCTACTTCATCACCCAAAGCATTGTCGCGGAAATGGAAGAGATGCCCCCCGTAGTAATCCGCATAAATTCGTAAATCCCGCTCGACAAGTGCCTCAAATAGAAGCCCAAAAGTTTCATGGTCATGCAGCAATTTTTCAACATTGAGCCCCAGGCTTGCACAACAAAGAGAAGGATCCACCAGATGTCTTTTGGCTGTTTTTCCAATCCTCGCTGAAGAGCGGTAATTAAGACTAAAGGCTTCCTGATTTGCGGTCAGATATAAACTGTCGAGGACAGCGAGATATTCTGCTACGGTAGCACGACTTTCGATTAATTCATCTTGATTTTCATATTCTTCAATATCTTTAACCAGGGTTTTGTTTCCTACTAAAGTTGACTCATTTCTGGAAAGCGAACGTAAAAGCATACGCATCTTGTGCGGGTTACGTTTCTTCCCTGCCCCTTCATGCATATCTTTAGTTACCAAGGAATCAATATAGCTCTCGGGAATAACTCCGCAATCTTCTTCAGCGGTATAGATGTTTTCTGGCCATCCACCTCTAACAATGAGGAGAGCCAGTTTTCCCAACTCCACCGGGCCTACATAACCTGTGTCAACAGTTCCTTGTAATAGTCCCGACAAGGATACTTCCCCGGTGGAATCACCTGATTCATATAGACTCATGGGATGCATGCGCAGGGTTACTATTCTTCCTACCCCGGAGTGGAATACTTTGTGCGTACCTTCATTGACTTTCAAAGCGGTTGAACCGGTGAGAATAAATTTCCCCTTTTCCCGGTCTGTGTCACACTCATGCCGTACTGCATCCCAAATCTCGGGAACAATCTGCCATTCATCAATCAATTGCGGACTTAGGTGAGTAAAAATGTATTTGGGATCAACCATTGCCAGGTCACGCTGACTTCGATCCGTTACATAACTGGCGCTATTTGCGTGTGCCAAACTCGTCCAGGTCTTACCGCACCACTTCGGCCCCTCAATAGATACAGCTCCGAAGATATCTAAATATCTTGCGATTTTTTCGTCAATAAGTCTTGAGCAATATCCCTCTTTCTTTAAGCTCATCCCCTTACCTCCAAAGGAAGTCTACCTGGGAATTGAGCACTTTTCAAGCAAATCAATGTGCACTTTTCAAGCAATTCATTGAGCACTTTTCAGAGATTGTTCTTATGAACGATCACTGGCAAGATAAAGCTGATAGCGGGTTTGTAGGTGTATCTAAAACAGCGCTAGAGGCTAATAACGCTAGACGTTAAATTTGAATTCGACTACGTCGCCGTCTTGCATCACGTATTCTTTGCCTTCTTGGCGCAGTTTTCCAGCGTCACGAGCAGCGTGAATAGAGCCGAGTTCCACTAACTCATCGAAGCCAATAATCTCGGCTTTGATGAATCCGCGTTCGAAATCGCTATGGATTACCCCGGCAGCTTGAGGGGCAGTCCAACCTTTATGAATCGTCCAGGCCCTAGATTCTTTTTCCCCGGCAGTCAGGAAAGTTTGCAGCCCCAAAGTATCGAAACCAACGCGCGCTAACTGGTCGAGGCCGGACTCGCTTTGTCCGGATTCTTCCAGCATTTCCCGGGCGTCCTCTTCATCTAGTTCGATTAGATCTGCCTCGAACTGGGCATCTAAGAAAATCGCTTTCGCCGGTGCCACCAGGTTTTCCAGCTCCGCTTGGCGCTCTTTATCTAAAATCTGATCGGCATCCATATTGAATACATAAATAAACGGCTTCAAAGTCATCAGCTGGAACTCTTTTAGCAGTTCCTTATCCAGTTCACTGTGGGCTGATAGCAACTGCCCGTCCTCTAAAATCTCCTGGGCTTTCTTTACCTCTGCTAGCACTTCTGGCGGGGTTTTCCGCCCGCGAACTTCCTTTTCCAGCCGCGGCACCGCTTTTTCTAAGGTCTGCAAATCCGCCAGGATCAGCTCGGTAGAAATGGTTTCAATATCGGAGGCAGGATCAATCTTGCCGTCTACGTGCACCACATCGGGGTCACTAAACACCCGGGTGACCTGGCAGATCGCATCGGCTTCCCGTATGTTAGCTAGGAACTGGTTACCCAGCCCTTCACCCTGGGAGGCACCTTTTACGATTCCCGCGATATCCACGAAAGAAACCGTGGCGGGCACAGTTTTCGCAGACTGGAACATTTCGGTAAGTTTCTTCAGGCGCGGGTCTGGCAGCGGCACCACTCCCACGTTGGGGTCGATAGTCGCGAACGGATAATTCGCTGCGAGTACGGTTGCGCGGGTGAGCGCATTGAACAAAGTTGATTTACCGACGTTAGGTAATCCTGCAATCCCAATTGTTAAAGCCACGCCTCTACCCTATCGAAGGGCGAAAGCGGCGGGAAATCTCGCAGAGAAAACACTAGGAGGCCCGGCAATACCCCACACTAGGAGGCCCGGCAATACCCCCGCTAGGCACCTCCGGTAATAGTGTGCACAATTTCCATAACGGAGGTGTAGAACTCCCCCCAGCGATTTATAGGAAGCAACACCGCTACAATCACCAAAATCATGGCGCCGAGCGAGCCTGCGAGGGCCTTTAAAAAGGCGGCGCGGGTGGCGGTTTTCATCACTTTCGGCACCCGGCGAATCAGCGCGGCCAGACCCAAAATGGCGACCAAAGCCGCAACCAGGATCGTCCCCCATCCCATCAGCGAGAATAGTCCCGGAGTAGTTTCCGGCAAGAGGGCAGAATCAGCGCCATTAATCTGCAAATTCTTGGGAGCCTCGCTGGTGCGCACTTGCTCCCACCAGCGGTATAGCTCTGGCATTTGTTCGCGCCAAGTAGCCCAGTTGTGTCCGCCCTCCGCCTTAATATGTAGTTGCAGACGGTCACCGGCTTTGAAAGGAGCCCGCGCCAGATTCTTCGCCAGATGCAAAGAATCTCGATCCATTTGCGCCCCAAAAACGTACATATTTAGGGGCCAAGGACGGGGCTCACCTACCAGGTTCGACAGGGTATTGGCCTCGAAGGCGGCGGAAGTATGCCCTCCCCAAGATCCCACAATCGGTTGATCATAACCGGAGAGGACGGCGGAGACGCCAAAAACATCGCCGTAAGTAATCCCCAGGCGCCCGGCACAATAGGCGCCCGAAGAGTTCCCGGTAATCAGCCAGTCTTTTCGCTTATCGGATACATTCGGGAAAGTAGAACGCACCATTTTGGGAATATCGAAACTGAGCCAGGTCGCTGTCTGCGCCTTACCCGCTACATCTGCGCAGGTGGGAGCCTTAAGGTCTACATTTCCTTCCGGAATAACCGCGATAGTGGGGGCGATCTCGCCCCTGTCGATCGCCTTTTGGAGGCTGCCGGAAAAATCTAGGGCGAGGGCGACCGAGACTGGAGACCCCGGATAGCCGTGCAGAAACTCTATTACGTTATAGGTTGTGGAGCGATCCGTAGGGTCATAGCCTTCGGGGGTCCACACCATTACTTTTTCTTTCACCCCGGATTTTGGCCCGGCGAACTCGGTGATGGCTCCGGCCTTTCCTCGCGGTTTGAACTGGGGTATCCATTCTTCTTGTCCCGGCAAGGCTGGTGCCGTTAAAGGATTTATTTTTTCTAAGTCTGCGGGCGCCCGCTTTTTTAGCAACCTTCCCCGCTGGGTATCGGTAATCTTCACCTTGGTGTTTTGCTGGTTGCTAAGCATCTGCCAGAGCTCGGTGGGAGTGGATACATACTGCATCGGTAGGTTGATAACCAGCCCAACCGCCACCACCTGCACCAGCGATACGGCCACCACTTTTAAGATCGCGCTTAGCCGCCGCGCAGACTTCGCAATCAGGAAGGGCAAGGAAAAAACTAACCCCAAGGCCACCAGGCAAACTGCTACTACAAAAGGTACCGAAGTTAGCATCTTGGTCTCTAGCAGGTATGTCCGGGATCGTTAGTGCGCCGCCGATTATCGGTGGTGATTATCCCGGCTTCTTTAAGTTCTTTGCGTAGCGGCAATGGCAGTGCGAAAGTTACGGTTTCCCGGGCAGTTTCCACTTCCTCTACCTCGGCAAAACCCCACTGTGCCAGCTGCGCTAAAACTTCCTTTACCAGCACTTCGGGCACGGAAGCTCCGGAGGTTAGCCCCACGGTTTCAACGCCGTCAAACCAGTCAGCTTCCATCTCTAGGGCTTTATCGATACGATAGGCGCGCTCAGCCCCGCCTACTTCTGCCACTTCTTTCAGGCGCACCGAGTTAGAGGAATTTGCAGACCCGACTACCACTACTACTTCGGCCTGTTCGGCAATCTTTTTTACTGCCCCCTGCCGGTTCTGGGTGGCAAAACAAATATCTTCGCTGGGGGGATCACTCAATTCGGGGAATCGTTCCCGCAGTTTCTCTACGGTTTCCCGAGTTTCATCCAGGCTCAAAGTAGTTTGCGATAGCCACACCACTTTTTCCCGGTCGCGCACCTTTACTTGGCTTGCGCTTTCGGGATCCCCCACTACCTGAATATGGTCGGGAGCTTCCCCTTGGGTGCCTTCTACTTCCTCGTGACCTTCGTGCCCCACCAGCACAATGTCATAGTCTGCTTTGGCGAAACGCAGGGCTTCGCGGTGAACTTTAGTCACCAAGGGGCAGGTAGCATCCACGGTTTTCAGTCCCCGCCGCTTAGCCTCTTCCCGCACCGCCGGAGATACTCCGTGGGCGGAAAACACTACCCGGGCCCCGGTGGGGACTTCATCGAGTTCGGTTACAAAACGCGCACCCTTAGCGCTTAACTGTTCGACTACAAACTTGTTATGCACAATCTCTTTGCGCACATAAACCGGGGCTCCATAGAGCGACAAAGCTTTTTCCACCACGTCCACGGCGCGATCCACTCCCGCACAGTAACCGCGCGGGGATGCCAAGAGTACCTTTTTTGCCACGTCCCTATCCTACCCAGGTATATTTCTTCCCGCCGAACCGATGATTACTTCTTAGCAGCTGTGGGTAGAATGAAGCGGTGCGCACGAATCCGGATTTTCCCAATCAACAGCTGGCTCCCACGGCCGCCCAAACCACTCGGGATAACCCGTGGCCACTGTCTTTACTGACCGCTAATATCAAGAAATACGTGAACCGGATGTCGCCGCTGTGGGTGAGCGGGCAGGTAGTGGAATACAAGCGGCGCCCGGGCGCGCGCATAGCTTTCTTTGTTCTGCGCGACACTAAGCAAAGCACTTCTATGACGGTAAAGTGCTGGCCCACAGTCCTCGACCCGGTGGGAGATAACTTTACCGAGGGCGCGCAAGTAGTTGTTTACGCCAAACCGGATTTTTATGAGGGTTCGGGTTCGCTGTCTTTATTCGCAAAAGAAGTCCACGCCATCGGAGTGGGCAACCTGCTAGCCCAGATCGAGGCTCTGCGTAAGAAACTTGCTGCCGAGGGCTTATTTGCGCAGGAAAACAAGCAGCCGTTGCCGGTGATTCCTCGAAAAATTGGGTTGATTGTAGGACGCAACGCGAAAGCTAAACAGGACGTAATGGTAAACGCCTTGGCACGCTGGCCACTAGCCGAGTTTGAGGTGCGAGAAGTGGCAGTGCAGGGGGCTACTTGCGCCGCAGAAGTAAGTAGGGCGCTGGCCGAACTGGACAGAATCCCTCAGGTAGAGGTGATCGTGATTTCCCGAGGCGGCGGCGCAGTCGAGGATCTGTTGCCTTTTTCTGAGGAATCCCTAGTGCGGGCGGCGGCTCAGGCACGCACCCCTCTAGTTTCCGCTATCGGCCACGAAGAAGACGCGCCGCTGCTGGATTTCGTGGCTGACTATCGGGCGTCTACCCCTACCGATGCGGCGCGAAAGATTGTTCCGGATTTACAGGAGGAATCTTTGGGGGTCCAGGGCGCCCGCTCCCGTTTGCGCACCCAGATGCTCGCCCTCTTAGATCAGCACTTGGGACAGTTAGCCCAGTTGCGCGGCCGCCCCGTGATGGCCGATCCTTCCGCAATTATTGCGGCTCAGGAACATTCTTTGGCAATAGACAGTCAACGGCTGCGTTTTCGTTTCGAAACTCAGTTAGAAAATCAGGTAACTTCCCTGCGCGGATGGCGAGATGCTTTGAAAGCCTATTCTCCCCAGAGGATTTTAGAGCGCGGCTACAGTATTTTGCGCTCGCCGGCTGGTGGGGTCATCAAATCAGTATCGCAGGTAAATAAAGGCGATCTGCTAGAGGCGATTTTCGCAGATGGAACCGCAGTAACCAAGGTTTTTGGTACGAATCAGAAAAATAGTTCAGGAGGCAGTGATGAGTGAAGAAAACACGGAAGTTCCCGTGGGGGAACTTTCCTATGAGCAGGCGCGCGAACAGTTGGTGGCCGCTATCGCTCAGCTGGAGTCCGGCAAGCTCGGCCTGGAGGAATCTTTAAAGGTGTGGGAGCGCGGGGAGCAACTCGCCAACCATTGCCAATCCTTCTTAGATGAGGCCAAGCAGCGTTTAGAACAGGTCAAGAAACCGGAATAAGCCATGGCAACCAGCGAAGATAAGCCGACTCTAAAAGCCGAGGGCAAGAAACAGGGGCCTATGGGCGAGGGCGAGGGCGCCCTAGTGGCTACTAAAGACCAGGAGGCTAGCGCGGGGGCAGGATCGGAAACTGATGAGAATCTGCCCTTTGAATTGGGGCAAAAGCTGGGATATCACAAATCTGCGCCTCTCACTTTCTACCAGATCATCGATTACGTTTTTGTGGTGATCGCGGCGGTTTTAACCGTGCGCCTAGCTTGGATCCTCCTTAAACACGGTTTCCAGTTATCCCTGGTTATCCTGATCTATTTAACTTTTTTCTGGGTGCTTTTGGCCTATCTGGCGCTGCCGCGACTGCATCAGATAATGTCTTCGCTCTACGTTCCGGACTATTACATTGGGCGTTCTAAAACCGGGGATGGGATTCTGGGGGATCCTATTAACCTGGCTTGGCTGGGAGAAGAGGAGGATATTCACCTGGCGATGCAGGCAGCGGGCTGGACGATGGCAGACGAGATTACGCTTTCTTCTTCTTGGAAGATTATTTTCGCCAGTGTTTTTAAGCGTTCCTACCCGGCGGCTCCGGTTTCTCCGCTCTATCTTTTCGGGAAGAAACAAGATTTTGCCTATCAACAAGAGGTAGACGGCAATCCCAGTCAACGACACCACGTGCGTTTTTGGAAGGTTCCGGAGGGTTGGAAACTGCCGGGGGGATTCCAAGCAGATTGGCTGGCAGCGGCAACTTTCGACAAGGCGGTCGGCCTGTCTCTATTCACTTTGCAGATCACTCACAAGATTGACGAGAACATCGATATTGAACGTGACCACGTAGTAGATACCGTCCGGGCGGCCTGCACCAGCGTTGAAGTAGATGTAATTCCCGACGCTACCAGCGCCTATCACTCGCGCAATGGCGGAGGTGACCGGGTGCAAACCGATGGGAGCTTACCGGTGATTGAAGCCAATCTGGTAAGTGAGGAACATCTGCATCGGCGCGAAAACTTGGCCTTGCAACATAAGGGGTACCTGCGTTCTTCCCGCGAACAGGCAGAGAAAAAGAATAAGCGCCGGCTGCTGCGGGACCGCGAGGTGCCAGCCACTTCTCTCGCCTGCGGAATTACTTTGACGGTTCTGCATGCTCTGGAGCTGGCGGCGATTGGCTATATCCTCGCTACCAACCCAAAATATGCAGATGAGTTGGGGTTTTCTTTTTACCAGACTCGCCTGGCGGGTTACGGTTTTATGGCGTTAGCGGTCTTACTTACCGTCCTAATCGTGGGAACTTTATTTCACCAAAAATGGATGCGTCTGGGACTGCTCTTGGTGCTTACCGCAACGGTGATCGTGCGGATGATGGAGTCCTTGGGAATCGAGGGCGCCTCCGGTACGCCCCTATGGATAACTTCCACTACCCTGTCGGTGCTGGCAATCTTAGCGATTACTTCTCCGGCCGCTCGGCGTTGGGTGAAGGTGGAGTAGCTTTAACCCGCCCTTCACTTCCGAAAGTTTCAGTTTCTCCGGATTGCCTCTGGCTACTATCACCTCTGGCTACTCAAAAGGGGTAACTTCCAGCAGCTTTACCTTTATGCTTTTGCCGTTGGGAGCCTGGTAATCAACGGTATCCCCCACTTTATGTCCCATAATTGCCTGCCCCAGCGGAGCATCCGGGGAATAAACATCGATATCCACATCGGGGCTGGCTTCACGCGACCCCATCAGGAACTTCACTTCCCGCCGGCCCAAAGTAGCTTTTACTACCATCCCCGGTTCCACAATCCCGTCATCTGCGGGAGGCTCGCCAACCTCGGCATTCTCTATGATTTCTTTTAGCTGCAGAATCCGAGTTTCATTCCAGGACTGTTGTTCGCGCGCCGCATGGTAACCGCCGTTTTCCTTCAAGTCGCCCTCTTGCCGGGCCTCATCGATTCGACGGGCAATCGCCGGACGCTCTACTTCTTGGAGATGGCGTAGCTCTTCTTTTAGACGGTCATATGATTCCTGGGTCATCCAGGTCTTGTCTGCCATCGTGTTCTCCTCAGCTAATAAATAAAAGACTGACCACGCCGAGCGCGGTCAGTAAACAGCAGGTATCAGTGTAACAAATTGCCGGTGAAGTTGCTATTGGGAGGCGCGGGGGAACATACCAGTCCCAAAGTAACGCTCCAGGCGCTTAAGCCAAAACCGCGAAATAAGCAGCGATGCAAATACAGGTCCAACCGGCTACCGTACCGGCATGGAAAATCTCGTGATACCCAAAGTAGCGGGCGCGTCTGCCTGGCCAGCGGATTCCGTAAAACACGGCCCCTATTGAGTAGCACAGTCCCCCCGCCACTAGCAGCCAAATTAGTACTAATCCTCCGGCTTGGCGTAGCGGCCCCATATAAGCCAGTGCCACCCAGCCCAGCAAAATATAGATCGGTACGTACAACCAACGCGGAGCCCTCGGCCAAAATATAGACAGCAAGATACCTGCCAAGGCTCCCAGCCATACCAACAGTAATAAATTCCTGGCCTGTTGGTAGTCCAGTAACGATACCGCTATCGGAGTATAAGATCCCGCAATCAGGAGGAAGATATTGCAGTGGTCGAGACGGCGCATTACGCTGAGGGCACGATTGCCCCAGTCGATGCGGTGGTAAAGCGCGGAAACCCCAAAAAGCAGCAGAGAACACACCAGGTAGACCGCACAAGCCCAACGTTTCGCAGTAGTATCAGCTAAACAAATCAACACAATCGAGGCGGCTAAGGACAGCGGGGTGGTTATGGTATGAATCCAGCCCCGCAATTTAGGTTTCGGCAAGGCATTTAAAGAATCCTTTACCCGCGTTTTCACCTGCACGTATCGTCCATCTTCAGGTGTCATCCGTGCTCCTCAGTTCGAATAGAAACCCGCCCTAGCCTCTAAAGCCGCGGTAGGGTGGCTGGTTGCAACCTACGCTAATTGTAGGGGGTAAATACTGTCAACTGCTCGCTAGAGGGGTAAAATTCAACTATTACCCCCAAAGGAGAAAGCTTGACTCACTTTACCGACCTGCTCTATCGTCTCTATGCCCGCAACCTCGAAAAGGCACTACCCACCGAATCTTTGCCGCGCCACGTGGGGGTAATTTTGGATGGAAATCGACGCTGGGCTCATCAAGTGGGAGCAGAATCTGAAACTGGCCATAAGGTTGGTGCCGACAAGGCACTGGAATTTTTAGGTTGGAGCGAAGAAGTAGGAATTCCGGTAGTAACTCTCTGGATGCTCTCTACCGACAATCTGCGTCGCTCCGGGGAAGAACTCACCAAACTTTTTGACATTATTTGCGGAGTAGTAGAGCAAATAGCTTCTTTAGGTCGCTGGCACCTGCGTTTACTCGGTAATCTTTCCCTCCTGCCGGATCCGGTGCAAGATCGCCTGCGGGAGGCAGTGGCACATTCTTGTCAGGACTCTCCCCTGACTGTAAATATCGCAGTCGGCTATGGCGGGCGCGAAGAAATTACCGAGGCCGTGCGGGAGTTGCTACTGGAAAAAGCCAACGAGGGAGCGGATTTAAGAGCCGTGGCCGAAGAACTTTCCGTGGACGAAATAACTTCCCACGTCTACACCGCGGGCCAACCCGACCCGGATCTAGTTATCCGCACCTCCGGTGAACAGCGGCTATCTGGATTCCTAATGTGGCAATCTACCCATTCGGAATACTACTTTTGTGAAGCCTTCTGGCCGGACTTCCGTAAGATTGATTTCTACCGTGCCCTGCGCGACTTTGCTCTCCGTGAGCGTCGCATGGGCAGGTAAAAACTATTCCTCTGCGTCCTCGTCCTGAGAATTGTCTGCTTTCGAGGGCGCATCCTGGTCTTCTTCTTGGGCGGCTTGCTCGGCCTCTTCCACTTTCTGAATCTTGGTCGTTGCTCCTACCTCAAAATCGGTTTTAGCATCCGCTGGCACGATCTGATTCGGATCTGCGGCCGCAAATTCCTTAAGAGAGTCTTGAATCTCCAGCTGTACTTTCTCGGCATTTTCAGCGTGTTCGCGCAGGGTTTGCAGCTGGCCATCCTTTTCAGCTAGCGCCTTTGCCTCCCGCGCCTCGGTTAGATTCTGTTCACTGGGGCGAGCCGCCTCGGCAAGTTCCTTATCGAGGGATCCGGGAGGACCACCGGGACGATCCTGCTGGTAACTGAGGCGAATGAAACTGTCGTAACCACGCAAGTACAGCACGGTAGTGTTCACAAACGCTAGAATCGGCACCGCGAAAACCGCACCTACTATCCCCATGGCAGCACCGCCACCGGCAACTGCCAGCAGCACCGCCACCGGATGCAAGCTGACCGCATTAGACATTAATGCTGGTTGTAGCAGGTTAGATTCCACCTGTTGAACCACCAAAATAATAATCAGCATCACGATCGCAGTGGTGAAGCCCTTATCTACCAAGGCAATCGCTACCGCCATCATCCCTGAGAGAATCGCACCCAGAATCGGTACGAAGGCCGCCAGGAACACTAGGATTGCCAGCGGAATCGCTAGGGGAACTCCAATCAGGTAGGCACCGCCACCAATACCTACGGCGTCAATCGCCGCAACTAGACACTGGGTGCGAGTGTAGGCGCCGAGAGTTACCCAGCCGCGAATAACCGCCTCGTTTAAAGGATGGCGCGCGGAGCGCGGGGTCAACCGCAAGAACCATTGCCAGATTTTACGTCCGTCTTTAAGGAAGAAAAATAGGCAAAATAGTGCCGCAAGTCCCCCGGTGAAAGCCCCGGCCACCGCCGACATGGTTCCCAGGGCATTGGATGCTAGCCAAGACGCATTCTGGCGCGCGTAATTTTGGATTTGGTTTTGGGCCTGCCCCCATAGCCTCGAAGCGGTCTCGGTATCCATCTTCAAGGGGCCGGTGGCCAGCCATTGAATACCTTCATCAACGCCCTCTTTGGTGCGTCCGATTAGATTAGGAAGTTCGCTGGCCAATTGGGTAGTGGAAATCGAGATCATCGCGGTGACGATCCCCAACCCAATAATCAGGGTAACTGCCGCTGCCAAAGTCCGTGGCAAATGCAGTTTTACATATAAAAGTCGCAACACAGGTTCTAGCAAGACCGAAAGTAGCACTGCTACAGCTACTGGGACCATAATCACTTGGAATTGAGCAGCTACGTAGAGGAAGCCGGCAAAAGCCACTGCTACTACTAATAAGCGCCACGACCAATCAGCCGCGACCCGCAAAGATAGCGGAACCGCTTCATTTTCTGAGACTGGCTTAGATTTTGCTTTCACGGCAGCTAGGTCCTGTTCATAGGATTCGAGTGCCTGCGGGGCAGGACTAGCTTTGGCCTGAGGACGGGACAGGGTACTTAGCAACCGCCGACCAACTTGAGAGATTCGCGCGAGACCAGAATTCATAACTTAACCCTAGCAGTGCCCCTAAGCCTGCTTGCAAACTCCCTGCCCGGTGCGGCCCTCGGGTTGGCTTACAGTTCCCAATGCCTAAGACCTTCCCTCCCCAGGTGTCCTAGTTCAACGGGTCATCCTAGAAATCATTTGCCCCGAGTCCTCATCTACGAGGCTGAGCCCATCCATAGTGAAACCATTCACCCGCAAAAAACGGCGTTTCACCTGGTCTGAGCGCAGTACCCAGGCTTGAGCGGGAGCATCAGAATCAAGAACATAGTCCAACAACCGCTGGGCAATATCTGGGGAATAGTACTGGTGAATAATCCCTAAGAAAGCAATATCTAGGGCACGAGGAGCCGGGCCCAGCTGGTGATCATCCGCGGGAGAAGGGGTAACATAGGCCATCCCCACCACCTGACGTCCTCGGGATGCGAAGGCAATGCGGCGCCCTTTGGTCTGCAATATCTGCTGGTGCCAATAGCTGAGCAGGGCCTCTTCATTGTATTTATCCCAAAAGCCGTCCGGAACCTGGTTATCTAGGGTCTCGGTTAGAATCCGGTGATGCGCCATGGCTGCGCCGGCAGCATCAACTAAAGTTGGGGTTCTCACAATCACCGGCACAGCTAGTTTCCTCCCTAAAAAAGTTTGGGGCGACTACAGATTATAGTAGTCGCCCCGCAGCAAAGTTTTCTATTTAGTTATCTCTCAGGATCGCTAGGATTCTCAGAATCTCGATGTAGAGCCAAACCACAGTCACCATGATTCCTAGGGCGCAGCTCCAGGCCATCTCTTTGTCAGTCCCCAAGCGCACTCCCTCGCGAACCATATCGAAATCAGAGATCAGCGACATCGCTCCGAAGATTACCGCGAATAGTCCCACCAGCAGTCCTAGCGGCAGTCCCATCACCGTGATTTGATCCAGGTTACCAACCGAGCTGGTGGGGGTAATCATCGCCAGAACCATCGCCAAAAGGCGATATACGATGATTGAAACTATGCCGACCAACATGATCTTCATGAACTTAGAGTTCACTCGCACCAGGCCGGATTTGAACAGCACCAGGCAGGTTGCGAATACGGCGACTGTCCCGATCAAGGCCTGTACCACGATCCCGGGATAGAGCATTTCAAAGAACGCAGAAATCCCACCGATAAACAGCCCTTCGAAGAAGGAATAGCCCAGGGTAATCACCGCTGAGGGTTTGCGACGGAAGGAAGACACCAGCACTAGGGCGAAGGCGATCAGCGCCGAAACGGAGGAAATGGTAAGCATAGTTCCCCCGTTGGCTGTCAGGTCGTTTACACCCCAAAACCACAAGGCGGCCGCTGCCAGTACCATTACTCCGAAGCTCAAACCGGTGCGCACCAACACATCGTCCAAGGTCATGGGACGAGATACCCGCTGTGGGCTCCCCAGTTGTTCACCCTGTCCAATCGGAGATTGCGTGGCAGCACTGGGGGTAGCGGACTGCGGATAGCTCGGATTTGCGGACCGGGCATCTCCTCCTACCTGGTAGCCCGGCATTTCGGGATAACCGGCGGGGGTGCGACGCATCTGCTCGCCTACTTGATTCATAACCGGATTTGCCATCTGGATCTCTCTTTCTGCAGTTACCAGCCGCTTCCGTTTCGCAACTTTACTAGTCGCACTCCGACAATTGCCAGAGCTGAAAACAGCACTACTAAACAAATTATTAGTAGATGTTTCTGAAAAGTTTCTGGATGAGTTCCGTAAAAATAATGGTAGTACCCCCGGTCGGACTCGAACCGACACTGGACTGATTTTAAGTCAGCTGCCTCTACCGATTGGGCTACGGGGGCTTTACCAGGAACTTTAGCCTTCCTCGCGGATGCGAGAGCGCCAGCCAAGTTTTGTTTTACCAAAAGTGAAAACCTTTTGTAAAGCGCCACTCCATATTAAACCTCAGGCATCCCCGATTGTCGAAACGAATAACAGCTACCATAGTTTCATGCGCGAACAACAAGGTGACGAAAACAAAGAATCCGCAAACAAAGAAACCCAGCGAGACATTCATTACTTTCCGCTAGAAAAAGAGGTAGAAGAACTGGTTAGTCCCCCTGACTATCAGGATCTGGCAGCTCCTGCTCCGAAGGATTACAGCGAGGAATCTCCTCACGGGATCTTTACCTCCATAAAACGGGTATTAGCTAACGACATTGTGGCCGGCATGATTTTGGTCTTTGCCGCCATTTTGGCGTTGATTCTCGCGAATGCTCCTTCCCCGGTGCGCGAAGGTTACATGGCACTTTCGAACTTCGAGTTCGGTCCCCACTCCTTAGGGTTACACCTAGCGGTACATGAGTGGGCGCAAGACGGGATCTTAACCCTGTTCTTCTTCGCAGTGGGTCTAGAACTTAAACAAGAGTTTGCGGTGGGATCTTTGCATAACATCAAAGTGGCGGCGATGCCGATTATTGCTGCCCTATTCGGGATGATTGGACCGGCCTGTGTCTATCTAGTAGGCACCGCAATTTCAGGTGATAATGCCTGGCACGGTTGGGCCATTCCCACCGCTACCGATATTGCCTTTGCAGTGGCGATTCTGCAGATTTTCGGGCGCGGCTTACCTTTAGCTGCCCGCACCTTCCTGCTAACCCTGGCAGTCGCCGATGACTTGGGCGGGATTTTAGTAATCGCCATCTTCTATGCCAGTGGAATGAAGATTGTTTCCCTACTGCTGGCATTCGTTTGCACCGCTATTTTCGGTTTCCTTGCCCAAAAACGGTGGGGACGCTGGTGGATTTTAGTACCTCTCGGCATTGTGACCTGGTATTTCATGTTTGACTCGGGGGTACACGCCACTATTTCCGGGGTGCTACTGGGGATGACGGTTCCCGCCAAACAACGCGCGGGCGAAACCGAGCCAGAAACCGAACGTCTTACTGAAGCAGTCAACCCCTTTAGCGCCGGGTTGGCAGTGCCGATCTTCGCTTTCTTTGCTGCTGGGGTAAATGTGGTGGATGTGTCCGGCGGTCCGCTGGATGTGATTACTCACCCGATTGCGATCTCGGTAATGCTGGCAATGCCGCTCGGTAAGGTCATCGGAATCTTCGGTTCTGTAGCCATCTTTACCAAGCTGACTCCTCTCACCTTAGGCAAAGGCGTGGGCTTGCGCGATGTACTCCCGGTATCGTTAACCGCCGGTATCGGCTTCACGGTAGCGCTGCTGATTTCTCACTTGGCCTTTAGAGGAGACGCAGAACTAACCCAAGCGGGATCCTTGGGGGTATTGATGGGAACCTTCGCTTCCGTGATTCTGGCCGCTATCGCCTTGCACATCCGGGTGCGGCACTTAAAGGCCGCCGGGAAAATCCCCAGCTAAATGCCAGAGTTCCCCAAATTTGCTACCTCCCGCTGGAATCGGAGATCTTGCGGCCTGCGACCACAGCGGCTAGTGGAGGAGCTTGGCGCGCTATTTCGCGCCCTCGAATCTAGTTTTCGAGGATGCGCGCCTGCTCCAGTAGTGTCTTAAAGTCCGGATCTGCCTGTTCGGCAGCCTCTAGGTAGCGGCTAGGCAGTAGCACCCGATTGTATCCCAAGGACGCTGCCTGTTCGAAGAATCCTGCCGACATTTTACGCGGGGCTTTCAGGAGACCGGCATTACTGGCGCCTGCCGCCAGCAGCCCTTCCCGCAGGTGCAAGGCCGCCAGGGCTTCATGCGGCTTTTGATAGGCCAATGCCACCTTTAGCTGCTGCCCCTCTTGGGGAAGAGACACCAAATCCACGATCCGTTCGAAACCGAAGCTGAAACCTACGGCGGGAACATCTCGCCCCAGCCAGCGTCCGACCACCCCGTCATAGCGTCCGCCTCCGCAAATCGAAGAGCCGGAGGCGGTGTGGGAAACTTCGAAAATCGGTCCGGTGTAATAGCCCATGCCCCGCACCAAAGTGGGAGTAAAAGAAATCTTGATATCAGGAGCGATCTCTCGGACTTGGGAGGCGATTGCCCCCAGGTCAAAGAGGGGCAACTCAGCGTTAAGGGAAGGCACCTGCACGGTTGTAACTGCGCTATTCAGTTCTAGCTCGGCGATACTGCCTACTGCCTCTACTAGGGCTTTCGCTTGCGAGTCAGCGGCTATTTCCTGCCCGACTAGCTCTTTGATAACTCCCTCTGCCCCGATTTTTTCCAGTTTATCGAGGGTGATGAAAGCACTATCGTGGTTTTCCTCTGCGACCCCGGCCGCTGTCATGAGCTCTCGCAGGAAACGGCGATCGTTCAGCAGGATCGTGGAATCTTTATCTAGTCCCAGTTTGCCGATTGCATTCCACATCGTCACGATGATTTCGACTTCTGCGCTGAAAGAGGCCTCGCCCAAAATATCGATATCTACCTGGTTAAACTGGCGGAAACGACCTTTTTGAGGACGCTCAGCGCGCCATACGGGACCGGTCTGGAAGGCGCGGAACACATTTGGCAGCTCGGCTTGGTGACTGGCGAAGTAGCGAGTCAAGGGCAGGGTCAAGTCATAACGGAGCCCTAGGTCTACCGCCTCTGCAGGCAAGATCCCTGCTTGGGGATCCAGGCCGCGTCGCATCACCTGGAAAATCATTTTCTCGTTTTCCCC
>CAMYFZ010000013.1 GCA_947255165.1 uncultured Varibaculum sp.
CCTGCACTAACCGGTTGAGAGCCGTTCTTTTGCATGGCCAAGGCGGGCTCGGAGAATAATCTCCGAGCCCGCCTTCCATGTTCTTAAGTTGAACAGTTATTCCAGCTGAAGGCGGTACCGTTAGGTCGCAAATCCGGGGTATGGGTAAAATGAATACATGAGTGAACCGCTGATCCTGGGAATTGAGTCTACCTGCGATGAAACCGGCGTGGCGTTGGTGCGCGGGGGAGAACTACTGGCAGATCGCACTGCCACCTCTATGGATGAGCATGCCCGCTACGGGGGAATCATTCCCGAAATCGCTTCCCGCGCCCACCTAGAATCCTTCCTCCCCACTTTGCAGGCGGCCTGCAAAGAAGCCGGGGTTACTTTGAGCGAGGTAGACGCCATCGCCTGCGCGGCAGGGCCGGGGTTGGTGGGCTCGCTGACGGTAGGGATTTCTGCGGCTAAGGCCCTGGCACTGGCCTTAGATAAACCGCTGTACGGCGTAAACCATGTAATCGGACACCTCGCGGTAGATGCCCTGGTAGAGGGGGAGTTTCATCCGCCTTTTATTGGGTTGATTTGCTCAGGGGGGCACTCCAACCTGGTGCTGGTGCGGGATCTGGCAAGTGATATTACCGAACTGGGGGGCACTTTGGATGACGCCGCCGGGGAAGCCTTCGATAAAGTAGGGCGCCTGCTGGGCACCCCCTACCCAGGCGGCCCCCACGTAGATCGGCTGGCGCAGGCCGGGGACAAGAAAGCTATCCGTTTCCCGCGGGGATTGGCGGCCGGTAAAGACAAAGAACGTCACCGTTACGATTTTTCATTTTCCGGATTAAAAACTGCGGTTGCCCGCTATATTGAGGGGCTAGAGGCGGCCGGAGAAAGCGTTAACCGGGAAAATATTTGTGCCGGTTTTTCGGAGGCCGTGAACGATTCGCTGACTAAGAAAGCGGTGCAGGCTGCCCAGGACTTTGACTGCCACGAAATCGTAGTGGGCGGTGGTTTTTCTGCGAATTCGCGTCTGCGGGAACTTTTGGCACAGCGCGCTGACTCGGCGGGGATCACCGTGCGCATCCCGCCCATTCGTTTTTGTACTGACAACGGCGCCCAAATCGCCGCCCTCGGTGAGGTGCTGGTGAAAGCGGGGATGCCGCCCTCGCCCAAAGATTTTGGCCCGGATTCCCAGATGCCGCTCACCGAGATTTATATGGCTCCCAGCCTGGAGAATACCGGGAAGCCGCAGGATAATAGCAGTAATGCCCAAGAAAAAGAGGTAGATGCGGAAAGCATCTACCAGAAGGTGAAAGAAAATATGGCGAAATCATTTGATCAGATGCGTCCCGGATTGGAAAAGGCCGCTGACCGGATTAAACCTTTAGTAGAACAAGGGCGGGAGTACGCGGAAGAAACTGTGGAGAAAGCCCGCCCCTACGTGGAGCAGGCAGTCGAGAAGTCTCGCCCCTACGTAGAGCAAGCGGTGGAGAAGTCTCGCCCCTACGTAGAGCAGGCCGCAGAAAAAAGCCGGGAATATGCGGAAGAAACTGTGGAGAAAGCTCGCCCCTATATGGAGCAAGCTGCCGAACGCGGGCGCGAATACGCCGAGCAGGCGGTTGAAAAGGGGCGCGAATACGCGAAGCAAGCTCAGCAGCGTTTACAGGAGCGTTCGCAGGCGCGTAAAACCGATCCCAATGAGCCTTCGGTGACGGTAGAACCTCCCGATGACGTGGAGCCCCGCCCCTAGTCTCACCTTCCACTAGCGGGGTTACTAGCCCGCGGCATAGAGCCCTATTTTATGGGGCGCAACACTAGACAGCGGTGCGCCCCACCTACCCGGGTCAGCGCTACGGTCACGGTGCGCGGTGACCAGTCCCGGTTTTTCTTGGGCATCACCTTTTTTCGCCAAGCTGCAATGTCGAGGGCGGCTCCCCGCTTGAGTACGTCCAGCCGGGTGGCCTGCAAAGAGCGTAAATAAGAGGTTACTACCTTGGGTTTCAAGGGCAGATCTTCCACTATCTGGTAGCAGGAGAGCGCCGGTGAATCCTGTTCGTCGGGAAGGGTGTTTCCGGTCAGATAGGCAATCCCGGTTGATACTGGCGCCATTTCGAGGCGTTCACACAGGTCAGGAATAATCCCGGCGCGAATAATCGCGGGATCGGGATCGAAAAGATAGCTGCCCAAGTTCTCGGCCTGCGGAACTTGTAGATGACTTTCACCCGGGTTGCGGGCGGTAGCACAGCGATAATGTTTCACCTGCCTACCGCAGATAACCAGCGCGGATCGTCCCGCACCCTCAGGAGCTAAGCCCGGCGAATAGAGGGCGCACTCCACCAGGTTTCCGTCGACGCTCACCCACTGGGCGTGATAGCCCTCCGGCAGATTCGCCAGGTCAATCCCGGGCGCCATTTTCACCGCTAGATGAGGTGCGCGCCTTCCCCATTCCAGGACTTTTCCCAGGGGAGGTGACCAGGCGGCAGGAAAGAGGACTCGTCCGGTGGCTCCGCGGCGGGCCGGATCTACAAACAGGGCAGGCAGAGTTTTTTGGGCGGCAATATTTTCGGCACTTTCGCAAATAACCTGTGCTTTCGGAATATCGGAAAGGTTGATTGCAGCGCAGGTGGCAGCGGCTGGGCTCAGGTCTACTGCGAGAAAATCTTCGCAGGTGCGTGCCAGTTCCATAGAGTCGGCACCGATCCCGCAGCCAAGATCCATCAAGTGAGTGACGCCGGCGGTCGCAAAACGTTTAGCCCGCTCAGCGGCAACTATTTTCCGGGTGGCCTGTTCGATTCCATCGCGGGTAAAGAGTTTAGTCGCCGCCTCGGCTCCCATTTTTTCCCGCGCTTTTTCCCGTAGTTTCCACTGGGTTTGCAAAGACGCAACCAAGTTTGCGGGGTGGTGTTTGCGCAGATTGCTGACGATATCTGCCGCCTGGGAAGGTGGGGGCGCTGGATATTCTTGCAGTAGTTGCCAGCCTTCCTCGGTGGTAAGCGTGGCAATCATGGGATCTTCAGGAGGTGGAAAAGAGGAGGTCAACTGTTGCATCTGCGTGAAGCTCAGTTGTATTTTGCTGCTTGGCATAGATCTATCCCCCTGTATTTTTAGTTTAACTGAGCATTGCCAAGCGGGAGAGGTGGCGCTAGGGGGGGGAGTAGCAACACCAGTAGGAAAAGCGGGAATGGTAACGGGGAAGAGGCAGCGCTAGTAGGCAAAGCCAGATGGAGCAGCAACGATTGAGGGGAGAGAGCGTTAGGGAGAAGAGGAAGCGGTAAAGCTAGAGCGACACCTTGGTTACCCAAATCAGGATTCGCGGAGGGCGTAAGCAATAACTGGCACTCAGCTTGCTTGAGTGCCAGAATAGCCCTAAGCTAAATAGTGCATTTGGAGTCGCAAGGCTCCAGACCGTGCTGGAAATCTGACAACCCGCGACGTCATAGTTCCGGTACTAAAACCGAAAATTTTTGGAAAAAGAAAGGGAGGTCTGCAGTGTCAGTCTCCATTAAGCCGTTAGAAGATCGCGTCGTGATTCAGCAGGCAGAAGCGGAACAGAAGACCGCCTCTGGTCTGGTTATTCCCGACGCTGCCAAGGAAAAGCCGCAGGAAGGCAAAGTAATCGCAGTGGGACCAGGTCGCATCGATGACCAGGGTAACCGGGTTCCGATGGACGTTGCCGAGGGCGACAGCGTGATTTACTCCAAGTATGGCGGTACCGAGGTCAAATACGGCGGGGAAGAATACTTGATTCTTTCCGCGCGTGACATTTTGGCAAAAGTTGAGCGCTAGACAATAGCGCTGGCTGCGCGGTTTCGCGCACGTTAGCCGTAAAGCAATCGGCGGGGTCGGAGAAATCCGACCCCGCCTTTTGTATAGGTTCATTTCGTTATCAATGTTTCCAACTCTTGACGCGCAGCCCCTAGCTTGGCCAGATCCCGAACCGGGGTGCCGCGCTGAATGTTACACTAAAGTTCCACCCATCCTCGTTGACCTAAGTTTAAAAGCTGTGGATAGAGGTAATGAGGATGGGTAGATAAGCCGAGATGAGGTTGATTGGGGATCGTCGTGAAAATTTTCTACGTTACTGCATGGTTTCCAAGTACCGAAAAGCCTGAGGTAGCTCCCTTTGTGAAACGCGATGTCACCGCTTTAAGCAGGGATAACGACCTCCTGCTTGCCCATATTGATCGGTCTTACTCTGGTAAGCCCTGCCGGTTTTTTGCTGCTGACCGGGTTAAAGCCATCCGATTACCTGCCCGCACCATTGTCGATATCTTGAAACTGCCTTTGAGGTTAAGAAAACTAGCTAGAAGCAGCCAAATGTTACATTCGACGGGAGTATTTGCCCTGCCCGTTGTCTCACTTTCTTTTATTCCCCTTCCTTGGGTACATACCGAGCATTGGTCTAAGTACATGGAGAATGGGCTACTGCCCCTATTAGTTTCGCTTTTCGAGCATTTTCCAGACAAGGTAGTCACCGTTTCAACTTTCCTAGCGAAAAAACTTTCCCGCTACGGGGTGGGACAGGTGGTTACGGTGCCTAATATAGTTCCTCTGCCGAAATCACTAACCCCACTCGCAGATCTAAAATCGTTGCATTTAGTTTCAGTTGGGGCATTGAACTCGAGAAAAAGCCCCGATATCGCGGTGCGCACTTTGCGAATACTCCTGGATCGAGGAATCGATGCTTCGCTGACTTGGGTTGGTGATGGACCCTTACGTGCAGAAATAATCAGGTTGATTGATGAGCTTAACTTGAATTCGCGGGTTAATCTTGCTGGCAGTGTCAAGCCCGATGAGGTTCCCAGATATCTGTCTAATGCGAACATGTTCCTATTGCCAACCCAGGCAGAAACTTTTTGTTTGGGGGCGGCAGAGGCGCTGGCAGCAGGACGCCCGGTGGTCTTAGGCGGAAACGGCGGTCAAAGAGATTTTGTTAAACCACCCTACGGTCTATTGGTAGATGATTCGCAGAACCCGGAAGCCTACGCCGATGCGATTATGGAGCAAGTAGGTAATAGCCAGGGAAAGCGGGCGGATTTTTTCCAAGGCGCGATAAGAAAATTCTCCGACAAAGATTTCGCGAGGCGCATGAATGCGCTTTATCGTGAATTAGCTTCGAAACAAACTGCATCATGACAGTGTGAGACTGCCTATCTGCAGTGGGGGTGGAACGGGGATTACGATGCTATGGTTCCAGGATCCCTGCGGTTTGCTGGGCGAAGAAATCTTCTAAGGTCTGGGAATAATACTTGGTTAGGTGGTCTTGATCCATATAGACGTAAAGATTTCCTACCAGGGGACTGCAAGCATCGTTGGGACATATCTGCGGCGATAAATCCACGAAATGGAAACCAGAGTTTTCTACAGGCAGACCGTTAAGGGTCTTCGAATATACCTGCCCATAGGGCACGCCACAGGACTGGGGATTAGCGGCAGAAACGGCGCACTCATACATATTGTCAGAAAAATTCGGGGTGTCGCGCATCCCGATTACCTTTATCCCCTTCGCCAAGAACTCGGAAACTACCTCTGGGTGACCAGTTAATACTTGATCGGGGCTACCGGGTTGCGTAAGCGTGGAGACCATTATCACCGCATCTGGGTTTGCCTTATTTAACGCCCAATCCAATCCGGCTTGTACCCATTTTTTGCAGGTATCGTCATGGCCGTTAAAGTCACGGGAGATCTTGCAGCCACCCATCAGCAGCGCAGCTAAATTCCAGTTGCGTTTCTCTGCCGTTTTTTGGATGGCAGGCAGATACTGCTCGGCATGGGAATCACCAAATACCAACACGTTGGGGCCACCAGTTGCTTGCTGGTGCAGCTGACGGCAAGAGTTGTTGTGACCAGCTGTCTTTCCAAAATCTGGCGCCCCGGCAAAGGCGCCGATACATTGGTACGGCAGGCTTGCCCACTGTTTATCTAGCTCTCCAGCAGCGGGCAGGGGATCTTCCTTGAAACTGCTAGGAGGATTTTTCTCTAGGAGGACGCGGGCTCCGGGGTGACTAGACACAGTAACGTGTTTTGCGGGAGAAATCCGTTTATTTATTTGCCAAGAGGCAGTAGTAATTCCGGCAGCTCCTACTGCTAATGCCAAGATAATGACGGCCGCTTTGCGCCCCCAATCTTTGTTGAATAGTTTAAGCGAACGTACCGGGTTATCAACCAGCTCGGTAAGTAGAACAGCTAGTCCCAAGGAAACTAGGAAGAGGAATCCGCCCTCAAAAAGAGAAAGGTTGGCCTGATGGCGCGCCCCCATATACACCGCGAAGATTGGCCAGTGCACCAGGTAAAGCGCATAGGAGTTGTCACCGATATAGACCAGAGGACGCCAGAATAGTAGCCGCGCGGAAGTGGAGTTAGAGTCACTGCGAACAAATAACATCACCAGACACGCTGCCACAATGGGCAGGACACAGATGGGGCCAGGATAGGTACCCACGGAGAGCAGGCCGAAAACTACCACGATTGCAATAGAAATCCACCCTAGGGCATCATGCCATTTAGATCCCGCTTTAACTTTTTTGACAGCGAGTGCCGCCAGGACTCCGATCGCAAACTCCCAAAATCGGATGCGAGTATCAAAATAGTATTGCGAGGCGGTGCCATCGAAAAACTTTACTAGTAACCAGCCAAAGGAGACGAGGGCAGCGAGAGAAAAAACAGCGAAAATCCCTTTACGGACAGAGATGTTTATTCTCCGACAGATCAGAGCAGTTACCGCAAAAACTAGCGGGAAGATCAAAAAGATTTGTCCTTGGACTGCTATGCACCACATATGCATGAGCGGAGAAGACAGGGAATGATCGGCCGCAAAATAGTCGACTAGCTCTGACTGTAAATACCAATTTTGGTAGTAAAACAAGGACGGCCAGGACTGGTTGATAATCTCAGTCCATCTAGTCTTAGGCAGATATTTGATGGTTAGCACAATCGCCAGCAGGATGGTGATCACCAGGGGAGGAAGCAGCCGCCGGAATGTTTGAATCCACCGTTTGATTACTGAATAGCTCTTACCGGCATCGGATCCGCGAATAAAAGAATCAGCCAAAAGGAAAGCGGAGATCATGATGAAAACATCCACCCCAATGGGGGAGCCGACCTGCCAGGCGTGAAACACAATAATCTGCAAGGCACAGAGGGCGCGCAATCCCTGAATCTCAGGGCGGAAACGACGGGTCTGGTCATTTACAGCATTTGCAGGAGAACTCATATCGATGATCTTTCGCTTAGTGAACCTGCTAAGGATGTTATGGCAGTTCGATAAATGTTTGCAATCTTCCCGCCCAACCCATTAGAGCAATGATTGATTTAGGAGAAAGGCTGCGACTTTTCATCTAGGACGGCAATCGCTTCTGCGGGCAGGGTCAGGCTGGCGGAAGCCGCCAGATCCTTTAGTTGCTGAGGGTTACGCGCGGAGGCAATCGGGGCAGCTACGCCCTTGGCGCGCAGCCAGGCGAGAGAGACTGCAGTGGGGGTAGAACCAAGTTCTGCGGCTACCTTTACCAGGGCATCCACCAGTACAAAAGATTCTGGGCGGTTATATGCTGACAAGAAGTCGCTGCGTTCTTTACCGGCAAGGTCTGCTGCTTTGCGGTATTTTCCGGTCAGGAACCCGGATGCTAGCGAGAAGTAGCTGAACTCGGCAACTCCGAATTCTTCACAAATCGGCTGGTAGCTCTGTTCGAAATCTTTTCGGTAAAGCAGATTGTATTGATTCTGGATCGCTACCGGTGTTGCCAGACTAGCCTCCGTAGCGACCTGGAACCATTCGCGCATCCGCTCGGGAGAAAAGTTAGACATGGTCACGTAGCGAACTTTTCCTCCTTTTACCAGACCATCAAACGCTGCAGCCATATCCGCAATTGGGGTCTTATCGTCGTCGAAATGCGCATAGTAGAGATCGATGTAATCGGTTTGTAGCCGTTTCAAGGAGGCTTCACAAGCAGCCTTAATATTTGCTGGGGCTAGACCGGGAAAATCAGGGTGCTGGCTGACCTTGGTAGCGATTACAACCTGGTCGCGTGCTTTGCGCTCACGCAACCATTCGCCAATTACGGTCTCGGATTCTCCGCCTTTTAACCCTTTGCCCCAGGCAGAATAAACATCGGCAGTATCAATGAAGTTTCCGCCCGCCTCGCAGTAAGCATCCATGACTGCAAACGAATCTGCTTTGTTGCTGGTCCAACCGAAAGTATTAGCGCCTAAAGCCAGTTCAAAAACTGAAAGCTCCGTGCCTTTTACCTGGTACATTAGCCTCCCATAAGCAATTTTGCTGTTTATAGGTATGGTACTAGATTAGTAGATCTTCGTTCTATTCTTGTTGATCTAAACGATTCAGATTTTCAATATTCAGACAGTCCGGTTGGTGTTTCACGAGCCTGAATTCGCAATCTTGCCGACCGCCTGATACCACCCATTCACCTGTTTTTCGGCGCACAGTTCGGGTGCGGCACGGTTTGATGCTGCTTTAAACTGAGTTACGTTTTCTACAGTCAAGGTTTCAATTGCTTGGACTACATCGTTGACTTCAAAAGAATTAGCGACTACACCGTTTTGGCACTGTGCTACCAGATCTGTCATTTCTGGAGAGGGCCCGACTAGAATTCCCAGCCGTGCCTGAATGAAATCAAAAACTTTGTTCGGTAGAGCCCACTTATAACTAAAATTGACGGGAGGTAATATAAATATTCCTACGTCGTAGCAGTTTAGTGTGGAAACGAGCTGAGAATAGGGGACTGGATCGTGGAAAGTAATTCGCTGTGAGGTGTATCTCTTACGAAGTTCTGATATATAAGCTGGATTATTTGCTGTCAAGTACAGATCCAAAGTTATATTCTTTGATGTAGCTTCCACAGCATCAAGCATTATCTCCATTCTCCTGCGCGGTAGACCAGCGCCGGAATGAACAAGTTTTATTGGTGGAATGACTTCTTTAACATCGAGATTTGCATATGGAGTTGCATTAGGTACGAAACTTGGCTCTAGATTAAATTGGTCGCGATATGCCTGTTCTAACCCATGCGAGACTGTTGTAACTGATTGTGCCCGAGCTACGTAATGACTGATCAACCAGTTAATCCACGGCTTAATAACCTTCACCCAGGTGATATTTTCATCGTGCAATGCTGGAAAATACTCGTGTAAATCCGCATGAACCCCCAACCTGGGCTTGAGTCGGAGGGCAAGCGGCGCGGCATCAAGATCATTAGAAAGGATGACGTCAAACCTACCGCGTTGTTGAGCTAGCACTCTCCATGCCTTCTTAATGGTAGGAATTCGCCAGTACGCAAGGCGGTATTGCTTCAATACGATGTAACGTCGATTTACTGAGCCCAGAGTATTGCCCACAGGGAGCTGGATGTGGTTAGTGACGCCCTCGGGTGGTTCTCCGAGCGATGCTGTTGTAACGGCGTAATCTCGCTTAAATAGCCGTACTTGTTTTAACACCCGCGCATCAGAATTGATGTCAGAGAACGATAGAATGAGCAGTTTTGGTTTATCATCGCTTTTCATATGTATTATCAAACCTCCTTAACCCAGACTATCCAAAATGGAGACTTTAGCGATTCGACACGATGCCTTGAGCATTCAGAAATAAATGTATCAATGTATCGTGGAAAAAGAGTATTCATTCTAAGAAGAGGATCTTCCTATATGACATCCTTGTACCCACTGCGGAAAGCATATGGAGATGCTATAAGATTTGGGCGCGCACTAAAAATACGGCTTATATCGGCAGTAAAAGCTCCTGCAGAGATAAGGGCAATCAAGAATGAGCCCAGTTTTAGTTCTGATTCCACGTATCGAATTATCGTTGGGCCAAAAAACTCTGCCGGTGCATCGTTCCAATGGGCGCGTGCGCTGGAACAGTTTTCACTCCCGAGCGGCAAAAAGGTAGAAACGAAGGTGGTGCAGGTAGATCGCGGTGGGGGGGGGAACCCAAATTTTAATTTTACGGCCGACATTAATATTGGCGCACATGCATATGCGGGTAATCTCCGGTCCTGGAGGAACAGGGTTTTATCTCGTGCCACTCATGTCGTACTGGAATCTGGGGGGCGTATTACAGGTAATTTTCTAGCTGGAGAGCCCGAGGACGAGATTCGTGATCTACGAGAAGCAGGGATTGATGTTGCTTTGCTCTTCCATGGTTCAGATATTCGTCAAGCATCCCTGCACCAGCGAACAGTTGTAGATTCGCCACTCAAAGAATCCGGAGCATACTGGGATGCCGTACGAAGGAATGCAGAGTCAAATTTGCGGCTGGCTCAGTCATTCGATGGTCCGATATTCGTTTCCACTCCAGGGTTATTAGCTCATGTACCCGGTGCTACCTGGTTACCTCTCGTAATTGATGCTAATCGATTTTCACCTCATTGCCCCCTAATGGAAAGAAAAAGACCAATCGTTATTCACGCACCCTCAAATCCGAAGATGAAGGGGACAAAACAGATTGAACCAATACTTGAAAAACTTGATCTGGAAGGACTTATAGAATACCAACGATTGTCCAACATTCCGCACGCTGAGATGCCAGATTTTATTTCCAAAGCCGACGTTGTGGTGGACCAGGTTGTTCTTGGCGACTATGGAGTGCTCCAATGTGAGGCAATGGCAGCAGGCCGATTGGTTCTCGCAAGCGTGAACATTGCCCAAAAATTCGTGCCAGATTTACCAGTAGTTCACACCACTGCCGCTACCCTGGAAAAACTGCTTCGTGCGGCTGTATCTACGCGGCGTGCTGATTTTATCCAATTAGCCTCCAAGGGGCCTGGCTATGTGGCGACTCATCATAGTTCATCATCAGCATCAAAAATACTCGCTGAACAACTTAATTTGACTTAAAACGACCTTTTTAGTTCTTGAGAAATCACGGGATTATTTAGTTCCATCTAATTGGAAGCACCCCTCTTATTTTGTTGTTTTTCAGATTGGGTTCTGTCCGGGCAGTTTAATGAATGCGTCTGTGAGTACGCGCCATTCCCGATTGCACCACCACTGTCGCGGTGATTATTGGTTTTAGATGAGCGCAGTCGGAATCTATGGAAATTGCTGGTGGGTATGTAGGGGGGCGTATTTATATGGAAGTGAAGCGCCGTCCACACTACATCGTAGCCACCGAAGAAAATTTTTGCAGATAATTTAAACTGCGTAAGAGAGCGTAGTTGAAGGTACTTGGAGTCTTTTGGAAACCGTGAAACCTGATTTTTAGCAAGTCTAGCTTCCAAATGGTTTGGAAGTAGGTAGCCTATGACGTAGGACAGAAAATTCGCCAATTGTCATGCAACTAGCTGGACTCTAATGCCGGGGGAAAGTTTCTAGAAATGTTACGAGTGTTTTCAGTACATCTCGAAACTGCAGGACAGATTAGGAGAGGACGCTAGATGAACCCGCTGGTATCAGTATTGATCCCTATCTACAACGTAGAGAAGTATTTGCCGGAATGTTTGGGAAGTTTGGCGGAGCAGGACTTCAAGCAAGCTGAGTTTATCTGCATTAATGATGGATCAACAGACAGTTCTCGGGCCATTATCGAAGAATTTATGAACCAGGATTCACGATTCAGAGTAATTGATAAAGAAAACTCTGGATATGGCGCGTCTATGAACCGGGGTCTGGAAGCAGCTCAAGGTGACTATATAGCGATTTTGGAATCGGATGATTTCATGGAGGCAGACACGCTTAGCAAACTGCACCACGCTATTAGCAGCACCGGAGCAGACGTGGTAAAAGCTAACTTCTGGATGTACTGGTCTATCCCCACGAAGCGAAACGATTTTTTTGAGGCAATACCAGGTGGGAAGAGCGAAAAAATAGCTGATCCCGCACGGGATCCATTTATTTTTTATACCAAGGCTTCGATTTGGTCTGCAATTTATCGGAAGTCTTTCCTAGATACAGAGAAAATCTCGTTTTTAGAAACCCCCGGTGCTTCTTTCCAGGACACCAGCTTTACTTTTAAAGTCTGGGCTTCCACCCATAAGGTCTACTATTTGCATGATGCATTTGTGCATTACCGGCAAGATAATGAAAACTCTTCAGTAAACTCTCCCGGAAAAGTAGACGCTCTTTTTAATGAATATCGAGAGATTAGCCGTTGGCTGGAAACGGATCCTGGAAAACAGAAGACTTTTTCGCCTATAAAAGTAAAGATGCTTTATGACGCGTTGATCTGGAACTACGAAAGAGTCGCCGAGGAATACAAGGTAGAGGTGCTGCGGAAAGGACGTGCCATGTTCCTGGATGATTTTGCCCGGGGGAACGTGGACATTCGGCTCTTCGAGCCGTGGAAACTACTGGATATGAGGACAATCATGCTTTCTCCGGAACGATATCATCATGATAGAAGCCGAGGAGAATCATTAAGCCAGCGCGTTGGTAGAGTAATCCAAGACCGTGGTTTTGGCGGGTTTGCCCGCGCCGGTGCCGCAAAGGTGGTAAATAAAGGGAAAGGTCTGGTCAAATCGTGCCAACGATATCTGTAATCGTACCTGTCTACAATGTTGAGAAATATTTAGCTCATTGCCTGGAATCGATTCGAAAACAAGACTTTTCCGATCTAGAAATCATCTGCATTAACGACGGTGCTACTGATACTTCCCCCAGATTGCTAACCATGGCCTCTGAACTTGATCCTCGCATTGTGGTGATTAACCAGGATAACCAGGGGGTTTCTGCCGCACGTAACCGGGGTCTGCAGGCTGCTACCGGAAAAATAATAATGTTTGTTGACGGTGACGACTTCTTAGCTCCGGGAGCCTGCAGGACAGTAGCAGAAGCTTTCTCAAAAGATAAACCAGATATTTTTACTTTCGGAGGCAAGGCTATTTCCTATGGGAAGCCGTCACCCTGGTTACTAAATGCTCTTTCTCCCAAGAAAGAGGTTATTCGAGGTCTAGGCGGGAATCTCTTTAAAAAAGCGAAAGAAAGACCCTATATCTGGTTATCGGCTTTCTCTCGTGATTTCCTGGAAACTAACGCTGTGCGTTTTGAAGAGGGTCTCGCAGTTGGTGAAGATCAACTGTTTTACTTAGAGGCCTATGTTAGGGCAAATCTAATAGTAACTTCTCCGAAACCCCTTTATTTCTATCGAGCCAATCGCCTCGGATCCGCAATGTCTAGTCAACATAAAGATGATGACAAGCGGGTAAAGCAGCACTTGAACTTGGCTGACCGGGTATTTTCACGTTGGAAAGCGGCAGGACTATTTGAACAGTATAGGGCGGGGCTGCTGTATTGGTTTCTTGATTTTATTTCTTATGATGCTTTCCATACAGATAGCTCCGAAGAGGCACTTCACAGCGTACGAAAATTGATATTCAAGTATTTTGGGAATCCTAATGATGTTGATCTGGATGTTGCCACCACTTTAGCATTGCGTAATTTGGAGCATCCTGAAAATCCTCTCAGGTACCCCCGTAACCTTGTGGTGATGGTACTGGAAGGTATGCAAGATCCCGTACTTAGTTCCCAGATGGCTCTGGAAAAACTCGGAAAACTAACCCCGGTGAAAATACTTTCAGCCATTTATAGACGAATTTTTCCGGCCAGCAGTTTAATGCAATATTGGTGGATTGCAGGAGCCCGCATTATTACAGCTACCGCCGTGGAAGATGCGCAGTCCTATAATCGTCTAATCGCCGAGTGGATGTTGTATAGACGCTAACCAAATCGGATACCTCTGGTGCAGTTTGGTTAGGGGGTGTGTTTTGCAGTTGTGAATCCACCAGCTGCAGGTAGCCTTGCGGTTTTTGTATTATCAAGTAGATAATAATCAGAGCTTGAGCACGCAAATAGGAGAGTTAAGTGGATGTCGTGGGAGTAGCCTCAAACGCGGATTTCTTTAACTCTTGGCTGCTGTTCTTGATTCCCCTGGCTGTTTCTTTCGCGGTTCTATTCCTGCCCGGTCTGGCGTCTGGCTATGCCTTGGGTTTGCGAGGACGCTGGCTTTGGGGATGGGCACCCGCCGGTTCTGTGGGGATAGCGGTGGTAGCAGCTGTGATAGCTTCCAAGTTGGGATTTACCTGGGGATTTCCAGTTTTGGTGTTCTTCTGTGTTGTCGCAACTCTTATTTGCTGGCTGCTTTCTTTGCTCTATATACGTGTCTGTAAGTTAAAAAATATCGAAACGGGAATTAGTAGTCTCCCTAAGGTAGATCGGGGTAGTAAAAAGTGGGCATACTTACCACCTATATTGCTGCTCTCCATGTTCGTATATGAGACGATTCGTTTCGCGACGGCAGTAAAACGTCCCGGAGCATTTGCGCAAATTTGGGATAATCTTTTTCACTCTAATCTAGTTATGATGTTTCTCCAGCGTGGAGATGCTTCACCGTTCAGTGTTGATCTCTGGGATCCTAGTAGAGCCGGGTTCTATCCGGCAGCCTGGCACGAGGTGGTTTCCTTGGTTGCCAGTGCCTGTTCAGGGGCTGTAACCACCGCTACCAACGCTGTGAGTCTGGTAGTCGCTTTCATTATTTGGCCTTTAGGAATCTTCTGTTTGGCTTCCGTAATTTTTACTTCACGCGTGGTTCAGCTAATCTCCCTGGCTCTGTCCTTAACTCTGCCCCAATTCCCATTCGCCCTCTTCAGTTGGGGTCCTCTTTACCCGAATTTGCTTAGCTCCTCATTGTTACCTATAGTCATCGCCCTATTTGTTAAGTGGCTTTCTGACAATCTCCTCGCTCTCGTCCCAGGATTATTTGCTGCCGGCTGGGGTCTGGTAAGCGTGGGAGCCAGCCAACCTAATAACGTG
The DNA here is from genome assembly GCA_947255165.1 of uncultured Varibaculum sp. The sequence goes on from CAMYFZ010000013.1 coordinate 14,737, forward strand.
TTTACTTTCGTCATTGTCGCCACGATTGCTACCTGGTGCTATGGGGTAACTCGGATAAACCTTTCTTCCGCAAGATATGGAGGTCACAAAGGGGTAAGAAGTGCAATCTTGGCGGGCTGGACTGGACTCTGCCTAGCCGTCTACGGTCTTTGGGAGTGGGGCACTTTTCAAATTTCGCTTATCAGAGGGCTGCGTACGAAGACCCCCGATTGGTTTCCTCAAGGATCTTACTGGTCAGGAATAGCTGAGATTTTTTCCTTGACGGGAGGTAAACCAAACGCTGACTTTATGGTTTATCAGCGATTACATCTGTTGCCGCTATCTGCTTTATTGATTATCGGTTTACTCGTGCTGATATTTAGTCGTAAAAAAACCTGGTTGGTTCTTAGTTGGATGGTTTTTTCCGGTCTTGCCCTCGTGGGGCGCTCGATGCAGGATTTGCAGCTCCGGCAGTATCTAGTAGGGGTCTGGTATGCAGATTCTCCCAGGCTTTTTGTGCCAGTCGTAATGTTTTCTATTCCTATAGCAGCCGGTGGTTTAGGTTGGTTGATACGCCAACTTCAAAAGTGGATTTCTCCAAAGGTAACTCGAAAAACTCAAGCCATTATTTTATCTGGCTCCCTGATACTATCGGTGGGAATAGTCGCTGCTCCGACGCATTTGAAGACGTCGTGGTATTGGATTGGCGATGTTTTCTCGATTCGCACCCCCTCAGATAGATCCCTTGGTTTAGTAGATGAGGACGAGCTCAACCTACTACTGGAACTTCCTCGTCTTACGCCCTCTGACAGTGTGATTCTAGGGAATCCTTGGGAAGGAGCTGCTTTTGCTTGGTCATTGGGGCAACGACGAGCTATTTTCCCGACCCTACGATATGCAAGCACTCCGATGCCGGATAGAGCGTTCTTAGCGAACGGGCTATATCAACCTGAACAGAGAAAACAGGTGTGCTCCTTCCTAGGTACCAAAAACATATACGTATTGAACTTCCGAAACCACTATTCGGGAGCCGAGGGGAAGACGGGTATCGAGAAGAAATATCCGTCATTCGACTCCACGAATACGCCCCTATTAGCTCCGGTTAAATCAGTTGGAGAGGCGCACCTTTTCAAATACCTGGGATGTTCTAAGCGAACACCCTAACGGGAAGCCTGATCCCCAATAACCATGCGGGGGGTACCTTTCCACAGCTGCGGATCGGTTACCCGGCGGCCATCAAATAGTAGCTTGATGCCGGGCAGATCTTTCGCGCTGATGGTTTTGTATTCGGCGTGGTCAGCCTGCACGATAGCGGCGGTAACTTCCTCGCCAAAGTGATAGGCATCCCAACCGAAGCCCGCTAGTTCCTCGTCGCTAAACATGGGGTCATGAACCAGTACTTTCGCCCCCCGCTTGCGCAAGGAGTCAACTGTAGCGAACACTCCCGAGAACGCGGTTTCTTTAACAGCGCCCCGGTAGGAAGCTCCCAGTACCACCACTTTGACACCCTTGAGATCCCCTAGCACTTCCTCTACGCGGGAAACTACGTATTCGGGCATCCCGGCGTTATAGGTACGCGCGGTGCGAACCACGGAGGCATCGGGATCGGTAGATAGGTACAGGCGCGGGTAAACCGGAATGCAGTGTCCGCCAACCGCAATCCCGGGGCGGTGAATGTGGGAATATGGTTGCGAGTTGCAGGCGTCGATTACTTTTTGCACGTCAATACCGACTTTGTCCGCGTAGACGGCGAACTGGTTGGCCAGCCCGATATTAACGTCACGATAGGTGGTTTCTGCCAGTTTTGCCATCTCTGCGGCCTCGGCGTTGCCCATGTCCCAAACCCCGTTTTCGCGCGGTAGGTCAGGGCGCTCATCAAATTGCAGCACGCTTTCATAAAACTTGATTGCTGCTTGGGTGCCCGTCTCAGTTAGTCCGCCCACGAGTTTGGGATAGCGGCGCAAATCCTGGAATACTCGCCCGGTTAGCACCCGTTCGGGAGAGAACACCAGGTGGAAGTCTTCGCCCTCTTTCAAACCAGAGATCTCTTCAATCAGCGGCTTCCAGCGGCCTCGGGTAGTGCCCACCGGCAAAGTGGTTTCATAGGAGATCAGGGTTCCCGGGGTCAGATGTTCGGCGAGGGAACGAGTGGCCGCATCCATCCAACCAAAATCTGGCTGCCAAGTTTCGTCATTAACGAAGAGCGGAACCACCAAAACGATGGCATCTGCTTCGGGGATAGCTTCCGCGTAGTCGGTAGTGGCGCGCAGTTTCCCCGCAGGTACTAGCTCAGAGAGTTTTTCTTGCAGGTGAGCTTCCCCCGGGAAAGGTTCTTTGCCCTGGTTAATAAGCTCAACGGTCTTTTCATTAACATCGACCCCAATCACGTCCTGTCCACTAGACGCAAACTGTACCGCCAGAGGCAAGCCGATTTTTCCCATTGCTACAACTGCTACGCGCATGAAAACTCCTTTGAGGTCTTCAACAACTCAACAAACTCTGAAGCTATTCTACGCGGGAATGGGCAAACAGTTCACATTCCCTGCGCGTAGAAAATAACTTATCAAGGTTATTGCTGTTGACATGGTCCCTGTTTTTTGATGAGGAAAAAATTTTAATCTAAACTGTATATACTGCGTATTGTTCCCATATAGATAGTGGATTGAGGTCTCAGTTATGACTGGTAAAAGCAGAATGATAAGAGGGCTGACGTGTTTTACCGCAGCTGCAAGTTTGATATTGGCAACAGTACCGGCCTATGGCGCTGAAGTTACACCTCCGCCAGCTCCGCAGTCTCCGGTACCGGCTGGAAGTGACAGTTCAACAAGTGTAGAAACTCCGGATCCCTCCCCAGCTCCGAACGGCACCGCAGCCGAGGAAACTGAAAACAGCGCTAACGATGGACTGGAAATCCAGGAGTCCGGCCCAGAAACTGCTACTCCCCAGGCCGCGAATCCACAGCAGATTCCTTATACAGGAGGAACAGTTCTAGCAGGGGCGAGCAATTCTTCCGGCAAACCGTTAACCAATCGGGCGTATCCCCGTCTTTCCATGTCCAGAGCCCAAAAGATAGGGCAAGGCTGGCGTACCGACGGGGTATTGATGCTCGGAGATATGACCGGTAATCGACGAGCTGATTTACTTTATTTCACCAAGCGTGACGATGACGTGTTTATCCGACTTTACGAGGGTTATGGGGTTGGAAAAGTCGTCGACCGGGGAGAGATCGGACACGGTTGGGGTCATTTTGATACCGTTGCCGCTGGTGATATGAACCGAGATGGCTTAGCGGACATGGTTGGTCGCGATCACCAAGGAGATTTATACCTCTACCGGGGGCTTGGCAATAAGAAACGGTTTGCCACTGGAAAGAAGATTGGTCACGGATGGAGCGATATGCGTTCTTTGACAATCTTGCCAAAGTCCTACGGTAATTTACCAACAATTGTAGCGATTGATAATGCCGGGCAGATGCACCTTTATCCGTATTCCGTTGGACTGGGGGGATTCATGAAGCGAATTTCTCTAGGGAACGGCTGGAAACCTTTCACCAGGATTATGAATGCTGGAGATTGGGACAGAAATGGGCGTGGCGATTTCATTGCCACTGATAGCGCGGGGTATATGTATATGTACCTGTCCGCACCTTCTGCTAAAGGTTTCAGCAGTTACCGTCTGGGACAGGGCTGGAACGGCATGTCCCAGATTTTGCCCATCGATGCGTCTTTGGTAGGCGCGGGAATCATGGCTATTAACCACTCCGGTCAGTTATTTTACTATTCGATGCATGTCCGTCCGCGGCATGTTGCGAGAGCTAGGCATTCTCGTTATCTGATGCCGGTAAACAGGATTACCCGAGTGCGCGGGACTGTTACTCCTCGTAGAGGCTGGAATGGAACTAAGGTACGCCAGGTTCGTTTAGCTGTAGGGGTGGGCGCACCGCAAAACGCCAGTATGACTTTTGACGGCTCTACTGAAGCAGCAGTTAAGAGGGTCCAAAGAAGACACAATTTGTCTGCATCCGGTGTGGTTTACCGTTCTACTTGGACTAAGTTGACTGGAAGATCCTGGTACATGGATAACTTCCAGATGAAGCCAGCTTTCAGTAGCTCAGTATCTCGAGCTAGGCGTATAAACGCAATGATCAACTTTGCCAAGAGCCAGACAGGGAGTGTTTACACCTGGGGAGGCGCTGGCGGCTATCGCGATGGGTATGATTGCTCCGGTCTCGCCTTGCAAGCGCTGTATGTGGCGGGGATTGATCCGCAACCTATCAACGTGTTGGCTCACGCCGCACCCACCTATCGCTCTTCAAAACAGCTGTATGCGCATCCTAAACTACGTAAAGTATCATTTAGGAGCCGTCAACCAGGAGATTTAATCTTCTGGGGTGGTAGCGGAGGCGTCTACCACGTAGCGATTTACATTGGTGGAAACCAGATTGTGGAATCAAACTATGGCGTTGCCAGGCAGCGGGGGCTCTACAAGACGGGCGCGATCATGCCCTATGTAGTGCGCCCTTAAAGTAGCTAGCCGAGCAGGAGCGGCCAGGTGGGCATGCACCAGGTTATTTGATCTAGTGCGGTGTCCACCTGGTTTGCGGTACGCACATATTCGGGGTTCTGAGTTGGCTGTTTTCCTTCCGCAAGTTCGCGTTGACTTTTTTCGAGATTACTGTATTCGGGAATCTTGCCAGTTAGAAGCTTAGGTTGTTTTTCGACAACTATCTTAATGTTCTTGACTGCTTCCTCCGCAGAGCGATCAGAGGCAGCTAACTGTTCAAATTCCTCATAGTGTTTGGGAAGAATCGCCAGGAAAGATACCCATTCTTTGCTGGCGTTTACCGGATTTCCCGATTGCGAAGACTGGTCACCATGTACCTGGGCGTAACGAGTGGTAAATGCTTGTCCCTCGGGAGTGTTAGTCAACAACTGGGAGAACTTTTTATCCAATGCAGCGCAACTGTTTGTCCCGGCACGGGTAGGGGGCATGGTCTTGTTGGGCCCGACCGAACTAGTGATAGTTGGTCCGGTTGCTTCAGTAGGACCTGTGTGAAAAAACCAGATAAAATAACCACCAGCAATCAGAGCGATAAGCGCTGCACTCACAGCTGCCCCTAGAAAGTATTTCCGTTTCAAATTGTCTCCCGTCTTCGCGTAATTTCTATTACCTATGAATTAAGTTTCCAGAGCGGTTTCTTCCTCTGTAGAATAGCAGGACTAGGAGAAAGGATAATCTATGACCCGCATAGTTGACAGTGCAGATGTTTCCCCTGAAGCGCAGATTGGGGAGGGCTCCAGTGTTTGGCACTTAGCGCAAGTACGTGAACACGCTCAGCTAGGTAAGAACTGCATCATAGGGCGCGGCGCCTATATCGGCGAGGGCGTGCATATGGGCGATAACTGTAAAGTGCAAAACTACGCCTTGGTTTATGAACCGGCATCTATAGAGGACGGAGTGTTTATTGGGCCGGCAGTGGTGCTGACCAATGATCATTTTCCCCGGGCGATTAACGAGGACGGCTCAATTAAGTCTGCCTCGGACTGGGAACAGGTGGGGGTCACTATTAAGCGGGGCGCGGCGATTGGTGCGCGTTCAGTTTGCGTAGCTCCAGTAACCATCGGCGCTTGGGCGCTGGTGGCGGCAGGTTCAGTAGTCACTAAAGATGTTCCCGAATATGCCCTGGTGGCTGGGGTTCCGGCGCGCCGTATCGGCTGGGTAGGGCCAGCGGGAGTAAAACTGCAGCCAGTTGCGGGCGAAGAGGGTGTATATGAGTGTCCCCAGTCCGGTAAACGTTTCCGCGAGATTTCCGATAACCAGCTGGTCGAGATCTAAGGGGATCCGTTTTGGTTAGCAATAACTGCGGCTCAGTTCAGGTAGTTTCTCGAATCTATATGCCAGAGGCAGCTGCTGCCTCTTTGCGCTTAGAAGGGTGTGTGAACGCTCTGAGAGAGGCTGGGATTGAGGTAAAAGTTATGACGACCACCCCTCCGAAAGGTACCCGATTTTCTGCTGAAAAAGACGTGTCACGTTTCCCGGTACTGCGTAACCACGAGGGGTACGTTAGAGGTTACCTGCAGTATTTGAGTTTTGATATTCCCGCGTTTTTTCGGTTGCTTTTTATGAATAAGTCGGACGTTATTCTGGTTGAGCCACCTCCCACAACCGGAGCTGTGGTTAGAGTAGCCGCAAGAATACGAGGTATTCCCTATGTGTACTATGCGGCAGATCTGTGGTCAGAAGCGGTAAAGAATATCTATCCTGGCTGGGTCTTCCGAGCATTGAGGATCGTGGAAAAGTTTGCGCTCCAAGGCGCAGAACAGGTGATCGCTGTCAACAGCGAGGTAGCTAACCAGGTTAAAGATATGGGTGCCAGGTCTGTTGCAATCGTCCCCCAGGGGGTGGACACCCGAAAATTTAAAAGGCAGGGACCTGCCCCCACCGCGCAAATGCGCACAGCAATGGGTGTAGGTGATTCGCCATATTTCATCTACCCTGGAAATGCTTCCGAATGGCACGGTGCCGGGATTTTTATTGAAGCTCTTAAGTTAATATCCAGTTCTCAAGATTGCCACCTGGTGTTTTTAGGTCGCGGAGGACAATGGGAGCTACTTCGAGAAATAGCTAAAGATAAAGGCCTGGAGGGGAAAGTTCATTTTTCAACTACAGTTTCCCCGGAGGTAGCTTCTCAGTGGATTAGGGGTTCCATATGTAGTTTAGCTGCTATAAAACCTGGCTCAGGGTACGAGTTCGCCTATACCACCAAAGCTCTTTCCTCTTTTTCTTGTGGTATCCCAGTACTCTATGCGGGACCGGGATCAGCCGGAGAAGACATCCGGGAAAATCAACTTGGGTGGGCGGTTAGTTACTCTCCCAGCAGTGTTGCTGCGGGGATGAAGCGTGCTATAGACGATACTAGAAAAGACTCCGACCTAGGAATTCGTATACGCGAATGGGTTTGTAATAATCGCTCGCTTACGGAATCTTCTGGAAAAGTTGCTGAACTATTGATGAAGTCTGCTCGCAGCAAGGGAAGGGAAAAGTAAAACCGATGAAAACGGCTTTTATCCGGCTGGGACAAACGCTCCCGTATCTACCTGCAGGGGCTAAGCGCTACATGAATATCTATATGATGGTGGCCTCGCTCCTAGCTATCTTGGACATTACCGCATTGATGGCGTTGGCATTTTCAGTCACCGCTATCTTGGGTAAACGCGATATCGTGGTTCCTGTTGTCAAGTGGACGTTTTCTCCCAACCAATATGTATATGTGATTCTTGCTATCTCAGGTGTTATCCTGCTTAAATCATTTCTGTCTTTGGTTCAGCAATGGTTCGCAACTAGAAAATTCGCTGAATTTGAGATGGTGCTAGGGAAAAAACTGTTTGATGCCTATCTAGGTGCTCCCTGGGTGGAGCGTCTGTCCCGGTCAACCTCGCAACTGGTAAGAATGGCTGACGTGGGGGTAGCGGCGATTAATGCCGGCTTGATATTGCCCATACTGGGATTGCCAGCGATGCTAGTGTCATCAGCATCAATTATCATCATCCTGCTAATTGCACAGCCAATAACGGCGGTAGCCACTATTGCGTATTTAGGAATTATTGCTGTCGGGATTTATTTTTTGCTCTCACGCAGAACGGTTGAAGCGGGAATTGTAAACCGCAGATATTCCTATAAAGCCGCCGGGCTTATGACGGATATGGTTGGGGCTTTAAAAGAGGTTACTCTACGCAACAAGTTCGATGAAGTTTCGGATGTGGTGCAAGGCGCTCGCTATCACGCGACCCGCGCACGCGCTAACATCCAATTCCTTAGTTCGGTTCCCCGTTTTGTTATGGATTCGGCACTAATTGGTGGTTTGTTAATTATTGGCGGAGCCGCCTACATGTTATCTGGATCAATGGACGCGGCTATAAACTCAGTTGTGCTTTTCGCTGTTTCCGGTATGCGCCTGATTCCTACCATCACCGGATTCCAGGGAACAGTCAATGTTCTCAACGCAAATGCCTCGCAAATAAATGCGGTTTTGAAAGACATCCAGGAGGCGCAGCATTACCTAGAAATGAAGGAAATTGTCGGAAAAGAACCGATCAAGGAAGAACCTAAACAGCTCATACTTGATAAAGTTACTTTCCGCTATCCCGGTAGGACGGATGCAGCAGTAAAAAATGTTTCCGCAACCATCAATATGGGAACTTCAGTAGGTATTGTCGGAGAATCCGGTTCCGGGAAATCAACTTTGGTGGATATTCTGCTTGGCCTTTTGGAGCCAGAATCTGGCTCTATCCATGTTGATGATGCGGATTTGAAGGATGTTATGGCAGCTTGGCGCGCTATTGTAGGTTATGTTCCTCAAGAGGTGTCACTTTTTGATGGATCTATTGAACAGAATGTGGCACTTACCTGGAAAGGAAAAATCGATCGCGAGAAAGTGATTTCTTGTTTGAAGAAAGCTCAAATGTGGGAGACAGTTCAAGCAAGACCAGGCGGATTAGCTTCAACGGTGGGAGAACGTGGTATTGGGTTGTCAGGGGGACAAAGGCAACGTCTAGGAATCGCGCGGGCACTGTACTCCGATCCGATTATCTTAATTTTAGATGAAGCCACTAGCGCCCTCGATACTGAAACTGAAGCAGAAGTTTCCAAAGCAATCCAAAATTTGCGGGGCGAAGTTACCATGATTTCTATTGCTCACCGCCTATCGACGATAAAAGATAGTGATGTACTCTTCTTTATGGAGGACGGAGAAATCAAAGCTAAAGGTACTTTTTCGGAAGTGGTAGCAGCTATGCCCGCCTTCGCCCATCAAGCGGAGCTAGCGGGGTTACTACCGCGAGAATCTGGCAAAGATAACCTCATTGCACATTAGCTACCTATAGCTAATACACACTTAAACTAGGGTAGGGAACGTTTAATAACGGAGGATTAGCTTGAAAATCTCAACTGAAATAGTTGTTCCGGTACACGATCAGTCGCGACCAATCCGTAGAGCGGTTGAATCGCTACTGAGGGATCCCGAGACCGCACCTCTTATTATTGCGCACAATATTGACCCGAGTGTTTTAGATCTACCCCAGGATGAGCGAATTCGTATTGAAAAGCTAGATGGTTTTGCGGGGAGACCGGGAGCATGTTTCGATGCCGGAATTGCCGCAGCTAAGGCAAAGTGGGTCGGCATTATGGGGTCTGATGATTGGTACGAACCGGGTGCCCTGGAAGCGATGCGCAGACACGCAATCCAGGATAAAGCTGATGGAGTGATTGCGCCCCAAAAACATCAGTTGCAGTTAAATAACCAGATTAAGCCACTTTCTCTTCGTCAGAAAAACTTGCAGGCGGCACGGGATAGAATGTTTTATCGTACTGCTCCCTTGGGGATTTTCAAGCGTGATATGTTAGCCGAATCTACCTATAAATTTGGCCCTGAATTTCCTGCGGGATCAGATATGCGGGTGACTGCCTTACTTTGGACCTCTGGGAGAAGATTTTCTTATTACTGGAATGATCCTGCCTATGTTGTGGGTAAAGACGCGAAGACCAGAGTTACTTTTACTCCCCGTCCCTTAGCGGAATCAGGCGCACCTTACGTTGCTCTCCTTAAAGAGCCGCAAGTTAAAGATTTCGATAAGAAAACCCGGCATTCTTTGGCAGTTAAAATGGTTAGGGTTCATGTTTTGGGTGCGGTGGTACTGCGTCCTTCGGCAGATCAGTGGCAGCCGGGGGATTTTGAGTGGCTCCAGAATTATTTGCAGACTCTTATCTCTTATGACCCCACCTGTTATCGGGGACTAAGCCTGCGGGATCAAAGAATAATCTGGGCGCTCAAAGATGGAAACCTGCAGGATGTGTTAGCCGCAAATGCGTCTTGGAAACGGGCGAATATGCGGGAGCGGATATTCCCCCGGGGTTACGTGGCGGCTATAACTGAAAAGGACTCTAATCTGCGTTGGGCATTTGCTACTGGAGTACGGCGGCTAATGTCAGGGAAAGTCAGATAGCTGGATACCCAAGGGTTTTTCGGTATTCCGCTTGTAACAGATCTATGTACGGGTCAGCGACGTTATGACTAAAAACCCATTTCCTTCCCTGAAGTTTAGCGCTGCCAGCAGCAGGATCTTGCAGAGTTTCCCGAATCTGGGAAACTACTTCATCGATGGTGCCCTCCAAAACCGGGGGAGTCGAATTGTCGTCTGGACGTGGAAGTCGGTGGCCGAGTACCGCTACGGGTAGGCCACTAGCTATGGCTTCAAACTCGGAAACCCCGAGAACGTTATTTGCTTGCCCGATGCCGATTGAGGCTGAACGCATCCAGTTAAGGTAATCACTATGCGTCATTTTGGGAACTAGTTTTACCCCCAAAGATTTAGCTTCTTCGGCTTGGGGCCCCCAATCTAGGCCTTCTAGTTCCACATTAGGTAATGCGGTTTTAAGCGCTTTTATAAACGGAAATTGCCGAGCGGTTCCCTTTACTGGTTCCCAGCGAGACAGAAAAATAATTTTTTGTGGTTCGGACTCGGGAGGATACCAATCAACGATGCTATCTGGATCTACGAAAGCTGGCATAAACTGAGCGTCAGATCGGGCTGCAGTGGCTTCTTCCTGAGTGTCAAGATTGGTGTAATAGACCTGTTTTGCACCGTCAATCCATCGTTGCACCAATCCATGAATTTTAGGGTTCTTCCAGTGTTTTCGGATATCCGTTCCGTGTAAATGCAAAAAATATGGTCGTTTTGGCATCGGTGGCCAAGTGGCTTTCGGGACTACCATAGCGTAGTGAATGTGAACCAGTTCTGCTCTGTGAACTGAGCGCCAACGATTTGCCAAAAGTTTAGCGGAAAATACCTTCCCAGCGACAAAACCAGCGTGAGTCTTTGGCGGGCGGACTTCCTCGGCGCTAAGGTATCGCCAGTTTAATCCCTGTCTATGAGCGGCCTTAACTAGATTTAGACCTACATCAGCACAATCATGAAAGTGGAGGATTCTTGGTTCGCTGTTTCTACCATGCATATACAGCAAGTTAGCACAGGCAAAACAGATACTAGGTTTAATTGACCTGGAAACTAAAGAGAACATTTAGAAACCGGGGGAAGATGCTTCCTTAGTATGATGGGATTACCGCTAGAACACCAGATTGAAAAGAGCCGAAGACTAAATGCCCGCAATGATTTTTCATGCCCCCTATCGTGTGGCGGCAGGTAGTAATACTGCGTCGAAGAATCGCCCCTACCAAATGCGTGAGGCGTTTTCGAATCTCGGCTACGAAGTTTTTGATTTAAGCGGAACTGGTGCTGAGCGGAAAGCTAAGTTTAAAGAACTGAAATCTCGAGTGAGATCGGGAACTAGGTTCGACTTTATGTATTCAGAGAATGCGAATATTCCCCTTTTGCTTTCTGAACCTAAACACTTTCCCCTCCGCCCCCTTTTGGACATGAAAATATTTAAGTTCTTAAGAGAGCAGTCGATACCGATGGGAGTATTTTATCGGGACATCTACTGGGCAGGGGATTTATACGTGAAAGCAGTTGGGCGACCTTTGGCCATGTTAATGCGCCAGCTATTCCGTCGTGATTTACGAGTTTATCTAAAGTACTGCAACCGCATTTTTGTCCCTTCGGTTGAGATGGCAGAAAAAATTCCCGAACTGCGGGTGGAAAAGGTTGTCCCCCTACCCCCTGGTTGCAAACTTCACGAATGCGCTACCGCCCCTCGTCAGCTTTCCCTTTTATATGTGGGAGGCTTAGGGGAGCACTATCAGTTAGATCGGCTCGTTGAAGCGGCAGCAGTTACGAAAATCCCACTTACCCTTTGTGTACCCGAAACTAGTTGGGAAAAATCGTCGTTAAGAGCGCTAGTAGTCGAAAATAATAACGTCAAAGTTGTTCACAGTGGGGCTGATAGTTTACAACCATTTTACGATGAGGCAACGGTATGCCTAATAACGGTGAAGCCGTCAAGCTATTGGAAATTTGCTGTTCCAGTTAAGCTTTACGAATATGTGGGTTATGGTAAGCCCATTCTTGCCAGTGAAGGCACGAAAGCCGCAGAGATTGTAGCCAAGAATAATTTGGGATGGGTGGTCCCCAACAATGTTAATAGTTATGTAAACGTCATAAGCGACCTTCGGGATAACTGGGAGGAAGTCTCAGAAAAGACCCAAAACTCTCTTGCCTTTCGCACCTCACAAACGTGGAGTGATCGCGCTAAAACAGTGGCAAAGGAACTAGCTGTTAGCTAGTTTCTTATAGGTGCTCAGATAAGGGCAGAAACAGTTGAAATGGTCTCGTTCTGGGTAGGCGCAAGAAAATGTCTCAAGGTAGGAGGGAAACATGTCTGACAACGAAGTTGAACTAATTGTTCGGTTTCATGATTTATCGCGTTCCGATTTACTGCAACGATGTTTTTCCTCCGTATTGAAGGAACCAGCGGTGGGAATTGTCCTGGTTCTACATAACTTGGAGTTGTCGCAACTTAATTTCGACCTACCCGAAAAAATAAAGGTGGTTGAACTTCTGGGGAAAGATGGTCAGCCAGGGGCGGCTTCAAATGCGGGTTTACGGGAAACAACTGCCCAGTGGGTTGGTATTTTAGATTCTGATGATTACTACCAACCCGGCGCCATTTCTACCATGCTTTCTCGGGCAAAAAAGGATGGAGCGAATGGCATCATTGCTCCATTGCAAAAACAGGGTAAAAGAAATCGCTTCCTGTTACCAACTCTGAAGAATTCATCTCTCTCACCGGTTAAAGACGGGTTGTTCTACCGTACCGCCCCTCATGGTCTCTTCCATAGGCATTTGATGACTATTGATGAGGATCCGTTCTTAGAAAATGTGGTAACTGGTGAGGATATTCGAGTTACTGCTCGCATGTGGACAGCTCCGGGGGCTCGAATTTCTTTCTACCCTAAAGATCCAGCGTATGTTCTATCCAATGATGCTTCGGATAGAGCCAGTAAACCGCGGGCGATAGCAGAAATGGGACCTGCTTGGGAAGAGATATGGCAGACTTCATTCGTCCAACGTTGGAATCAGCAGACTCGGCATGCATTAGCGGTGAAAATTGCGAGAATTCATGTTTTGGGTGCGATTCGTCAACGCCCGGAGGTTAACGATTGGGATGAACAAGACCTTGTCTGGATGAGTGAATATCTAACCCGATTACGCACGGAAGATCCGAAATATGACTACCCGCTATCCCGCTCGTATGCAATGACACTACGTCACCTGGAAAGAGGAGAACTATCGGATGCGCTCAAAAGCCTTAGTTTAGTACATAGAGGTGAACGTCCTCTTCATCTGTATTCAGCAATTACCGAGAGGGAATCCGAGTTTCGATGGGCGCAAATAAATCGGGTTAGATACTGGCGGGAACGTTTAGAAAACAAACTGAAATAAGCAGAAGAGATATCTGTATCCGATTTTAAAATACTGAAAATGAAGTATAGATAACCCTGATTTAGTGGTCTCTTTTTTTGACGCCAAACTTTCGATCCCCCCAGGCGCGAAGGTATTTTTCCGCCGGTTTTTCAACCAAAAGATGGAGAAGTGCGGTTACCGCCAGTCCTAGAAGGAAGAGCAGTAACCACCAGCAGAGATTTATGCCAATCTGTCCAGCCGGTTGCTGACCAAATAGATCTCGCAATATATATATGAAAGAGGCGTGCACTAGATAAAAGCAGTATGACCATTCCCCGCCTTTAACCAGTATCCACCTGTCCATGATGGTGGGTTTTTTTAGAATCTGCCTATAGGCGGTTGCCGCAATCATTAGGGCGAAAACAGTCCCAAATAGAACTGGTTGGAACAGGACTATCAGGTTAATCAGCCAGGAGGGCAGGTGTCTGGCGATAGGAGGCCAGGGGATTAATATTAGTCCAACTATTAGGATATATGTTCCTGATACTGGGATCCTAGGGCGCCACCCCCACCGCAGAGCGTTAGCGACTGACATCCCCAAGAAAAACTCCCATAACCGTAGAAATGGGACAGGCACTGAACTTAACCCCAAAAAGTTAATAATGGTAGCGACAATAACAGTAGCCCAAAATAGGGCAAGGTTACCGCGTTTCCCCCATTTGGAGGTTATTCCGTTAACAAACGGGTGCATAAAGTAAAAAAGAAATTCGCAGCTTAATGTCCAGGCAGCAGGGTTTCCAGAGAAAAGAATCTCAGGTCGCGTGGAATAACCTTGCAAAAAGAGAATCGAAAGGGCAATTACCAGCAGGGAGAAGGGTTTTTCCCACGGGCTTTGGGGAGAGTGCCACCAAGGGTGAAATATAGGAATAGCTATTAGCAAGGCCACCATGGCAGCCGGCCATATCCGCGCGATCCTGCGAAACCAGAACTGCCGCACAGTAACGGTGGGTTTTGCCGACCAGGTAAGCACAAAACCGGATAGTACAAAGAAAAAACTAACTCCATATCTGCCGTATTCCATCAGACCGTAACCAGGAAGCGGAGCAAAATTTCTGGCATGGAAGGCGAATACTGCAAAAGCAGCCCACCAGCGGAGTCCCGTTAATGCATCCAGACGCCCGACGAGTGGCGGCGGAGAACTGGTGCGAAACTTAGGGAAAACCATCTTGACTAGCTTACCGTATACCGAAATTTCGTCATGATTTACCTAATCAAGAGGACAGTATTTGGGGCTCCCCCAATGTTGCAATCTAACGCTTTGATTTAGAGAGATAATAAGTGTTTTTCTCTGCTCAATGAATGCTGAGTCTTACGTGGTTTCAAAAAATTAAATTAATAGCATTGAAGTGCTCCAGTTAGTCGACAAACAGCGCGATTGTAAGTTTTAAAGTTAGAAAAACGGGGTTCGGCAATCCTTATTGCGGATCGCCGAACCCCGTTAATTTAATTAACAGACGCTGGAAATATCAAACGCTAAGCTCGTGTGGCAGATTCCAGAATTTCTTCTACCACTTTCAAAGCTTGCAGAGCCTCCGACATGGAGACGTGATCGTTGCCTTTGCCTAAAATAGCGTCCCGGAAATGCTCGTGCTCTACCCGTAGCGGCTCCCGTTTGGTGAGCTCGTAGCGGGTCATTTCACCTTCGGAAACTCCACGGAAGTTAGCAACCTGGGTCCACTCCACCGGAATTGATCCGTTGCGATAGAAAGTGAGGTCGCCCATCATAGTGTCGGCCACCAGGGCACCCTTTTCACCAATCACAATAGTCTTGCGATCTTTGAAAGGACAAAGCCAGTTCACCAGGTTGTTTACCAGCACTCCGTTTTCCAGTTTGCCAACCACATTGACCATGTCCTCATTTTCGCGGCCTGACCGGTAAGCGGTTACCGCCGACACTGACGCATAGTTCGAGCCGGCCACCCAAGCAGTCAAATCCACATCGTGGGTAGCTAAATCTTTGACTACCCCCACATCCGAGATTCGGGCCGGGAACGGAGACTGGCGGCGGGTAGAAATCTGATAAACCTCACCCAGCTGCCCCGCAGAAATGCGTTTCTTCATTTCCAGGAGGGCGGGGTTGCAGCGCTCCACATACCCGACGGCTCCTACCAAAGAGGCATCCGCGAATGCTTTCACAATCCGTGCCCCGGATTCTGCGTCGGTAGAAAGCGGTTTTTCTACCAGGGTATGAACTCCAGCCTCGGCTAGTTTCAACGCGGTTTCCTCGTGGAAAACGGTCGGAACTGCTACTACGCAAGCATCCAGCCCTTGCGCAATCAAGGCGTCAATATCGGGGAGGACTTCCATCCCCTTGGAAACCCCAAACTTGTCCCCAGCTGGGTCCGCCATCGCTACCAGGTCAACGCCGGGCAACTCGCGGATATTACGTACATGGTGCCGGCCCATCGAGCCGATACCGATAATCCCGTAACGCAGGTTCGCCATTCTTTATGCACCCGCCTTGGCCAGTGTGTTTACCGCTTCCACGATCCGCTCCAGATCGCCTTGCGAGAGGGAGGGGTGAACCGGCAGCGATAGGCATTCTTTCGCGGCCTTTTCGGTGTGCGGCAGTTCCAGACCTTTGGCGTAGGGAGTCAAGGAGGGCAGGCGGTGGTTAGGAATCGGGTAATACACACCGGAACCAACCTGGTACTCATCCTTAAGAGCAGCCGCAAAACCGTCGCGGTCTTCGCTTACCCGGATAGTGTACTGGTGGTAGACGTGCTCAGCCTCTGGAGCTACCGGCGGAACCTTGACTCCCTGCAGATTCTCGTTTAGGAACTTCGCGTTGGCGCGGCGTTTTTCCATCCAATCGGAAACCTGAGACAGCTGCGCCAGGCCGATGGCGGCATTAATGTCAGTCATCCGGTTGTTAAGCCCCACTAGCTCATTAGCGTAGCGCTTTTCCATGCCCTGGTTACGAATCATCCGGGCTTCACGGGCGAGTTCGGCGTCCCCGGTGGTGATCGCCCCGCCCTCGCCGGCGGTCATATTCTTGGTGGGGTAGAAGCTGAAAGCTCCGAAAGCCCCGAAAGTGCCTACCTGCTGACCGTTCCAGGTAGCGCCATGTGCCTGGCAGGCGTCTTCGAATACTAGGAGGTCGTGACGCTTAGCAATATCCATAATGGCGGTCATATTTGCCGGATGCCCGTAAAGGTGAACCGGCAAGATAGCGCGGGTCTTCGGGGTAATGGAGGCTTCAATCGATTTGGGATCTAGACAGAAGTAGTCGTCCTCGATATCGGCAAAAACCGGGGTAGCGCCGATAATCGCGACGGAGTTGCCAGTGGCAGCGAAAGTAAAGGAGGGGACGATTACTTCGTCACCCGGTTTAATCCCGGCAGCCAGCTGTCCCACATGCAAGGCGGAAGTACCAGAGTTAACCATTACTGACTGTTGGCCATCGCCACTGGCCATCTGGGCAGTGAACTTTTCTTCGAACTCTGCTACCCGCGGGCCTTGCGCCACCATGCCGGATTTTAGAACCGCATCCACCGCGGCGCGTTCTTTATCGCCAATAATGGGTTTTGCGGCGGGAATAAACTCTGCAGTCATAAGAATAAGTAACCTCCTGGGTCTGGTATGGGATAGCCCTTAATGCCAGATGATTTTTGGCTGACTTCCCGATGTCCACCCTTATTATAAGTGCTAGCGAGCCTGGCGCCTATAAGAAAAGTCCCAAATGCTTGTTATTCTAGAAAAAGTAATCAGCTTCGCAGGAAAAGGGGACTAACCACGACCATGGCAGCTAGAGATGACACCTGGGTCATCATCCCCGTATATAACGAGGACCAGGTGATCGGGAAAGTAGTTAAAGATCTGCTACCCACCTTTCCTCATGTGGTCTGTATAGATGATGGTTCCCGGGATCGCTCCGCCGCGGTGGCAGCAGCTGCAGGTGCGACTGTTATTCGCCACCCGGTAAACCTGGGGCAAGGAGCGGGACTACAGACCGGAATCCAATACGTGCGGGAATTTACCCCGGCAAAATACTTGCTTACCTTTGATGCCGATGGCCAACACCGGGTGCAGGACGGCCTGGCGATGGTGGAACAGGCCGAAAAGGAGGACTTGGCAATAGTATTCGGGTCGCGGTTCTTGTCTTCCCAAACCCAAGTAGGTTGGGCGAAGCGTCTGGTACTAAAAACCGCGGCTCGGGTGACTGCCAACCGCACCGGATTGAAACTTACTGATGCTCATAACGGATTGCGGCTGCTACGGCGCGATGCGTTTGAGCAAGTAAACCTGCTGCAGAACCGGATGGCGCATGCCTCGGAGATCGTGGCGCAACTGGCGCGGACGAGACTTCCTTGGGCTGAGCACAACGTCCTAATCCGCTATACCGATTACTCCAAAGCCAAGGGGCAATCACTGCTTAACTCCATAAATATCCTCACCGAATTACTAATCAAATAGGGGTAGCTATGTTGATAAAAATCCTGCTGATTATTTTGGTGCTGGGACTTTCCCTCTTCATGTTCAAAGCCAATCTGGGGGCGAAACAGACCGCTTGGCGCCGCCTAGGGATTCTACTTTTTGCAATTGCTGCGGTAATAGTAGTGATTTTCCCGGGGATCACCACCGCGATTGCTCGTTTTTTAGGGGTAGGACGCGGGGCCGATCTATTGTTGTATGCCCTGGTAGTAGTGGTTCTTTACAATATGTTGATGCAGGCTAAGCAGCGTAACGCGGCGGAGCGGCGCCTAACCAAACTGGCGCGGGAAGTGGCGATTACTCATACCGTCCTCGGTGAGGACGCGAAAAAAGTTTTCCCTGCGGAAAACACTTCCTTTGAAACCAGTGAAGATAAGCGCAATGGCGCAACTGCCGGAAAATAGGCCCAGGACTAGCTCCTAATAGACCTATCGCCGCATATACCTATCGCCGTATATACCTAGCGGCGTACCTGGCGTACGGGGCGAATCGACACCATTTCCACCATCGCGTTTTCCGGAGAATCAATAGCGAAACGCACCGCTCTCGCGATAGATTCCACCGTCATATGATCTTCCGGATCATAGTAGCCTGCGTCGTCCTGTAGAATATGTTGCATATCGGTATCTACTCGCCCCGGATGGATGGAGGTTACCCGGATTTTGCCGCGCTCCTCCTCGCGCAGGCGATCAGCGAGGGCCCGCAAACCGAACTTGCTGGCGCCATAGATTGCCGAACTTCCGCGGGAATCTAACCCTGACCCCGAGTTTATGAAAATAACCTGCCCTTTTGTTTCCCGCAACAATGGGATGCAGAGGCGGGTTAAATCCATGGGAGCTACCAGGTTTATCTCCAAGTCATCACGCCAATTTTGACGGCAGGCGTCAGCTACCTTTCCCTTACTTAGCCGCCCGGCGTTATTGACCAGTAAATCTAGTCGCTTTAGCTGGGCAGCCTTAGCGGCGAGGGCGTCCTCGTCACAAAGATCAACCACCCAAGGCTCAGCCGAAGGGAGGGTATCGGCTACTGCCCGCGCACCCTCCTCGGTAGTTGCCCCCACCAAAACGTGGTGGTCACGAGAAAGTTCCTTACAAATGGCGGCGCCGATTCCGCGCGAACCGCCAGTTACCAGTGCTATCTTGTCCATGCAGCCTCCCTAAAGCATACCGGTTACTAGCCGCAAAAACCGGTGGGGTAAGAAGCTGTTCTCCCACCCCACCGGTATTGCGGAACTAGAAGTTCCTAGTTTTCTTTATCGCGATACTTCTTGAGATCTTCCCCTTTACCCTCCGCCTTCTTTTTCTTGTGTATCTCCACCTCTTTACCAGCGAAATCGGGAACATACTTGGAAACCGCCACCGAGGGACGCACGTAACCACTGGAACTGGGGCGCGGGGGTAGATGGATCGGCTCCGAATTGTTCTCAATCTCCGTATAGGGGATAGATTCGAGGAAATGGTGGATCATATTTAGCCGCGCCTGCTTCTTGGAATCAGAAAGCACATGATGCCACGGCGCTACCGAAGTGTCGGTATGCACCATCATGTCGTCTTTCGCGCGCGAATAATCTTCCCAACGGGTGATCGACTCTAGATCCATAGGCGAGAGTTTCCACTGACGCAAAGGATCGCCCAGGCGGGATTTGAAACGTTTGTACTGCACTTTGTCGGACACGCTGAACCAGTATTTACGCAGGTAAATTCCGTCCTCCACCAGCATTTGTTCAAAAATAGGGCATTGGCGCATAAAGAGTTGCACTTGGTCTGGGCTGGCGAATCCCATCACTTTTTCTACTCCGGCGCGGTTGTACCAAGACCGGTCAAAGAGCACGATCTCACCGGCAGCGGGCAGGTGTTCGATATAACGCTGGAAGTACCACTGGGTTTCTTGACGCTCGGTAGGTTTAGGGAGGGCTACGATTCGGGCCACGCGCGGGGAGAGATACTCGGTCATCCGTTTAATAGTGCCGCCTTTACCAGCCGCGTCACGTCCCTCGAAAATAACCACGATTCGGGCACCAGTGGCTTTCACCCAAGTCTGCAACTTCCCGAGTTCTCCCTGCAAGCGGTATAACTCGGCCTCATAAACTTTATTAGGGATTTTTTGGACTTTGATATTGTCGGCTTCGCTAATCCCGTGTTCTTTCTGGCTCATCTATCTCTCCTGGTTTGGGGGTAATTCCTAGGGTAGAACAGGGTTTGCCTGCCTGGAGGGGAAATGGGAGGGGATTTTTATGCGAAGTAAAACTATTCGGGCTGTGCGGGTTTGGATGGGTGGTATTAGGGAGGGCGAGCTCGCGGCTTAAGGGAATTGGTTTCGAGCAGATTTTGCGCGGATTCGCCTGCGGGAGAGTTTTTTCCAAAGAGGGAACCGTAAAGAGTGGGCGGAAGCGTCAAAAACAGGCTAATTTTGAGGTATGGAATTTAAAGTCATTGACCATCCGCTGGTGAAACATAAACTGACCATTCTTCGAGATAAAGACACTCCTTCTTCGGTGTTTCGGCAACTGGTTGATGAACTGGTTACCCTGCTCGCTTATGAAGCAACCCGGCACGTACGGGTAACCCCGAAGCAGATTGAAACCCCGATTCAATCGATGGAGGGCGCGGTGATCTCGACGCCTCGCCCGATCGTGATCCCGATCCTGCGTGCCGGTTTGGGAATGCTTTCGGGAATGACTGCCTTGCTGCCGACTGCAGAGGTCGGTTTCCTGGGGATGAAAAGGGACGAAAAAACCTTGGCGATCGAAACCTACGCGAATCGTCTACCTCAGGATTTAACTGACCGGCAAGTGTTCCTGGTCGATCCCATGCTCGCTACCGGGGGTACCCTGGTGGCGGCTATCGACTATGCCCTAGAGCGAGGCGCACGGGACGTGACCTGTATCTGCCTGGTGGCAGCGCCCGAAGGGGTTAAGCACGTGGAAGAACACATCGGTCATCGGGCAGAAGTAACCATAGTGGTAGCAGCGCTAGATGATGGGCTCACCCCCGAAGCTTATATTCGCCCCGGTCTAGGCGATGCCGGCGATCGGTTGTATGGGATCGTAGATCACTAGTTTCGCGCGGCAGGGTTTTCGCGACACCGTTTAGGGTGATTGTGCGGCGGTGATCGCTGTGTCGCGGTTGGGTATCCGCGGGAGTGGTCACATTTCGGCTCTAGAGTTTAGTTCTGGCGTGCATATCCGCTAAACTTTGGAAAGTCTGTTAACTCAGATGCTGGTAGCGGTTCCTCGCTTTTTGCCTCAGGTACCTTCGGTGCCTTCGGCCGCGAGATTCCGCAACCAAGAGTAGGTGGCGTTTTCTCGCTTTTTGCCTCAGGTACCTTCGGTGCCTTCGGCCGCGAGATTCCGCAACCAAGAGTAGGTGGCGTTTTCTCGCTTTTTGCCTCAGGTACCTTCGGTGCCTTCGGCCGCGAG